>DASWYF010000022.1 GCA_036405135.1 Verrucomicrobiia bacterium | reverse complement strand
CCGCTTCAAACGGCCCGGCCAGTTCTGGACGCCCAAAGGCATGCGCCATCTGGCCGCACTCTCCGAGGCACGCCATAATCACCACTGGGATCAACTCTGGTTCACTACCTAATCGGGGGCAGTGTCAAGATGCGCCCGGTGACAGACGATATCATCCTTCTGATCTTTTGCTGCCGGATAACCTCCAAAACCGAAATTACGAAATTTACCGCTCAGGTGGAGCGGGTTTGAAGAGATTCTGCTGGGAACTGTCCGAGACCGTCACATCAATCTCTACAGCTTGCAGGGAGTTCTTGGCCATCTGGATGGATTTCAAACACGCTTCCTTGGTGGCATGGCTTTCACCGTAGGCAAGACGTTCACCGCCGTCTGCCTTTAGCTGCCAATACCACCGGTGATCCTTAGCTGATTGCCAATACTCGTACTTCATCATGCTTCCATCCCCTCAAGCCTGATTGGGAGAACAAATTTAATCCACTTTTGCCTCAATGCAATACAGCCCGCCTCACTTTTCAGAAAATTTACCCAGTTTTCCTCCTCATTTCCATGCAGAACGCCCACTTTCTGCGCCATCGTAAATCAGATAATTCCGACAATGTTAAACTTAACGCCGAAAATGCAATTTGTGCTCCACCCGTTTCGTCTGGTGGTACTCCAAAGGGGGCAACTCCGTCAGCGTCGGTGATTCCGTTTCGTTCAGGATTTCCTTCGCCATTTTCTGAAGCTCCGCATAACGCGGCCAGTCCAGCTTCGGCGAGTGCGCGATCTGCCGCAGCAAACTCCGCCACTCGATGATCACGCGATCAATATCACCCACACCCAGAAAATCTGTGATCCACGCCGCCTTGCTCGCCGGATTTTTATGCACACCCGCTACGACTGTCTCTGCACCGGAACCATACTTCGGTGGCAACCCATTCTCCAAGTAGCCCGGAATGTTTTGGTTCCCATACTTCTCATGACAGATCATCGGCAGACGTCCACCCCAACGGCTCTCCTCCGTGCAAAAGCGGAACCCAGCATCCAAGTTCGCAATGTCGTAAATCAGTTCATTCAAGGAATAGTTTTTATCCTCCAACGCCGCCGCAATCGCCAAACCATACCCTTGCTGAAAAAAACTGACGATGCGCCCGCGCAAGGTCGGCTTCCCGCTCGCTTCCACCAGTCCCAGCCGACGCCACAACAAAGCTGTGCCGGTAGCCGCTGGTATTCGGCGGCATTGCTCCACTTGATCACACACCGCGCAATCGGGTGGCAGAATATCGCGCATCACCGGATTCCACAGCGCCACACCGTACTGATCCACCGGCACTGCCAACGTCAGATTCTCCAAGCTGACCTGCGCCACGATGTGGTTCTCCACCGGTTCAAAACGGATGACCGGTGTCCCCTGCTCCGCCATCTTCGTGGCCACTATGTTCTTCACCTTCTCTTGCCACGTCGGCATCGGCATCTCGCGTCCGTTCCAGCCAGTCATCCGGCGCACCCACTTGGCCAGGAACACGCGTCCCCCCATCATCGTCTCCGCCACTGTTACCGCACGTCCGTGAATCTTACGGCCATCTTGCGTTCTCAATTCGCAAAGCTGTCCTGTGCCTACTTTGTCCAAGGCCGCTGGCTCCGTCAGCATCGGGCGCAATTGCGGCACGGCCTGTCCTTCTTGCACTTTGATCTCGGCGATCTGGATTTCGCTGACACGCCGTATCTCCGGCTTCGGTATCGCCTGCCATTCACCGCGGCTGTTCCGCATCTCGCGATAACGCTGCCCCACGTGTCGCGCGCGTTCTGCATCCGTCTTCAATCCGCACGGCGTCACCGGATGCTTTAAGGATTCTTCCACGCCGAGAAAGATCGGCTTCGTGGTGAAGAGGCGCTCCTGCACGCGCACAGCATCGATGAATGGTTCACGCCCTTGATCCGCTGCTGCGGCCATGATTCCCAGTAACGCACCCCAATCCACCATGCCGCTCCGTGAAAGATGTGCCGCGTAACCTTCGTTCAGGCGGATCTGGTTCGAACTCACCAGCACATAACCCACTTCATCGATGCCACGCCTTCCCGCGCGCCCGAACATCTGCAGTATCTCATCGGGCCGCAACGGTTGCTCCACTTGGTCACGTCGATAAGATTCTCCCGCCAAAGTCACACTGCGCAGGGAAAAATTGATCCCCGCCGCCAAGCCCATCGTCGCCACCACACACCGCAACTGCCCCGCCTTCGCCAGCGGTTCGATCACACCCGCTCGCGCACCGTAGCTAAGTCCGCTATGATGATACGCCACCCGTGATTTCAACATCTTGGCCAGATTCTCGCCCACCAGCAACTTCTGCTCCGGCGTAAGTTCCAGCGGATTCGGGTTCGGCAGATACCTCGCCAGATCTGCCGCCAAAGTTTCCGTGGCCTGACGCCTTGGCGCAAAGACCAACACCGGTCCTAAATCCTCTGCCAATGCCTTCGCTACAAAACGCGGCCAGTAACCCTTCACTTCGGAGGGCACGTGATAATTGAGATTATTCGCGAAGACTTCATCCAACGGCACCGGCCTTTTCTCATACTTCACTTGCACTGCGTTCCGACCGATTCGCCGCAGCCACTTCACCACATCCTGCGGATTCCCCACACTGCCGCTGAGCAACAGCAACTGCGTCTTGGGCGGTGCGAGTGCGATGGCCAGTTCGTAATTCAGCCCGCGATCCGGGTCACCAATCATCTGATATTCATCCACCACCAGCAGTGCCGGACCATCACCTTGGATGAGTCGATTCTTCTGCGTCTCCAACGTGGCGACGATGACCGGTGCATTCAGGTTCTCCGAAAGATCACCTGTGGCAATGCCCACATCCCAGCCGCGTGCCCGCCATTCGGCCAATTTGTCATTCGCCAAAGCACGTGTTGGGACCGTGTAGATGGCTTGATTGCGATTCTTCCCTCCATTCGACCACAGCTCGAAAATCAATGTCTTCCCCGCACCCGTCGGCGCATGCACGACGACATCCTTTCCCTCACGCAATGCCGTGACTGCTTCCTGCTGCCAGAGGTCTGGCACAGTCACGGTATTCAAGGGGGATGCTGCTGCCTCCGCCAATTTATCCGCCAACGTCTGCACGCACCGAAGATACCGCATCCTGCCGAAAGCGAAACGGGGAAAATGTTTTCGCGCTCCACTACCGCTGCGCGATCAGCGTCAGCCGCGGCCACCACCACACGGTCTTTCCCGCTTCCATCGCCACACGATAACACTCTCGCACATGTTTCGAAGCCGTCTCCACCAGCCTGCGCACGGCCACCCGATTCTCCTGCGGCGTGTTCGCCGTCTCGAAATACCATTCGAGATCGGGTTGCTTGAACGTCTTCAACTCTGCTGAATTCACTTTCAATCCCACCATCACACAGAGCTTGGTCCAGGAACGCGGCGAAAGCAGCCGGTTATGACTGGGATCACGCAACTTCTCCACCTCATGCAACCATGCTTCCGCTTCCGGCTCATCATCCGGCACAGAACCATCGATCAACAGGAAGTAACCACCGGGACGCAACACCCGCGCGGCTTCATTCACAAAATCCGGTGGCGAACTGAAATGATGCGGCGCCACGCGGCACGTCACGAGATCGAAACTGCCATTCGCATAAGGGAACTTCTCCGCCGCATGTTGCTGGGTAGTAATCTTCAAACCGCGCTCCGTCGCCGCTTCCAAGGCCCGGTCCAACATCGGTTGCGCGATGTCCGCCAGAGTCACGCGATGGCCCAACCCGGCGAAATAGAGGCCGGTATGTCCCGCTCCCGTGGCCACATCCAGCACATCGGCTACCGGCGGCAGCAGCATTTGCTGCGTGGCCGCGATGACGTCGTCCACATTCTGCAGGATGTGTCCCTTACCGTACCGATGACTTTGTTTCCCAAACTGTTCTTGGGCCGCGCTTTGAACCGAATCCAGTTGCACAGGCGGAACATAAAGCATGCACCGGGTTTTCGCCACTACCCAACGTGCTGCCGGATTCTAGCCGGCAGTAAAGGGGCTAACACTGGTAAATCAGTGTGACAAATGAAACTGAGCAAACTTCGGTCCGACAGGATAAATCGGCATCCCGTCATAAACCTCGTGTTTCGTCGGACGCACTTAACTGCCGGCTAGAATCCGGCGGCACGGACTTTATGTTTCGGCTCAAAACTTGCCAAAACGCCTCTGCATTAGGGCGCATTAACCCCATCGTAAGCAAACAACGGTGAGGCAATCGGTTTGACTTGGTTTTCCGGCAAACTAGATTGATAGCTAATGTTGGTTCCTGACGAGAAGGCAAATGGCCCTTTGACGGCCACGATGACCCCGCCCCAGCCCTTGGCTGATTGGCGGCTGATCGTCGCCCCCGTACAGCCTTTCCTCAGTGCCGTCACCGTCAGCCTCGGCCAGCAGGTGGAGGCGTTCGATGCCGAGATCGCCCCTTACGCGAAGTATGCACTGACCAATCAGGGCAAGCATCTGCGTCCGGCCTTGGTCGCTCTGAGCGGTGGTGCCATCCAGCCTAATCATCATAATGAAGACCTGGTGACGGTCGCGGTCATCATCGAGATGATCCACCTCGCCACCTTGGTCCATGACGACATCATGGACATGGCCGAGATGCGCCGCCAGCGCCCTACCTTGGCCGCAAATTGGGGCAACCAGATTTCCGTGCTCTTGGGTGATTGTCTCTTTGCCCATGCGCTCAAACTCGCTGCCAGCTTCCCGACCACGGAAGTTTGCCGCGCGGTGTCCTCTTCCACGAATACCGTTTGCAGCGGTGAAATCTTGCAGACGCATCGCCGGGGCAAGCTGGACATGTCACGCGCTGAGTATTTCAAGATACTATCCATGAAGACGGGCGAACTCTTCGCCCTCTCCTGCGATCTCGGTGCGCACTTGAGCAATGCCACTCCAACCCAGCGTCGTGCTTTACGTGACTATGGCATGGCCCTCGGCACCGCTTATCAGATTTACGATGATTGCGTGGATCTCTTCGATTCCGAAGATCGCGCGGGCAAATCATTGGGCACCGATCTAGCCAGCGGCAAGGTGACCCTGCCCCTGCTTTCCGTGCTGGAAAAGTGCACTCCGGCGGAACGCACGCAATTGGAACGCTGGTTGCAGGCATGGAAGCCGGAGTATCAATCGGGCGTCACCACTTTGCTCGAACGCTACGATTCTTTGACGATTTCCCAACAGGTGATTGAACAGCATCTCTTCGAAGCGCGTCAGCAATTGAAGACATTGCCGCCGACACCCGGACGTCAGGCCCTGCAAGCGCTGACAGATTTTTTAGCGCAACAAACGAACGGACTGGGTGTTACGGCTTAATAAGCTTGTAACAGCCTATGACGGGAACAGCCACTTTCGACATCATGGATTTATCCTCCACCCCCAAAGAAGCCGATGTGGCGAAAGCCGAGGCCGCGGCGGAGGATCGTGAACTGGTAAAGAAATCCCAAGCCGGTGACATGGACGCCTATGACCGGCTGGTCCGCAAATATCAGGAGCGCATCTACGGCACGATTTACCACATGACGTCTAATCACGAGGACGCCAACGATCTCGCCCAAGAAACGTTCGTTAAAGCGTACAGCGCCCTGAAAAATTTTAAGGGCGATTCCAGCTTCTTCACGTGGGTCTATCGCATCGCGGTGAACAAGACCATCAACTTCCTGAAAACCCGGAAGAATCGCAGCTTTCTCAGCCTCAACGACTTGGACCAGCAGGTAGAGCATGACGAAGAGCTAGTGGAACTCGTATCCCAACACACACCGCGTCGTGATGCAGGCTTGGCGGAGCTGCAGGAAAAATTGAACGAGGCGATGCAGAAGCTGTCAGAAGACCATAGAACGGTAGTTACCTTGCACGATGTTCAGGGCCTGTCGCATGAAGAGATCGGAAAGATCATGGATTGCAACACAGGCACGGTCCGGTCCCGGTTGTTCTACGCCCGGCAACAATTGCAGGCCTACCTCTCAGATTATCTGAAATAATATGGAACCGGCCAATAACGACAACGATTTCGCGCAGCTTCGCAAATTGCTTGCCCTTAAGAAGCACGAGCAGCCGCCTCCCGGTTACTTTGACCGCTTCAGCCAGCAGGTGCGAAACCGCATCGAGACTGAACAGGCCGATGCTTCCGCTTCTTGGTGGGATAGCCTGTGGGAGCGCTTCCAGTTGAAGCCCGCAATGGTCATGGCTTACAGCGCTTTGGTCTGTGGTCTTCTCGTCACGGGTGTGATGATGTCCGGCAAGATGCAGAGCGGTAACGATATGGCCAATCCGGCCAATTTATCCTCTCCCTCGGCTGATGTTGCCACCACGGTGAATGACAATCCATTGGCCGAAACCAGAGTGGCGCAAACCAATCAAGGTCCGGCTCCCGAGAATCTGTTCACTCCTTCTGTCACCACACAACCGGTGAATTTCGAGAAGAAGTAATCGATCTTCCAAAATGAAAAGGGCCGAGTTCATCACTCGGCCCTTTTTCTTTATTCATATCTGAAATCACCATCAACGATAGCGGGAGAAGACCAACGTTCCTTCGTTGATCTTCACTGAAATATTATCTTCGTTCAATACCGTCAAAGTGCCCGTCGCCTCCGCATCATCTTTCTTGAGGCTGACCGCTACATCATTCTCATTTCTGGTCCAGCGACCGCTGGCCATAAGTGGCATCTGCGTGATATCAGACACTGAGGGGGCGGCCGAGGGACCGGTGTCCGGTGCGTTTGGAGCCGGCGGCTGCCATCCGTCCGTTTGAGGCGGGGGCGGCTTCGGAGTCCAGCGAGCCTGCACCAACCCACGCATCTGGCTGAAATCCACCTTCGTACCACGCAGGAACATCTGGCCGTCTGGCGTGTTCACCAAAACCAGATCATCGATATTCTTGGCCATGAGGTTTTTCAATATCAACAGTTGCTGCGGAGTCACCTGTGCATGGTTTTGCTTCACGGCATTGATCGTGGGAGCCAAGTTGATGACCCATACCCCGATCACCATCTCGCTGTCGTATTTTGCCGACTTTCCAGTCTTGGCAAATTCCAAAAGATCCGCCGTATCTACCTGCTTCAACTGGGACTGGATAAATGTGTTCTTCAACAACTTCATCGAGTTGGTGTTGAACCAAGTGGTGATCGGCGCCTTGCTCTCCAAAATCTGCCGAGTTTCCGGTCCGGCCAGAAGTTTAACGAACTCAGGCGTACCGGAAAGACTGAGGAAAAGCGGGTAATGCATCATGCGGCTTTGCAACTGCGGATTCTGGTACATATAGCCGATGATATCAGAAGCCTGATAATACCTCTCCGGCGCACGCTGCATAGCAGCACCCAGTTTTTCAAAACCGGATTCTTGAAGGTCATTCCGGAGTTTCGCCGCTGTCTTGTAAAGGAAAGGCGCCCGGTCGTTCGGTTCTGACAGCATGATCGGGTAACCGACCGAATAGATGAAACCAAGCAATATACCAACCCATAGCCCCCCTTTGATCAGGCCCACACAGATACCCACCCGGTTGTTCATCCGCTCCCATAGGCTAAACTTTTCCTCAGTGGTTTTGTACTTGTAGTAGAGATATATTTTCAGATGAACGCCTTGCGCCAGGGAAAAAATGACAGCCACCAAACCGAAAAAGACCAACACCGGCGGCATGATGAGCAGCGTTGTCGGCGTGTCAAAAAAACCCATCGTCATGGGCCTGAGCTTGTCCCCGATCGGCCATGCCAGCAGATAGGCGATCCAAGTTCCCAACGTAGCAATTGAGACACGTAATGCACCGGCCGTGTGGCCGATGGTGCCTCCCATGGCAAGACATGCGATGACGAGAATCCAGATGGTCATTTCCTAGACAATAAAAAGCAGATGCCTCCAACGCACGCAGAAAAATCAGTAACTTGCAATTTTACTGCGCTTGGTGGAACCGCCTATTTCTTGCCTTTGAAGGTGTCTTTCCCGTCTGAAAGCCATTCCAGATTGAACCGGGCGACCGTCAACCGGCCTGTCTTGGTGCTGCTTTTCTCATCCGTGGAGCCTCGTTCGTAGAAGCACAGGATGGTTCCATCCTTCGCCATCGCGAGGTCACTGTAACCGCTGAAACCCTCTTCCAGACGCTTGTTCACAGCCCAAGTCTTGCCCTCATCATAGGATAATTTGACGGCCAGATTGATGCGATCACGGGACATCTCCGGTTTCTCTTTGCCGTCTTTCCGGGTCAAATTATCCGGGTTTGCAAACGCTAAACGGTTTTTGCCGCCCGTCTTTTCATCAGAAACCCGGATGATGCTGGCCATGCAAACGGGCTCCAGCAAAGCCTCCTCGAACTGAACTTTGCTCCATTTGGTCGCCCCATCCTTGCTGAAGGATACCGCACGGCGATGTTCTTTCGATTCGCTGCGAATGTTCAGCATTGTCCGTCCATCGGCCAGCTCGACCACGATAGTCTCACTAGGATTCTTCAATTCCGGATGCGCCACCACCATGTCTCCGCGATGCCAGGTTTTGCCTTTGTCATCACTATAGACCACCGAAACTGCCGAGGGCCGATGAGCATGACCACCCTCACCCGTGGATAACCAAACCGGCACGACCAAACGACCGTTTTTCAACTGGATGCCATGGGCTGGTCCCGCCGCCAGCACTTTCCAGTCATACTCAGGACGGAACTTGTCAAAGGCTGACGTGATCTCGATAGGTGCAGACCAAGTAACGCCTTCATCCTTGCTGTTCATGTAGAATGCCCAGCAATACTCCAGGCAAAAAACGAAATGAACGGAGCCGTCCTTGTCCACGATGGCCGTCGCGTTGTTATAGGTCACATCGTTCGTGTTCCCCAGCTTTTGCGCGAGTGCCACGGGGTTCTTGGTTTTCGGTCCGGGAACATCGGCAATCTTCCGCATGGCGTCCCACGTTTTGCCGCCATCGGTGCTCCGGCGCATCACGATGTCGATGGTATCCCAGTCACTCTTGCCTGTGCGACGCGCTTCACAGTAGGCGAGCACCGTTCCCTTCTTTGTCACCACCATGCCCGGGATACGATAGAGAGCATAGCCATCCTTCCCTGCTTCGAAGATATCCACCTTCTCCAACAATGGCTCAGCCGCCGATGCGTTAAATGTGAAAAGACCGGCTGTGAGAGCCAGAGCAGAAAAGATGCGGGCAAATGCTTTCATACGGGTAGGAACAAAATGGACTCTAATCATATCACTCACAACCAAACTCAACTGGTAAGCGCACCTGACCAGATGCTCTTACAGATCAATCTGGTCAACCGAGCGCAAACCAGGAATGGACTTGAAATGATTGTCATGCGTCAGCACCACTGCATTAATGCGCTTGGCACAGCAGGCGATGACCACATCTGTCACCGGCAGCAACACGCCCTTCCGATCCAAGGACCAAAGCAGGTCTTCGGCTTCCTGCCACAGCGCATTGTCCGTGGGCACATTCACCATCACATCCCAAAAACTCTGGAACTTCTTGAGCGTATTTGGGTGCAGCAGTGCCCGACCTACTTCGCAACGGATGATCCCGCATACCGCCAGATCCCGGTCCGCTGCCAGAGGAGCGAGTTCTTTGAGCGGGTCACGCTTCGCCCGTAACAGTTTGATATAGTAACTACTGTCAACGAGAACGGGATTTGCGGCCATAGCTTACAGGGGTTTCACGCTTTCTCATCTCGTCGAGGTCATAGGCAGGATTGATCGCATCCTTCAATTCATCCGCAGCCAAGCCCAATCCGGCTGAAGCCAGCTTCACCAAACGGGAGCGCCGGTCGATCTCTCTCAGAGCCAAGTCTACCGCCCGTGTTTTACTATCGGTCCCAAACGCTTTCATGACCCGGGTCAGCAACTGATCATCAATATGCATGGTCATCTTCATACCATATAAAGTATGGCATCAATGCCATACCTGCAAATAAAGAAAAACGCCCGGTCTGTAAACAGACTGGGCGTTTGAAACTGATACGTTCGCTTAAGCGAACAGTTTGCCCACCGCTTTCGCCTTCACGAGTTCGCGCGGTTGATTGAGGTGGTTGTAAACGATCGTCTCCGGGTCGATACCGAAGGCGTGATAGATCGTCGCCAGCAATTCGCTCGGATGCACCGGGTCTTCCGTCGGGGCGGAACCGGTCTTGTCCGATTTGCCGTGCACATAGCCGCGCTTGATGCCAGCACCAGCGATGCAGCCCGTGTAGCAATATGGCCAGTGATCGCGGCCATCGGCACTGTTGCCATTACCGGAGGTGCTCACACCCTTCACCGGACTGCGACCGAACTCGCCCACGGCGACAACCATCGTTTCCGCCAGCAGACCACGTTGATCGAGGTCTTCCATCAAGGCGGAGAGACCGGTATCCAGCATCGGAGCGGACTGTCGTTTCATGCGGTCTGGCAGGCCGTTGTGCACGTCCCAAGAGTGATTGTCCGAGTTCGCCACCTTAGGCCAGATAACTTCCACCACGCGTGTGCCCGCTTCCACCAAGCGGCGTGCCAGCAAGCAGCTTTGACCGAAGGTATTGCGGCCATAACGGTCACGCACCTTCGCGGGCTCTTGACCGAGATCAAACGCATTGCGCGCACGACCGGAGATCACAAGGCTGAGAGCACGGCTGTAATATTCATCGAGTTGGTAGTTCTCCACTGCCTTCTCGATCTCCGGCATAGCATCGCTGAAGGCTTCACGGAGACTAGCACGGCGTTCGAGTCGCAACGAGAACACGTCCGGCTGCATCTTCAGGTCTTCCACGCGCACCTTCTCCATCTTGCTCATGTCCAGATCGTCACCGTCTGGATACAGCGTGTAAGGATCAAATGCTTTGCCGAGAAATCCTGCCGTGCCCGCTTTACCTACTACGTTACTCTCTTGCAAGGGGCGCGGGAGCATCACGAAGGGCAGCATCGGTTCCGTAGGCGGCTTGAGGCGGATGATGTTCGAGCCGAAGTTCGGATAATCCTTCGCATTCGGCGGCTCAAGCTGGCCGGAAGGGCTCACCTTGTCCGTCGTGTAACCGGTCATCATCTGATAGATGGCGGCAGTGTGATTGAAGAGGCCGTTCGGCGTGTAGCTCAGCGAACGCATCATCGTCATCTTGTCGTTCACCTTCGCCAGTTGCGGCAGGAGTTCGGTGAACATCGTGCCAGGGATCTTCGTGGAGATGGGCTTGAAGATGGACCGCACATTATCCGGCACATTTTCCTTCGGGTCCCACAGGTCGAGATGGCTCGGGCCGCCCTGCAGATACACCATGATGATGCTCTTGGCCTTGCCCCAACCGGGCCCGCCTTGATTGCCGGTGCTGGCCTTCGCTTGCAGTGAGAGCATGGAGCCGAGCGACAGGCCGAGGATGCCGGAGCCGCCGATGCGCAAGAGATCGCGCCGGCTCATCTTCATATTCGCGTCGCACAAGTCACCGTTAGTGCCACCAGGTATGCGGATCATAAGTAAGGACCTTTCTGGTATCTTGATTACTAAATTTAAAAACTCATTTTCGCAAGGTGATTAACGCCTCGCGGTCTATCGGTTGAACAAAAATGCCGGGTTATTGATCAATGCCCACGCGATGTCTTGCGCGGCTACCAATCGCAATTGTTGCACCTGCTTGGTGCTCAATTCCACAGCGCGTTGCAGATCGGCCAACTTCGGATCGATTAGCAGCGGTTGCTCGGCGCGCGCCAGCACGTCTTGCAAATCCTTCAGTTTCGGATCAATCGCCCGAGGCTTCTTCGCTTCCGCGAGAGCTGCCGTGCGCTTCTGGAATTCCGCATCGATGCTGCGATAGTAAGTCGTCAGCTTCTTCTTCTGCTCTTCCGTGCGTTGATCGGTCACGATCTCGAGAATTTTCTGAACATCTTCCGACACACCGAAGCCGATGGGTTTCTTTGATGTCGTGGCCGAGAGGCGGAATTTGCCGAGATTGTGCTGACCGCTGGTGTATTGCTGATCGAGAACGAACGTCAGAATCGTTCCACCCGCGCTACCCAAAGCTTCCTTCACCTCGAAGGTCGCCATGTGGTTCTGTCCCTGCTGACCGGCGACGGCCCAGCCGTTGTTCTGCGCGGGACGTTTGCCATCGATGGCCGTTGTGATGTTGTAGCTTGGTTGGTTGAAATCAGCGACGGCCTTCTCCAAGACTACTGGCTTACTCTCCGCAGGTTTCGGTTTGGTCGCTGCTTTCACTTCGAATTCCGTCAGTACGAAGTTGCCATCGGGTGAACGGCCCGGACCATTCTTCGGCAGTTTCGCATCCACCAAGGCTTCGATCTTGAAACCAGTGATGCCGACCAAATCTGTCTCGGCGGTAATGGTGTAATTACCTTTGCCATCGTTGCCGGTGGAGAGAATGGTCAGATCATCCTGCTGGTTGAGTTTGATACCATTGACGGACGCCTTCAGCGTCTTGGCCTTCAATGCCGTCCAAGCTGTCTCCGCCTTTGGATTCTTTTCCCATTCGGCCTGTTTCTCAGCGAGCTTGGTTTCGTGGTCTTTCAGTTCCTGTTCACGCTTCGCGATAAGCTCTTTCTGTTTCTGGTCCGCTTCGGCTTCGCGCGGAGCAATCTCTTTCTTGTATGCTTCCAGTTCCGTCTTGGCATCGGCGATGGCTTTGATGCGATCTTGCTCCCGCTTAGCCGTGAGAGGTTTCAAATCCACTTCATACGCGGCCAGTTCCGCCACGAGTTGCTTGTGTTGCGGCTCCACCACTTGGAAGGCCTGGTCAGCCTTGACCGTTTCCTTCTCCGTGGCGGGACGGTTCAGGATGCGCATGAACAATTCGTTTACTACCTTGTGATTGTCCTTCTCTGCTTCCACCAGCTTGGCGATGGCGTTCTGCGGATCGCTCACGGCGTTGCCCACGGTAGGACCGCTGACCAAGGCCATGATCGGGCCGAGTTGCAGATCAGTGGAGCGTTCGCATTCGCAGGAGCTTTCACGCGTCGGCTTGCCGAGGTTAGCAAGGAAACCATCTGACGTGCTGACGGATGAATCCATCAAAGCTGCGGCACGCGTGCCGGGAGCCACTCCCGGGAACTTGGATTGCGAACCGGTCACCAGATAAATGCTGTCGAATAGCACTTCCGCCGGCAGACGACGCGCCTTGGCATGGGAGTAATTGATCGTGTCATCGTTGTTCCACTTGTGCGAACTCACGGAGAGCTGATACGTGCGGCTCTTGCAGATGGTGCGCATCAGGTATTGCGTATCAAAATTCTTCGCGATGAATTCTTTGGTCAGATAATCGAGCAATTCTGGGTTCGTCGGCGGATTGCCCGCGCGAATGTCATCAATCGGCTCGATGATACCTGTGCCCGTCAGATAACCCCACATACGGTTCACATAGCTCATCGCAAAGTAGCGATTGTCCTTCGCGGTGATCCACGCAGCCAGTTGCTCACGGCGGGTGGCATCCGCTTTGGTCGTCGTTGTTGCGGTGTAAGGAAACTGCGGCGGCGTGGGCTTGCCAGTACGATCGTGTTTTACTTCGCCTTCTTTTTTATCAGAGACTATCTCGTAGAGCGGTTTGGCACCTTCCACCGCCGTGCCGCCGATGCGTTTATCGCCTGAGGCCGGATCCATCTTCAGGTCCACTTGTGCGAAATAAGCGGACATCTGGTAATACTGATCTTGCGTCCAGCGTTCGAAGGGATGGTCATGGCACTTGTTACAGTTGAAGCGCGTGGCAAGGAAGAGATGCGTGGTGTTCTCCATCGTATCCTCCGGCGTGCGGAGAATCTTGTAATAAGCGGCAGGCGGGTTGTCCTTGTTCGACCCGCTGGCCGTCAGAATCTTGTGCACGAACTGGTCGTAAGGCGTGTTCGCAGCGACCTCCTTGCGGATCCATTCGCGGAAACCTTTCGCACCTTCGGCACCGAGGAACTTGCTGTTCACCTGCAACAGGTCTGCCCACTTGTTCGACCAATGCTCGATGAATGCCTCGCTGCTGATGAGCTGGTCCACCAGCTCTTCGCGCTTCACTTGAGTATCACGCGTGTCGGCGAGGAATTTGCGTACATCTTCAACCGTCGGAGGCAAACCCGTCAGGTCGAGATGGACGCGGCGGACGAATTCATCATCGGTGCACAGGTCGGAAGGCAGGATTTTCATCCGCTTCCACTTGGCTTCCACCAGTTCATCCACCTCACTGAATCCCGGTTGGTTCTTCCATTTGAAGCCGGAACGATCACCCATCACCGTGATCGTTGTGGCGGCGTAAGCACCTTCATAGCGGGCCAGCACGGGAGCTTCACCGCGGCGCAAGGTCGTCACGATGCCCTTCTCGTCCGCCTTGATGATGTCCACATTGCCGCTCTCAATGAACGCCTCGTTGCTCACATCACGCTTCGAACCGTCAGCGTAAAAGGCGATGACCTTCATCTTTTCGGTATCGCCCACCTTGTTCACCACGGGGTTCTTCGGCGTCACTTCGATACGCGTCACCTTGGGGCTGTCGAAATTCACTTTCGCACCGGCAGCGATCCAGTCGCGGAGAATTTGATAATACTTGTCACCTTGCTTGGTGCGTTGACCGCCTTCATGCGGCACCGCACCAGTGGCCTTGAGCAGAATCAAGCTGTCATCGGGCGAAGCGAGATTCACACGGCGTGAAGCCAAATCATCTGCAAAAGCGCGCAGATCGAAGACCGGATCATAACCACGTAGAGAGAGCTTGAAGCCGTTCTTACCATCCTTCGCACCATGGCAGGTGCCCATATTGCAACCCATCTTGGAAACCACCGGGGTCACATCGAGGATGTAATCCGGCTCTTTCTTGGACTTGCTCTTGCGAGCAGAGGCCAGCTTGGCTTCTTCAATCGGTGCGGGAGCAAACGCCTTCACCGGAGAGAGCGTCTGGCTATCGAGCAAGTGTATCTCTCCATCCGCACCAGAAGCGGCGATGATCTTGTCATTCGGGCTGAACGCCACCGCATAGACACCACCCGTCAGCTTCGTGCTGGCGATAAGTTTCACGTCCTTGGTCTGAAATTCTTCCACCTTCTTGTTCTCTTCGGCCGAGCGTGTGCTGGCGACTTTCTCAAAGATGGTCTTCAGATCATTCGACAGCGTGCCGTCGATATCGGAGGCATACACATTCACTTCCCCTGCTCCATCCATGCTGCTCGCAGCCACGATGCGTTTGCCATCGCTGTTATAATCCACCGCGAAGATGCGGCCTTCCATCGCCGGGAACTTGCGGATGAGGTTCGAGTTATCACCGATGACACGTTTTGTTTCGCGGAACACGCGGAAGATCTGAGGCACACCATCCACACCACCAACGAGGATCTCATCCTTCGATGGATGCCGCGCGACTGCGGAGATACCACCGCGTAAGGCGCCAGGGGTGATCGAGGTGATGTTATCGATGAATCGTTGCGTGGCCAATTCCGTCAGCTTGGCCGTGCGATCGCGCCCCACAGAGATCACATGATCGCCCTTGAGCGAGAACACAGTATCCTCGATCCAATCATCGTGCGAACCTTGAAAGAGCACTTGCTTGCCCGTCGCGGCTTCGATCGCACGCACCGATTTATCCGTGCAACCGAAGGAGATCAACTTGCCATCCGGCGACCACGCCGCGCCATACACGGTGTCAAAGGTAACTGGTACAGAGATATCCAGTTTGCGCTTCGCTACGTCCCAGACTTGCACTTCACCCATACGTCCTGGCAGACCACCGGTCACGGCGAGCTTTTTGCCATCGGGTGAGAAACGAACGGCTTCAATGCGCTCGGACAAGCCCACCAAACGGGCGACCAAGCCGGAACCATCCGCCTTGTGCAGGAGCACTTCATGGAAGCCAGCGACTGCGAGGTATTGTCCATCCGCAGAAAAATCCAGTGCCGTCACCACCGGTGAACGCGTGTAAACCGGAGGATTATCCATGTCATAACGTGCCTTGGCGTTCTCTGGAGTGTCATCGATCGCGCCTTCTGCGATCCACTTGGAGATGAGTTCGATCTCCACCTCATGCAAGGGCTTCGCGCCTTTGGGCATCTCTGCCTTGCCGTCTTTGGGAGTGATCTGTTTGATCAGGGAGCTCTCTGCCAGGTTCTTCGGCACGATGGCCTTTCCTTCGCTATCGCCACCGGCAAGCAGCTTCACGTAATCCGTCATCACATAACCGCCCTTGGGTTTGGCGGGTTGGTGACATCCTTGGCACTGTGCCTGGAAGATAGGACGGATCTGTTTGTAGTAACTGACTGGCTGGTTCTTATCGGCTTTCTTTTCTGCTGACTGGGCACTTGCTACCAAGGCGATCGCCGCCAGCCAAACCGTCAAAACTTGATGAACCGAAACACGCATAAGGCTTCATGTTCCCGGCATGTCTGGACAGCCTGATCGCCTCTCAAGACGATCTGTCGCCACAGAAACCACAGCCCGGGATTTTCAAAGATAATGCGCCTAAGATGAAAGACTTGGAATAGAAGAATCTGCTTGGGTACATGTAGGATTCTGCGCCAAGAAAGATAACCTTCATTACCTCTTTTTGATTCAGCAAAACCCCTAGCCCGGACTCCGTAATGAACCGGATTATTTTATTTTGCGATTCCGATAGTAGTTTTCGCGATGTCGCTTATAGATAAGCCGTCTCAGCTCTAAAAAGACACATACTCTTATGCCCAAACCTTTGTCCTTAAAAAGGATAACAACCCTCACCCCTTTCACCCTAGCTGCTGCAGCCTCATTGGTGGGCATGGCTAAAGTCGAAGCCAGCGGACTCTACCGCAACGGCGTGGGTGCCCGTTCCATGTCCCTGACGGGTGCGGATGTGGCTGTGGCTTCTGATCCTTTGGGCGCGATGTATTCCAACCCTGCTGGTCTGGCTTACCTGAGCCGTCCGGAACTGCAATTGGGCGGTACCGTTGGTTACGTTCACGGCAGCTTCAGTAATGCCGCGAATAATGATGCGACGTTCAGCAAATGGGGTGCGATGCCGGAGATGGGCTTCGGTATGCCGATCGGCGATAGCCCGGTCAGCATCGGTCTTTCCTTCATGCCCGAGGCTGCCCTATCCGCAGATTGGACCTATGTAGACGCTCCCGGTGGTTTGGGTGGCGTCTCCTATGGCAACCAAGTGCATCGCTCAGACATCAGCGTCCTCCGCTCCGCGTTGGGTGCAGCGGTGAAGCTCGGTGACAAGTGGTCCGTCGGCGCGAACATCGGTCTCGTTTACAACGATAACAAACTGCAAGCCCCCTACATTTTCCAGAATACTCCATTAGCTGGTGCGAAGACCTTGCTCGACCTGAACACGGACGGCTTCGGTGTGAATGCGCAGTTCGGTGCCATCTACAAGCCCAACGACCGCTGGCAATTCGGTGTGTCCTATCGTACCGAAACTTCTGTCCGCAGTCGAGGTGATGCGACTGGCGATGTCGGCACACAAGTCGCTCTCCCCAGCGTCCCCTTCCATTACGATGCGCAGGTGAACAATCACTTCCCGCAGATGGCCACCGCCGGTGCTGCGTGGCAGCTTCATCCGAAGTGGCGTCTCGCCATGCAGATCGATTGGGTCAACTGGTCCGATTCTTTCGACCGCCTGCCCGTCAAACTCTATAACGGCAGCAACCCTATCGTGAACGGTGCCATGGGCTCTTCGACGATCGATGACGAAGTGCCCCTGCACTGGAAGGACCAGTTTGTGTATCGTACGGGCGTTGAGTTCGCCGCGAGCGAATCGTGGAAGCTCCGTGCGGGTTACAGTTACGGTAACAGTCCGGTGCCGGACGCGACGCTCACCCCCCTCACCGCCGCCATCACGGAACACACCATCGGCCTCGGTGCCGGCTGGCAACGTGAGCGCTATGCGATCGACTTCGGCTATCAAGTGGAATTGCCAGCGGAGCAAAGTGTCGGTGCCAGTGCTTTGCGCTCAGGTGAATATAACAACAGCCGCACCGGTGTGCAGATCCATTGGTTCACCGTCACGACGAGTGTGAAGTTCTAAACGAAATTGCTATTCTTTCAAAGAGCCAGCGATTCATCGAATCGCTGGCTCTTTTCGTTTGGGCTGTTCTCCCCATCTTCTCCTTCCCGATTATCATTGTCTCCGTAGCCCAAAAGCCCTACGACATCCCCATGTCCACGCACTATTCTTTTCCAGATAAGCCGTCGGCATTCAGCCGCCGCAAGTTCATCCACCGCTCACTGCTCGCCACTGTATTGGCTTCGCTATCAGCTCCCGCTTTCGTGCGAGGGCAGAATCTGAACAACAAGCTGCACATCGCCGTCATCGGTGCTGGTGGCAAAGGTGCGACGGATACGGACGAAGTGGCCAAGACGGGCGAAGACATCTACGCGCTGTGCGATGTGGATGGCAACACCCTCGCCTCGCGTGGCGAGAAGTATCCGAAGGCCAAGCGCTTTCGTGATTACCGCGAGATGTATTCGCAGATCATCAACAACATCGATGCCGTCATCGTCTCAACACCTGATCATCATCACGCCCTCGCTGCTGCACTCGCGATGGGTGCGGGCAAACACGCTTTCGTGCAAAAGCCGCTGACATATTCCGTGGCTGAGGCGCGCTTCCTGCGTGATCTCGCCAAGCGCAAGAAAGTCGCCACGCAGATGGGCAATCAAGGCAGTGCGGGTAATGGATTGCGTCGTGCCGTCGAAGTGATCCAAGCAGGTGTCATTGGACAGGTGCGCCAGTTGCATGTGTGGAGCAATCGCCCCGTGTGGCAGCAAGGCATGGATCGCCCGACCGGTGCTGATCCGGTACCGGATTATCTCGACTGGGATCTGTGGCTGGGTGCCGCTCCGTTCCGCCCGTTCAAAAAAGAATGGCCGGAAGAGATCGGGCCCGATGGCAAGGCGAAGAAGAGCAATCGCCGAGGCGTCTATCACACGTTCGGCTGGCGCGGCTGGCAAGATTTCGGCACGGGCGCGCTCGGCGACATGGCATGTCACACCGTGAACATGCCTTTCCGTGCGTTGAACCTCGGCTACCCCACCAGTGTGGAAGCCACCACTACAGGCATGAACAAGGAGAGCTACGCGCGCAGTGCGAAGATCCAGTTCGAGTTCCCCAAGCGCGGCAAGCTCGCTCCCGTCACCTTCATGTGGTATGACGGCACGCCCGACGGCAACGACACATTCCGCCCGCACGCAGACATCACGGAAGACGTCATCAGCAAGATGAAGAAGCTGCCCGGCAGCGGCTGTCTGCTCATCGGCGAAAAGGGCCGCATCTTCTCGCCGGATGATTACGGCTCTAAATTCTTCCTGCGTCTGAATGACGAGAAAGAACTCGTCGCCTCCGAGGAACACGCCGCCCTGAAAGCGATCCCCGAGAATTACTGGAAATCCCCCGGTCACTATCAGGAGTGGGTGGATGCATGCAAAGGCGGCCGCGCTGCCTACTCGGAATTCGACATCGCCGCGTATCTCACGGAGATCATCTTGCTCGGATGCGTGGCCGAACGCGCTGGCAAGAAACTCATCTGGGACGGCCCGAAGATGCGTGCGAAGAACGCTCCTGAAGCAGGTGTGTTCGTGAAGCGTGATTATCGCAAGGGCTGGGAACTGCCAAGCTGATCCTAATCTTTCCACGAAACGCGGCAGCCCAAAAGCTGTCGCGTTTTTTATTCCTCCATCCCGAACAACTGCACTTCCTTCAGGTCGTTCAAGCGATACTCGATCGAGTCCGCCACGCCCATCGCCACATACACCAGCGTGCCCAACACATTCAGGCTGGCGTCCTCTTGTGCCGCTGCATCGAGTCTCCGCTTGAAGGTCCGGTTCACTTCCTGCAATTCGTTCATGTATTGCGAAAGATCGCCCAGCTTCCAATCCGGTTTGCCGCCTTCCTGTGCGATGAAATATTGCCGCAACAAGTAGGCGCCCACCAGGCGAAACGTCGTCTCCTGCATGGACGCGAACGGCAGATGCATCTTCGCCAATCCACGCAAGCGGTTCAGCACCGGGCAACCGCTCGTGGACATGATCAGCGCCACCAACGCACGAAGGCCCGTCTGCACATCGCACTGCTTCGCGTAAAACCGATCGCCCGTGATCACCTGCACCGTCACCATCTCGTGCGACACCACGTTCTTGAACACCTCGATGACCTCCTCCAGGTCCACCGCTGGCGGACAATGATTCCGCCCGTTATCCTGCAAGGGACACTGCACGCATTGATTGAACTCCAGCGCCGTCCAGAACGGGTGTGCTGCCGTCCGCGCTTCCGAGGTGGAAGTGCGATTGAGGAACACCTTGAACTGACGCTGCGAGCCATCAGCGAAGTGGAACACATACTCCACTACGTTCTTGCGGTTGGCTTCGTCGGACATTCCAGCTGCTTTGTCCGGGGAAACTCCCGGCACGTCAAGCATGCGTGCACACTTTCAACCACGCCTTACTCTCCCCCTGTCAATTATGACAAAGGGGACAACCTCGTCTGCTCCAGCCGTCTGCTGAACTCCATTGGCATTTACCGAAACCGGCATTAGACTCCGTTCCGGGTGACCTTGGAAATCGGAATATTGCTGGTCCTGATCGGAATCGCACTCCTGTGCTTTTCATTTGAGCGGATTCCGCCGGATGTCGTGGGCTTGGGGCTTTTGCTGGCGCTCATTCTCTCCGGTCTTTTGCCCTACAAGGATGCCTTCGCAGGCTTCGGCAGTGACACCGTCATCATGATCTTAAGCCTCCTGATCATGACTGCTGCCATGTTAAAGGCCGGGGTCGTCGATCTGGTCGGGCGAAGTATCCTTCGGCTCGTAGGCGACCGCACCGCCCTCCTCCTCCCCGGCATCATGATCATCGTCGCCTTCCTCAGCGCCTTCATCAGCAACACCGCTGCTGCCGCCTTCTTCATCCCCGTTGCGATGGGTATCTCCGCCAAGACCAACGTATCCCCTTCCCGTTACCTCATGCCCGTTGCGTTCGCCTCCATTCTCAGCAGCTCCGTCAGCCTCATCAGCACCTCCACGAACCTCGTCGTCAACGGCCTCATGACCAAGGCTGACCTCGCGCCCATGGGCATGTTCGAACTCGCGCCCGTCGGCATCCCCATCACCATTGTCGGCCTTGCTTACATGTACTTCATCGGCCGCCGTTGGATACCTGAGCGCGCCCAGAGCGGCAGCTTGCTGGAAGGCTTCGGCGTGCGCTCTTACCTCACCGAGGTTATCGTCCTGCCTGAATCACCCCTCATCGGTGAAACCCTCGCCGAATCCGGCTGGGGCCGCGATCTCGATCTCACCGTCCTCAGCATCGTGCGAAACAAACACAAGCTCGATCCCTCACACGATACCATCATCCAAGGTGGCGACATCCTTCTAGTGGAAGGCGCGCATTCCGAAGTGATGAAAGTGAAGGACACCGCCGGTATCGAGATACGTCCCGATCTCAAACACTCCGATCCCAACCTCGCCACCGAAGACTCGCTCCTCGTCGAGGCCATCGTCGTACCGAACTCGCCCTTGATTGGTCGCACACTTCGCGGCGTCCACTTCCGTGAACGCTTCGGGGTGCAAGTCCTTGGCCTGAATCGCCATGGCAAGAACGTCCTCAACAAACTCAGCCACATCACCCTCCGCGTCGGCGATGTCTTCCTCATCCAAGGCAGCAAAACCCGCATGGCCTCGCTGCAAGAAGAACGCGCCTTCAGCATCCTTGGCGCGGTGGAGGAGAAACGCCCCGATCGCCCCCGCGCCTGGCGCACCGGCATCATCTTCGTCATCTCACTGACTCTCGCCACATTCAACGTGCTGCCCCTCGCCGTCGCCACCCTGCTCGGTGCCTTCGGCGTTTTTGCCACCAGATGCATCACGCCTTCCGATGCCTACCGCGAAGTCGAATGGCGCGCCGTCATCCTCATCGGCTGCATGCTCGGCTTGGGCGAAGCCATGAGCGCCACCGGCACCGCGAATTACCTCGCCAGCCTGCTCGCCAACTCCACCACCACCCTCGATCCCCTCTGGCTCCTCGGCGGCTTCTTCATCCTCACCGTTGCCTTGACACAACCGATGTCCAATCAAGCCGCCGCCGCCGTCATCCTGCCCATCGCGTTAGCCACCGCCGTCGAGATGGGCCTGAACCCGCGCACTTTCGCCATGATGATCGCCGTCGCCGCCAGTTGCTCTTACCTCACACCGCTCGAGCCCGCCTGCCTCATGGTCTACGGCCCTGGTCGCTACAAGTTCTTCGACTTCCTCCGCATCGGCGCACCCCTAGTCATCATCCTCTTCCTCATCGCCATGTGGTTAGTTCCAAGGCAGTGGCCTCTCCAACTTCCATAGCCGTTATCATGAGACGGCGCTAACTAAGCTCTATCTGTAGCAGCCGACGTAAGGAGGCTCTAACCTTTTGGAGTGCGGAGGCTTGACTCCGCTTTCCCCCCGAGGCGGCTTGACGCCTCGATTCCCTCTCTGAACGTTGGACGTTGAGAGTTGGATGTTGGAGGTTTCCTTTTCCCATCCCCCTTCGCTCTCTTCTGTTCAAATTCCCCTCTTGTGCCTTTTGCGCTTTTTTGCGGCCATAATCTTTTCCTCCCCTTGAAACTTGCTTGCGTGACTAAATCCGTCCTTCATTGTCAGGAATAATACTATGGACACCACGCTTCCACCCGCCGCCGCGTTGACCTCCGCTGAGGCTAAGGCCCAGCCTGTGGTTGAAGCACAGGCGCAAACCCAGCGTCTCCCCAAGCTCGCGTGGGTACTCATGTTCAGCGTCTTCTGCATCCCCATCGGCGTGCTCTGGGACATCTCCTGGCACTCCACCATCGGCCGCGACACATTCTGGACCATCGCCCACATCGTCATCTACATGGGCGGCGCGATACCCGGCATGGTCTCCGGCTGGATCGCCTTTCGCACCCACTTCTTCGGTTCACCGGAAGAAAAGGCAGGATCCGTTTCCATCTGGGGCCTGCGCGCGCCCATCGGAGCATGGCTTACCATCTGGGGCGCCATCGGCATGCTCACCTCTGCTCCCTTCGATGACTGGTGGCATAACGCCTACGGCCTCGACGTCAAGATCCTGAGCCCGCCGCACACGCTGCTCGCCATCGGCATGTATGCCGTTGCCTTCGGCGTGTTGCTCCAAATGCTCTCATGGCAAAACCGCCTCACTGGTCGCGATAGCAAGACCGCCGGCACCTTCTTCCTCCTCACCGCCGGTGTGATGCTGAACATGCTGACGATCTTCCTCACGGAAAAGAGCCAGCCGAACCATATGCGTTCGTCGGGCTTCTTCTACATCGTGGCCTGGCAATACCCGATGCTCCTTGCCTGTGCACGACGCGCCTCCAATCATCGCTGGGCCTGCACCCTCGTTGCCCTCACCTACATGGCCATCCAGCTCGCCATGACGTGGTTGCTCCCCCTCTTCCCTGGCGAACCCAAGCTCGCGCCCATCTACCGTGAAGTCACGCACATGGTCCCGCCTGCGTGGCCGCTCCTGTTAGTCCTGCCTGCGCTCGCCATTGATTGGGTCTATCGTCGTTGGAACGAAAAACCTTTCTCCCTCTGGCTCTTGGCGGGCGCGCTCGCCGCAGTCTATCTCGCAATAATCCTGCCCGTGCAATGGAACTTCTCCGCCTTCCTCATCAGCCCGGCAGCGGAAAATTCTTTCTTCTCCGGCAACCGCCAGTGGACCTACTACAGCACAGCGGGTGATTGGAAATATCAGTTCTGGGATTTGGACAAACACTCGATCACATTGGTCGTCCTCATCAAATGCTTCGCCCTCGCCTACCTCTCTACCCGCATGGGCCTCGGCGTGGGCGGATGGATGACCAAGGTTCGCCGCTGAAACAATCGCCATGCTGAAGTCCTTACGCGCATTCCTGCTTATAGTTTCGTTGGGCTGGTTGGCGATTAGCAACGCCTCCGCCCACGTCGGCAGCCCAAATCTTTTCTACGAAGGCACCGCCGCTGGTGTGCCCGTGCGCGTGATTATCAAGCCACCTGGCGTCATCCCCGGCCTCGCCGAAGTGACCGTGCGCACCGAAGGCGCGAGCGTGCAAAAAGTCACCATGACGCCCGTGTATTGGGAGACCGGCAAAAAAGGCTCTCCCGCCCCTGAAGATGTTCCCCTTGTCCGCGGTGAAACGAACCTTTACTCCTCCGGTGTGTGGTTCATGAAGCTCGGTGCCTACAGCATGCACATCGGCATCGAGACCGCGAATGGCAAAGGCGAAGTCGTCGTGCCCGTGAACTCCCTTGCCACCGTGCGCAATCCCATGCCCTCCGGACTCGGCATCGCGCTCATCTGCCTTGGTCTCTTTCTCTTCGCCAGCTTCATCACCATCATCGGTGCCGCCGCAGCGGAGAGCACACACACTCCTGGCGAAGCCCTCACCCAGCTGCTCCTGCGCAAGCGTCGCATCTGGACCATCGGTGCCGCCATATTCATGATCGCCGCCGTCGCCAAAGGCAAACAGTGGTGGGCCTCCGAAGACAGCGAGTATTATGCGAAGCGCATCTCCCGCACCTGGCCTTCCAAGGCCGATGTGAAACTGCAAGACGATCGTCCCGTCCTCAATTTCTCCTTCGAAGTCCCGGACAGTCATAAGCGCGAATGGTCCCCGCTCATCCTCGATCACGGCAAGTGGAGCCACTTCTTCCTCGTGCGCGAACCGAAGCAGGACGTCCTTGTCCATCTGCACCCTTACAAGCAAGGAGATCGTAAACTCGCCGCCGTGTTGCCGCCCTTGCCTGAGGGCACTTATCACCTCTACGCCGATCTCTCGCACGAGAACGGCCTCTACCGTACACTTCACACCGAGGTAAAAATCCCCGCTGCACCTGAGGAATGGTCCAAACGCTGGACCCGCGCGAGCGGCAATCCCAACGACCCTTTCTGCAGCACCATCATCAGCACGAACACCACGGACGTCACCCGCCGCGATCTCGATATGGACGACGCTTGGCACATCGAAGCGAGCGCGCCATCAGCATCGGCCAGCGAAGCCGCCACCATGAACGGCCTCAAATTGAAATGGGATCGCCCCGCCAAGCTGATTGTGAATCAAGATGTCTCCCTCCGCTTCAACCTGCGCGATACCCAAGACCAGCCCGCCGCCTTGGAACCCTACCTCGGCATGAACGGTCACCTCGTCGTGCGTTGCACCGATGGCAGCGTCTTCATCCATGTGCATCCCGTGGGAAACATCTCCATGGCCAGCCAGGCCATCCTCACCGCCCGTAGTGAAAATCCGAAAGGAAAGAAGGAAGAATTGCTCACCGCCTCCACGAATTACCTGCACAAAGCCAACACCACCCTCGGCAACGAAGTGAGCTTCCCCTACGCTTTTCCCCAAGCAGGCACTTATCGCCTCTGGGTGCAATTCAAACACCAAGGCCAGATCCTCACCGGAAGTTATCTCGCGGAAGTGACCGAGAAGTGATTGGAGCGCGAGTCTCCGACTCGCAGCAACTCCCCTAAGCAAAGTTGGACGTAAAAAAGTTCACCGACACTGCGCGCCTAAATCCCGGCCTACCCTGCCCTCATTCGCCTGACCCCATTCGGTTGAAAATCTTTCCCAAAAAACTACGGCACAAACCGCAGATGGAAAAACCGCTTCGCCTCCGTCGCACTGAAATCCTTCAGCATCTCTCCCACTGCCATCGCAGAAGCACCTGACACCATGCTCCATGAACCGCTGTTCAACGTGGTGCTCTCCCAGAGCGAAGCGTTGTAGAAATATGCCGGATACGTCACCCGCACTTGATTGCTCTGGTGTGAGATCCTCAAGCGCATCTCCGGTGGGGCGAGCAACATCGTAAACGCATTCAAGCTCGCATGCCCTGTCGCCAACGTCTGGCCGTTATGCTTCAAGCTCGTTGTCGAAAGACCGGCCAGCGCCAGCCCATCCCCTGAAGTTGCCACCATATCCAACAACCCCGTGTACCCTGCGCTAGATACCGTCGCTACTCCCGCAAGTTCGCCGCTGTCCAGATAACTCGCCACGAACACAGACGGCTGGCCATCCGGCGGAGAAACCGTGGTGCTGCCCAAATTCACGTCACCAGAAAAATTCGCCGCCACCTGCAACACGCCGCGTTTGCTCTCCGCCAATCCTCCCAGCAGCACGCCGTTGACCGCCAGTCTTGAAGTATAGGCCCCGCTCTCACTGATTCGTGCGAGGCGCATCCCATCCGCTATCAAAGGCAGGCTCTGCGAACCGCTGGCATCCGTGATCTGGCCCTGCCCATCGGAATCTTCTGACACATTCATTCCCAGCAGATATCCTCCCGCAGTGCTGCTCACCAAGCTGATGGCCTCGTCGAAATCCGAACCGCCCCCCGTGATCACCCATTGCAGAGCACCCGCGGAATCGTAAGCAGCCACAAAAACATCATAAGAGCCGTTGCTGTTACGCATAGTGGGGAAAAATGCCAGCCCGGAAAACTTTCCCGCCACGATCCTTTGCCCGCTGGATTGCACGACCATCCGTTCAGGTTGAATGCTTGCCGAAGAAACCACATACGTTTCGGCCTGCGGGACACCATCCGCATTCGCCCGGATCAAGAACATGTTCTCACTCCCGCTGGCAGGCTGGAATGAAGTCTCTCCCCAGGCCGCTGTTGAATTATAGCGCCCGCACGCATGAATGCCGTCTGCCGCCACCTTGATATCCATCACAGACTCCTGTCCTGTCCCACCGATTTGCCTCACCCATACAAACGTCCCGTCCCCCTCATAGCAGGCGATAAAACCATCACTGGCCGCTACTGCCGTAAGGTTTGTGCTGCCAAAAACCGCGCTTCCCTCAAACTGTCCGCCCACATAAACCCTGCCTGAGACAGCATCCACCGCCACACACTCGGCACGTTCCGTGGATGTCCCGCCCATCCTCAACAACCAGGCCGTGCTGCCATCCGGTAAAAGTTTCGTCAGAAAAACATCCACCAGCCCGCCATTGTTTGAAGTGATGCTCCCCGATGATCCCGAGATGCTTCCAATGAATGTCCCCGCGAAATAAGCTGACCCGCCTGGCCCAGCCGCAACCGCTTGTGAAGAATCTACTCCCGTTCCGGCGAACAAACTGCTGGCTTGCAGAGTATAAAACGAAGTATCCGCCGCTTTAAGTCCTGGCAACATCAGCAAAAAAAGCAGCACCATCACTCCCCCTATCCAGCCTGGCAGAGATTTCATTCCGGCTTTGAATGACATGTCGCCTTTCATCTGCACCTTGAACATAGTGGTCAATGCGGTGATTGGCCACAGATTCCTGCTACTGCTGTCCCGCGAATGACAACGCCTCATCCAGCCACGTATCGTATTTCAGCACATTCGCACGCTGCTTGAACGCATGACGCTGGGCGTTTCCCTGAGCCTGTTTCCACGCCGTCTTCGCCAGCACTTCCGCCCCGGGCGATCCATTTTTCGCCGCCGAACGTACGATGTCCCGGAAGGAATGCCGCAGATGCTTTCGCAACAGCTCGTCATCAAAACTCACAAACGCCTGCGCCCAGCCCGGATCACCCTGACGGCCCGCGCGACCGAACAACTGCCGGTCCACGCGCTCGGATTCATGGCGCTCTGTGGCGATGACGTGCAACCCGCCCCGCTCCGCCATGCCCGGTCCCAAGCGGATGTCCGTGCCGCGACCCGCCATGTTCGTGGCGATGGTGATCTCGCCCTTTTCACCCGCGCGCGAGATGATCGCCGCTTCCTCCGCGTGGCGGGATGCGTTCAAAACCTTGTGCGGCACGCCTGCTTCAAAGAGCTTGTGCGAGAGCAGTTCGCTGTTCTTCACGCTGCGAGTACCCACCAGCACCGGGCAGCCCAGTTCCTTGATGCGCTTGATCTCCGCCACCACGGCATCCCACTTCTCCTCTTCCGTAGCGAAGATGCGGTCAGGCATATGCACCCGTTTGCACGGCCTGTGCGTGGGGATGCGCACCACCGGCAGATGATAGATGCGCCAGAATTCATCTGCTGCTTCCCAAGCGGTACCCGTCATGCCCGAGAGCTTCGGGAACAGACGGAAGAAGCGTTGAAAGCTCATGCGTGCCATCGTCTCCGATGGATCGCTCATGGGAATGCCTTCCTTCGCCTCGATCGCCTGGTGCAGACCTTCGCGCCAACTGCGGTTCGGCATCGCGCGGCCCGTGAACTCATCCACGATGGAGACTTTACCCTCGGTGATGATGTATTGCTTGTTCAGATGGAACAGCTCCCGCGCGACCAGAGCCTGTTTGAGAAGTTCTTCACGGCGCAGCTTGCCGCGCCAGAAGGGCGGAAGGATGCCGGATTCTTGTTCAACGCGCTCCACCCCTTCCTCAGTGAAATCGATATCGCCGTAACGCGCATCCACTTTGTAGTGAACCTCCGCCTTGAGCTTTGATGCCAATCCGGCCGCCAGCTCCACCGCCTGCTTCAGGGCTTCATTCACTCGTGGTGAGGAGATGAGCAGCGGCGTCACCGCTTCATCGATCAATACGCTGTCCGCCTCGTCCACGATGGCTGTGTGCAGACCGCGCAAGACCAATCCGGCTTCCGGGGCGCGCAAGGGATTCATCACCTGCCGGATCATCCAGCGTTCGGGATTATGCTGGTCCTTCAGGCGCAAACGATCGCGGAGAAAATCAGCCAGCAATTCCTTGCTCGTCACATAGACGACATCCGCAGCGTAGGCTTTCTGCCGTTCGGATGGATTGAGCTTTGCGGTGACGGGCGCGACTTTCAGGCCGCACATGCGATAGAGAGCCTCCATGCCGCCGGCATCGCGTTCCACCAGGTAATCATTCACCGTGATGACGTGACAGGGCCGTCCCAGCCATCCGGCGAGCACTGCTGCCAGACCCGCCGTCAGCGTCTTGCCCTCACCGGTCGCCATCTCCGTCAGGCAACCATCATTAAGGGCAAGCGCCCCGGCGATCTGCTCCACATACGGATTCAGTTTCGTGCAGCGCTTGGCTGCTTCCCGCACCGAGGCCATGGCTTCCACCAAGTTCTCCGCCATCGCATCGCCACCGCGCCGGAAGATTTCTTTGTACTTCAGCAGGGCTGCTTTGAGATCCTCATCGGAAAACGCCGCATACTTCTCCGCCAGCCGATCCACTTCTCCCGCCTTGGCGAGCAGTTCCTCCGCCGTTTTGCCCCTCCGCTTCCACGAACCCATCCAGCCATGGACCAGCGCGTCCAGCCCTTCGTGAAACTTGCGGGCTGGCGGCGGCGCGATGCGCCGGTAGATGTCACTGGGCGTTTTCAAAACTGAAAGCGCTTTTGCAGCAATTGGCCGAGGCGCCGTATCCAGCGCGGCACCAGGGGCTCATTCTCCAGTTTAAACCGGATCTTGCCCGTCTGGCCGTGCAGTAGCGCGATCTCCGGAGTCTCGGAGAATTCACCTGTCACGGCGAAGAACGGTTCAGCCGCCATGCGGCCGGAACGTTCCTGCGTGTTGATGGCCACATCACCGCCACCCTGCCACCCGAGGGCCGGAGTCGGCAGATTCATTTGTTCGCCCGGGATGGCGCGGAGCTTGCCCACACCCAACGGCATTTCCGCAGTGCCGGGCAGCCGCACTTCAGCCTGAGGAATTTCCGGACGGAAAATACGGTCCACATCCTCTTGCAAGACTGTGACGGAGAACTCGAAGGATTTCGGATTCACCAGCAGTCCCAGCGGGGAACCGCGCTTGACCATGCGTTGCTGGATGTCCTCCACACCGGGAGCCACCCATATGCCATCGTGACGCGCACGCACGGTGAGATTCTGCTGTTCCTTGCGGATACGCTCGACGAACTTGTTCATCGAGTCGAGCCGCTTCTTCAACGCCTCCACCGCCGTCAGATCACGTTGCATCGCATTGCGTATGCGGGCTTCCACTTCCTGCTGTTTGGCCTGGGCTTGCGCCAGTTGGATGTCCAGTTCCGGGTTTTCCAGACGGATGATCGGCTGGCCTTTCTTGATCGGCTGGCCTGGTTTCGCGAGCACTTCCACGACTTCACCCGGCGCTTCGGCGATGATCTGGCTCCATTCCTTGGCCTGCACCACGCCTGAGGCGCGGAAGTAATGCGGGAACGGGATCACCGCCAGCAACAGGATGAGCACTGCCGCCGTGACCGCAACCACACCGACGGCCTGCGCGCGCGTCCGCTCCAGTTTCGGGCTGCTCGCCAGATACTTGATGAATTTGTAAGTCGGCACCACCAGCCAGGTGAAGAGGCATACCGCCGCCATGATCAGGCCCAACAGCAACCATTTATCCGCCAGGAACCAGACGATGCCTGCGAAGACGATGGTGCGATAGATCAATGAGCTGATACCGTAAAGTGTCAGCCAGCCTGCCTCACTCCTGGTGTGGGCCTGGCTTTGTGCCGTCTTGATGCCGAATGCATGACGCTCCACACCATAGATCAACTGCATCATGGAACGCTGGTTCAGGTTCGGGATCTCCAGCAGATCGGACATGATATAGTAACCGTCAAAACGCATCAGGGGGTTCAGATTGAACAGCAGCGTGGAGACGGAGGCGATGAACATCATGTTGAACGCCACACTGTTGATGATATCGCCTTTCTGCGTGTTCGCCCAAACCATCGCCGCGATGGCCGCCACGAACAGTTCCACGATCATGCCCGCACATCCTACCAGCACACGTTGCTTGCGGCTGCGGAAACCCCAGCTCGCGGTGGCATCCACGAACGGCACCGGCGTGAAGATCATGAGCATCACACCCATGACATGTACTTCACCGCCGAACTTCCGGCAGAAATAAGCGTGGCCGAATTCATGGATGGTCTTGATGATGACCATGCCCAGGTACAGCCAAAGAATATTGGAAGGTGCGAGCACGCCTTGCGTGTGGTCCAGCAGCGCAGTGGAATTGTCCATCGCCGTCTTCACCCCGAGTCCCACCACCACGAGCCATAAGAGAATGCCGATCGGGCCGATCAACCAATTCACATACGGCAGGGTCTTGACGAGAAAACGGTCTGGGTCCAGGAGCGGGAAGCGCATGAACATGATGTTCAGCCACTTCAACCCTAACTCTTGTTGCTGACGCTTGCGTTGTCTTTGGAAAAGCTGCTCGGCATCCGGCGCCAGTTCATATTGAAGCAGGTTCGCGTGATAAAGCTGCGCGAGCAGTTGTACCACCGCTTCCTGCCCGGGGGCCGTATCGGGGAAACGATCGAGGCACTCCTGCCAGACTTCCTCCACCGTCTTGTCCGGGCACAGGCGCGAGACAAACTCATAAGCCTCCGGACGCAACCGGAAGAACTGGTTGGCCAGCGGGTTTTGCAACACGATCCAGCGCTCCCCGCGGAACTGCTGGCGCTGCACCTGTACACCGGGGCGGAGCTGGATCTTCTGACCAGCCACCCGGTGCCACGATTCACTGAATGTGCGTCCTTGTTCCATGCTGTTTTCAGCTTACCACCAGAACCACATCCTCAAGAAATCCACTGTGCGATGAGTGATGATCCACATCAGGCTGCGATTTCCCACGTTCAATTTGCAAACACCGCTCATGCCCGGTCTCCACCACTCTTCCGGAGCTCCTTCAAACTGGCAGCGTACGAGGAATACGTTTTTACCATCCTTCGGCGTGGCCGCCGGTTCCAGGCGTTCCACTTTGATGGGAAACCGTTTGTGTGGCTGGCTCACGAACGCGATCTCGCCCGTCTCCTTGTTCAGTATCTCGTGCACATCACGCTCATTCACCTCGGCCTCCACGTAGAGTTTGTCCGTACGGGCCAGACGGAACATGGCTTCTCCCAGCTCCACCGGTGCGCCGAGGCGGTTGCGCAAGTCGCCTTCCACCACGACCGCATCAAATGGTGCCTTGATCTCCGAACGTGCGAGGCGGTATTTCACCAGGCTCAACCGCGCCTTGGCCTCTTCATATTGGGACAGCGCCACGCGCATCTCCGCCAGTTGACCACCCGCGCGGGCCTTCTCCGATTCGCGATGGTAGCGGCTCATCTCCGCGGCAGCGCTCGCTTCCTCCAGCAACAAATCGTCGCGATTCAGACGCAAGATGACCTGTCCCGCCTTCACGGTGTCACCAGGCCTCACCAGCACGTCTTCCAGATAACCGTTGAATGGCGCGGCGACATATCGGACCTCTTCGCTGCGGAGGATGTAATTTGCCTCCACCCGATAGTTCGGCCGCACCAGGAACAGGATCACCAGCACGAGCGCGATGGCGATTCCCGTCGCCTTCATCCACGTATGCTCCGGCCCCATGAACCCGGCCAGCTTCTCCCGCACATCTTCCGCAAGTCGCGCACCCATCCAGCGGTCGCGGCGCTTCAGATCCGCGAGCCGGTTCACCACTTGATCCGCCACCAGCCGCAACTGCTGCAACTCCGTGAGCGCAAATTCGCCTTCCGCACGCTCCAGAGTAAGAACGCCTGCGACTTTGCCCGCCTGCCGTAACGGAATGGAGCAGACCGCGCTGCTGCCGTTCTCCTTCGCAAAGGCACTATGATCCCGGTTCACCAAAGCGTAGTGCTCGGGTGATGGCCACAATATCTCGTCATCCTGGTCCAGGGCCTCTTCCATCGTCTTCTCGATGGCGACCACGGCTTCCATCTTCGGGTCAAACCGCTCCGTGCGGCTGATGGCTTGCAGTTTGATGAAACCGTTTTCGAACCATCCCAGGCTCACGCGCTGGCATTGGAGACGCGAGGCCAGGCTGTTGCACAGGGCCAGCGCCGCCGCCGTATAGCGTGTCTGTGCATTCACCTCCGCCAACGTATCCAGCACGATAGCGAGCTTCTCGGCATCCGCGCGGGATTGGCGCGTCTGGCCCAGTTCCTGATAGGATTTGGGGATATCCGCCACTAGCTGCAAGCGCATGGCCACAGAATCCAGCTCGGCCACTGAAACATTCGGCAGGAACAGGGCCACCAGGCAGACATCCTGGGCAGAAGCCAGCACCAAACGCACCGCCACACCGGCGGGAAAAGTCGGGCCGGGTTTGGCATCCGCAGCCAGCACCCGTTTGGAGACGCCTGCCGCGCCGCATTCATCCGCCATCGAAAGCAAGGCATTGCGGAACAGGGCCAAGCCTGCGGCAGAAGCCTCCGGCAAGGACCATTCGGACAACTGTTTCCAACGTCCGTCCGTGCTGTCCTTGCGGATCAAGACCGCTCGCGCAGCTCCGCCCATCTCGCCGCAGAGCTTCAGGTACGCAGGCCAAAACTCCTGTGGGGTTCCGCTGAACTGCCGCAGCTTCGCGGCTTCATCTGCGAAGGTGGACGGCGCTGGCGCAGGATTGATTGAACTCATGTTATTGCGCGTTGATTTGCATCGTGCCCGCCACGCCCGGTTTGATCTGGCCGTTGGCATTCTCGCACAACACTTTGACCCGCAGCAATCCGCTCGCCGCATCCACCACGGGTGAAACGAAGCTGACCTTGCCCGTCACCGGCACCATCTTGCTGCCTGCCTCGATCTGGAGCTGTACCGTGTCTCCGTTTTTCAGATTGTAACCTGCCTTGGCATCCACATTGGCCACGAAATAAAATTGGCGCGTGTCCACTACGCGCATGAGCGGCTCCTGTGCTTTGCAATCCTCACCCACTTCGCGATAAATATCCACGGCATAGCCCGTCAGAGGTGATATGATCGAACGATCTTTCAGCAATTGAGCCGCCATCTCCGCCTCCAGCGCCTCGCGATCCTCGGTTACTTTCAAGCGCTCCGCTTCTGCTACAGAGAGTTGATATTCCAGCTCCTTCTTGTCCAGATCGTCTTTGCTGACGGATTTGGTCGCGGCAAACAGCTTGCGGGTGGATTCCAAGTCTGTCTTTGACGTCTTCACCCGCGCTTCCGCACCCTGCAACTCTGCCTTGCTTTCGGCGATCATCTTGCGGCGTTTGACTTCCAGCTCTTCCTGTTTGCTCTTCAATCCGATGAGCACCTGCCCCGCCTTGATCGGCTCCCCCTCCTTCACCAGCCGCTTCTCCACCGTCCCCGCTACCGGTGCGCTCAGCAGCACATCCAGAAACGGTTCGGTGACGCCGGACACGGTTGTTTGGGCTTGTGCGGTCACACAAACGGCGCACGCCAGCAGGACGGCAAAAATTCCCGCCCTTACTTTGGCTTCACAGTTTTGATTCGGCAGATACATGGCTTTGGAAAATAGCTGATTGAAGGGGCAGAAGTCGCAACTCAGGGGGTTCGGATGATCGGCGGACGACGTTTGTCATACTCCATCTGCATCGTCTTGAGAAACTCATTGTACTTTTCAGTCGTGATGGCGCCATTCACCAGCACGGAGGTGCTCTCCTGCAATTGTTGCTGGGTGAAATCCAAGTTACGCTCCTTCAGCATCGTGCCTGTGATGATGTCCAGCTCCAGCAGCGCTTTTTGATAGCGCACCTGCGTCTCCAATGCCGCCAGACGTGCGCGGAACACATCCTCCTCCGCATCCAACACCTCCCGGCTGTCCACCTTGCCGGCGTCCAGGCGGGCGACTTGCGTGTTGAAGACCTCCTCGTTCGCCTTCAATGCCTGCCCGTAAAGCTCCACGCTGCTCCGATGGCTCTCCACCGTGAAAACAGAAGATCGCAATGTGTTGGCCAGATTGATGCCCATGCCGTTCAAGGCACGCGCCGTGGCTTCGCGACGCAACTCCGCCGCCCTCAATTCATGACGGCTCTTCACCCCACCACCTAATGGCACACGAAATTCCACGCCCAGCGACCAGCTCGGGAAATCCTGATCCTGCGCTGCATTCCACGAATCACCCGGATTCTTCGCCAACCCGCTGAAACCATAACCACCCTTGAGGTCCAAGTTAGGCATGCGTTGATTTTTGGCCACCTTCACCCGCAGTCCTTCCAGTTCCGCCTGCTTCACCAAAGACGCATACGCCGGGTTCTGCTCAAAGGCCGCCTGCGTCATCTTCATCACGTCATAATCCTGCTTGGCAAGATTGGGGACATCGGCGGCGACCATGTTTAACGCCATGGACGACCACGAATCCGAAAGCAACGTCGCCGCTTTGCTGCGCGCAGTCTGCAAACGCTGCTGCGCTTCATTCACGATCGCGATACGCTCCGATATCGCCGCTTCAGACACCTTCATCTCGATCTCAGCACCTTTGCCGAGTTCAAAACGCTTCTTGTTGTCCGCATGAAGTGTTTCCGCTATCCGCAACGACTCCTTCGCCACCGCAAGCTGCTGCTGCGTCTGATAGAGATCCCAATAGGCGGCTTCCGCCTGTCCGATGATCTCCATGATGTTCTTGCGGTAATCTTGAAAGGAGATCTCCGAGGTGATCGCCGCCGCACGGATGCCAGCGGTCGTGACCGTCACACCGCCGTTCTTGAGCAACGGCTGAGTCAGCGTTAATCCCACGGTCGTGATCCATTCACCATGCGGATTCGCTGCCGCGTTCACATTGTTCTCAAACGTCTGCAACGTATAACCCAACCGGACCTTTGCACCCGTCGGCGCTGTAGACTCAATCCCGCTCGTAAAGGTCTTGTTACGCTCGTTGTAAACGCTCGGACCACCGCCGAAGATGCCGCCCAAGTTACGCCGTTGCTCCTCCGTGTTAGCACGCCTGCGGTCCACTGCATCCGCACCCATCACCAGCTCAGGCTCGAAAAGTCCTTTCTCGGCCTTGTACCGTTCATCCGCGATGGCAGACTCCAAGATACGGATCTGCAATGATTCGTTTCTCACCCAAACTTGCTTGAGAAAATCCTCCAGCTTCACCGGCACCCCTGCCACCTCGTTCGTTGCCGCATTAAGCGGAAGGCAGCAAAGAACGGGGGTGCAGGCGATAATGGCTTTTCTGATCAGCGATTTAAGGCAATACGCTTTCTCGTGACTAAGCGACTTAAAGGTCATGTGTCTCGTGCGAAAATATAAGCGCACAGTAAAGACATCCCGTCCTAGGTCAAGATAGCTAAGCAACAATACGGCAAACTTCTTACAACAGATTTTGCCATATCCCCATATCGTCTAATAATTGCCCTGCTCTTCCTCGCATTTAGCATAACGCCGCCCTCTCCCTTTGCACCTTTTGTTACAAACCATGCATTTTTCACTTCGCCAGCCACTGTACCGCATCGATCACCACAAACCCATCCGTCCCCTCATTCGTCACCACTACCGCACCCGTCTCCGCGAACTCAAATTCCCCCAGCGAGATGAACGCTCCCTCGATCGTCGGTGCCTGCTTCTGATTCACCGTGATCGTCTTTTTCCCGCCCGCATATTCCACCGTCACCGGTACTTTGCTCGAGCGATTCCCATTCACCGGATACGCGAACCGCACCTCGTACTTGCCCGCCTTCGGCAACTTCGCCTCGAACCGCGCGCTGAACTTCCCATCCTTCGCATTGCCATCGTGCTGATAACCGTGCCCCACGAACGTCTTGCCCGCTGCGCTATCCGTCCAATGCCCCGTCGTCTTCGCCTGCGCATCATCCACCACGATGCCACCCAGCTTCGCCGCTTCCAGACCACCCTTGCCTTCGGGTGCATTGCTCGCACCTTCCGGCGATTTGTATTCCAGGATCTGCCCCTGCTTCAGCAACAGCTCGCGCAACTTCGCATACGGCACATCTTGCACTGCCAAGTTCCCATCGATCGCCAGCACCGCCGCCGTCGCCGCCGATTCCGCCAAGATCATGAACACCGGTTCCATGCGGATGGACCCGAAGGCGATGTGCGAGCTCGACACGCACACCGGCACGAACAAATTGTCCGCCTGCCCCTTTTTCGGCACCAATGAACCATACGCGATCTCATACGGCCCCTTCGTCGCCACACCGATGTCACCTTCGTTCTGCACAAAACCTTCCGGCGTGATGTAACGCTGCACGTTGTGCGAATCGATCGTGTAGGAACCCATGCCCACCGATTCCGGTGTCGGACGCTTTTTCAGCAATTCATTCTCCGTCATCACATACTTGCCGATCATCCGGCGCGCCTCGCGGATGTAGAGCTGGAACGACCAGTTGCCGTTGTCCTTGAACTCATCCTTTGGCAAGCCCCACTTCTTCATCGCCGCCTGCACGTCCTTTGGTACTCGCGGATCATTCGCGATGAAATACAGCCAGCCCTTCTGATAAGTTTCATGCTCCTTGATGATCTCCTTGCGCTTCTCATACGAAGCTTCTGGATAATCATAGTTCATTCCGATGTTATCCGTGCTCATCGGCCCGTGATTGTTCGTATCCGTCTTCTTGTTCGGAATGTCATCAAACTTGCCGAACGTCTCCTTCCAACCCGCCGCATACACGCGCAACAGCAATTCATACTGGTTCGGGTCATAACCCTCCGGCTTCGGGAACGGAATCATGTTCTCCGGATGATCTGTCAGGCACATGCGGAAGCAGTAAGCCTGCACGCGCTTGTCACCCGCACCGAAAGGCCCCGGCGGCTCCTTGCTCACACGCGGGATCACGCCGCTCTTCGGATCACCAGGCACCACATAGGGGCTGATGCCGTCCTTCAACACACCGAAATGATGGCGATGATGCAACACACCCGTCTGGATGCCATTCCACTTCTCATCATAAACACTCGTCGCCTCGCGCCCCACGTGATACTCCACACCCGCCGCCGCCATCAGATCGCCTTCATACGTCGTATCAATGAACATCTTCCCCGTGTAAGTCTTCCCGCTCAACGTCGTGATGGACTTGATTCGGTTGCCCTCTTTCTTCACACCCTTCGCCCGATCCAACCACTCATCGCGATCCACCTTGATCTCGTAATCCTTGATGAAACTCTCGAACACCTTCTCCGCCGCATGCGGTTCAAATATCCACATCGTCCGCTCTGCGCCGTCAATGGCTGGCGTGCCTTGGCCCTTACCACCGTATTGCTCCTTCTTCTGCCACTTCCACGCATCCGCCTGGTCGTAATGCTTCCAGATGCGATGATAAAATTCGCGCGACAACCCGCCGATCACCGCCTTGTTACCCGTATCCGTGAAACCCAAGCCGCCGCTGGAGAGACCGCCCAAGTGCTTGTCCGGCGAGACGATGATCGTCGTCTTCCCCATCTTCTTCGCCTGCACCGCCGCGATCACGGCTGCGGACGTGCCGCCATACACCACCACATCATACTCCGCAGCCTGCGCCTTCACGCAAAACGCCGTCGCCAAAGCCAAAGAAGCTACAATTCGGAACAAGTGCATAAACGCTTTATACTTTTTGCCAGAAGCCCATGTCGAGCCAGCAATCCACCCGCCAGCACACGACACCCGGCCCAAGCCAAACAATTGATTCAATAACCAAGTCTCAGTACCAACCTTTTGGACACTATATCTTTTCATAATCGTTCTCGTCGTCGTCCTCGTCCTCGAAACCTGTAGCAGCCGACATAAGTCGGCTCTAACATCCCCCCTCTCGATGTTCAGAGTTCGATGTTGGATGTTCGATGTTTCCCCTCCTCATTCTTCATTCCCGTGGGACACGCCTGCTCAACCGCCCGCCGCATCTGCCCAAACCACCAGTTGGCTTGACTCACCTTCCGATACCGCCGCGACACCGGCCTGCATCCCGTTTCCAACTTCAATTCACTCTGTTCCGTCAGCTTCATAATGAACCTTTCTGCGTCCACTATGCCGAGGGGGGTAGGACATTGACTGTCCTACCCCCCTCCTTTTCTAAAAATATTTTCAAACCACCTAACCTGCTTTAAATCAGCCACTTAAAACAAAAACACTCCTCAGAACTACAAATTTCCTCTCCCCAATTCGCGCCAATTAGCGAAATTCGCGTCAACCCTCGCCACAACGACCGTAAGCCCACCCCCCAGTTACCCATCACGAATTTCGCATCCACATCCTGTTCATCTTGTAAATCCTGTCAAAAGTCTTCCCCTTTACGCCTCCCTCCTCAATCACCCGTTTCCCACCTCGGCACATGCACATAAGTGCCGATGTATTCTACCAATTCTCCTCGCACCCCGCTCCTCTGAACGCAGCCGAGGTCACGAAGCTCTAACCCCACCTTTGGAGTGCGGAGGCTCGACTCCGCTTCTCGCCCCGTGCCCGGAGGTCGGGGTCCGCCCGACGCGGCTTGACGCGTCGTCTCCCTCATAAGTCACAAAACCTGAATGACGAAACATGGTACCCCGTGCTGCCGGATTCCAGCCGGCAGTCCGCGACGCCCGCCGCAGCCTGTTCGCCCGCCTCGAACAATACAATCGCGAGACAACATCCAGACCGCCAAAAGGCTGGTAAGGATCGGTTCCACCCGGTCCCAAACCAAGGCCTTCACCACCGCCCTATCGCTATTTAACATGTCTCCCAAACTCCATAATACGATATCGCTTCTCGGCCTCACTTTAGTCTCGGCTTTCTCGCTCTTTAGTTTTGCCATTTGACCCGCGCCCCGCTTCCTTCGATATTGCCCTAAATGAGTGTTCCCTGTTCCCCATCGCTTGATCGCAAATTTCAACCATGACAACTTCATTTCCCTAACCAGTGAACCAAGACGAGCCTCAATCAACAAAACCGGCACTGTCCCTCGCCGAAGCGGTGAAACGTTTTCGCGCCTGGGCCGCTGAGGACCATGAAGGCGAAGGTATCGGCGAATGGGAGTGTGATTACGAACACTGGTCGGAAATCTATGACGCGTTCAACCCGGCATTAGATGCTCCCCTATCGCCCGGAGCTATTGAAGATATTCTTTACGCAATAGCTCGCGACAATGAGGTTGAAGTTCTCCGAGAACGCTTGACCACCCGTCCCGAGATTTTGATCGCCTTGGCTCCCGCCGCGCTTGTTTACTCCGAGTTTCATGCCCGCTGGCAAATTGCAGTCAGTCTAGGTGAGGTTGGCAGTCCAGCCGCCTTGGAGATACTTCGCAAATTTATTGATGATCCCCAAGAATATGTTCGCCGCCGTGCACTGATAGCTTACGCCCCTCATCGTTCCGCTGAATCCGAACCGATCGCTTGGGCATGGCTTTCCTCAGAAGAACCATACTCCCGCTTGGCTGCCTTGCATGTTTTACGCGACGTTCATTCGTCACGATGGCCCGATGCAGTTGAGATGCTACAAGGCGATCCATGCGAATTTGTCCGTCAAAGAGCGATCGAGTTCGCTGCCTATCTGGACGAAAAGCACGGTCGCGCACCCGGCGAAGTGTATCCGGATACTACACTGGGCATCTATGACGTCATCTTTTGGGAAGGTGATGGCCAGCCGGACTCCATCTACACTGTGGTTGCTCCCACCTATCTTGAAGCAGTGAAATTGGCCGAGCACCATCGTTCCGAACACACCTTGCCCGGCTCTGACGTTTCACTTCAGGCCAATACCGTTAGTTTGCTCGGCCCGTCGGCCCTGGGAGATGTGCCCAAAATTCTTCACGGCCCCATTCGTGAAACCGGCTACACCCACGGCGACACTTGGCTTTTCAATACAGAGACAAGCAAATGGTTGCGGCAAGAGGACAATCGTAAACCGCAGCAGCAACACGCTCATGGCGCAGCAACGAATGATTCCAGTTCATCTAAAGAAGATATTCACATCACCCAATCCCTCGCCCAGCTCACCGGCGTCGATTGGGGCGCTCCCCCGCCGAGCGTCAGTTCCGTAGTCCAAGAGCGGCACACTCTTCGTCGCACTCCGTTGCAGGAGTTATCCTTGGATGCCCTCAAACGCTTGCTCGCGCTCGATTTCGAAGAAGACCACCTCCACCTCATCCCTTATTGCCTGCAAAGAATCGATAAAGCCCTGAACGCCCAAGACGACGACTACCTGCGCTATTGCAATCTGTTACTCGCCGTGCTGGCGAATGAAAAATACGACTGGCTCGCAAAACCCGAGTTGGTCCATCAAACCAGAAATTTGGTCAATCGTGCCTGTCACGAGCTCTATCGCGACAGTGATGCTGCTGAAGGAACTAATGATTCGCTAGCATACTACCGTGTGCTGCAAGCCAACATACAGATGCAAGCAGCCCTCTACGAAAAACTGGCCCGGTTCGAACAACGATTTTCCAAAATCGGCCAATGAGCGCCCTCGCCTCCATCCGAGCCAAAGACATGGTCGCCCACATCTTTGGTCATACACTCGGCGAAATCCGCAAAGAACGCTCCCACCTTGGACTGCCCGCCGAATTTGAATTTCTCTGTCTTATAAAAGGCCACTCAGCCTCCTCCAAGACCACCGATCAAATCAGGCTGGGCTTCATCGCCGGACAATCCATCACCTCGCTTAAAGAACTCCTGCCTGCCCCCGGACACAAACGCCCGCACGCTGGAAAAACCATCGCCCTCGTCCAACACCAAGAACCGCTACAACAAATTTTCGAAGCCCTCTTCACCCGCGGCGAACACGACACTACTTGGAGTGGCTACCACCGTCCCGATGCCACTCTGCTCGACATCTACAACGTCCACTGCCAGCGATAACGACTCACCCATTCCCTAGATATTGGCCGTATGGAAAAAGCTCGGCAGTCATCATGCTGGCCAGTTTGACAAGCAAACCCTTCTATGTCCTACTAAATATGTAACCCAAGGCGTTTATGCAAAAACTTTGGCTCATCCTCTTCCTTATGAGTGGCATCTTCACCTGGGCCTTTCTATTCGCCGCGATGATCGGCTTTCAAGTCAGCTTGAATGACGAGAATGACCAAAGTCCAAAATTAAAAACATGGCGCGTTTTTGACGCCCTCTACCTCGGGTCTTTCGGCTCAGCGATTGTTGGTGCTATCAAGAATTGGAAGACACTTCATGAAAGCCGCCAGGCCGCCATCTCGGGCTTCGTGTCACTGGCTTTGACCCTTCTCTTCTTCTTCCTCTGTTGTAAAGCCTCGTAAAACTGATCTTGGACAGTCCCCCGCTTAGAGCGTTTCAAGAAATACTGAGGCCGATTGGAGCGAGGATTTTTGGGTCAGGGCGAGGCTTTGGCGAAGGAGCAGGTTCCAAAGACCCTGTGACTGAGCCGAAACGAAGCCCTGCCCCAAAAAGACCGCTCGCTCCGCTCCCTAGACAATCGGCTACAGTATTTCTTGAACCGCTCTAGTCACTCGATACTCTGCGCTTTCATCTCCCGCTCCGTCTTGAGCCGCAATTGCCCGCACGCCGCGTCGATGTCATGCCCCTTCTCACGCCGTAGCGTCGCGATGACATCCTGCTCCTCCAACGCCGCGAGAAAAGCTTCCTGCACATCCTCTTCCGGCCGTATCCACTCCAAGCCATCCACCTTGTTGTAAGGGATGAGATTCACCTTCGCGTGCAGGCGCTTGGCGAGAGCCGCGAGCGGCCTCGTCTCGCTCAGCATGTCGTTCACACCGGCGATGAGGATATACTCCAGCGTGATCATCTTGCTCTTGCGCTGCTGGTAGTAATCACACGCTGCGGCCAGTTCTGCCACCGGATATTTCTTATTCACCGGCATGATGCGGTTGCGCACCTCATCCGTCGCCCCATGCAAGGAAATGGCTAAACGAAATTGCTCCGGCTCATCCGCCAGCTTGCGGATCTGCGGTGCCAAACCACTCGTCGAGATCGTGATCTTCCGCGCACCAATACCCCCGCCCCACGACGCATTGAGCAAACGTAACGCCTTCAGCAAATTATCGTAATTCGAGAGCGGCTCGCCCATGCCCATGATCACGAGATTATTCACCACACGCTCGGCCTTCGGCGTTCCATCTACCTGCTCCATCTCCTCCGGCTGATCATCATGCCACCGCTCCGTCGCGATGATCTGTTCAACGATCTCATCCGGTCTCAAGTTGCGCTTCCACCCTTCCAACCCGCTCGCGCAGAACTTGCACCCATACGCACAACCTACCTGCGTGGACACACACAACGTATGCCGGTCACTCCGCTCGCCGTAGAGCGAAGGATTCGCCGGGATGAGCACACTCTCGATGAGCGCCCCATCCTGCAATTGCCACAAAAACTTCTGCGTCGTATCCCGCGAACCCTGCTTGCGCGATATCTTATGCGTGTTCAGCGTGAACACCTCCGCCAACTTAGCCCGCAAGGTCTTCGGCAGATTCGACATCGCATCCCACGATGGCGCGCGCCGCACATACAGCCAGTTCAGCAACTGATCCACGCGATACGCCGGTTCACCCATCTCGGTGAACTTCGCCGCAATCTCATCGCGCGTCAGCGCCTTGATATCTGTCTTAACGTCTTTCACGAAAATTTTTAATACTGCTCAACTTTCAATTGCTCACCACAAATCTTGGACATGGCCGAGAAATGCTGGTCGCGGCAGCACAAGGGCAAAGATTCCCTGATTGCCACCACCGCTACAAACAAATCATTTCGAGGTATGTTGAGCCCTTTGGACTTAAAGCGGGCTTCCAGCTCTGCTGCAGCCACCCAATCTGCCGTTCTGAATGGCAAATGATGACTAAACTTCAATGCAGCATCCAAATCTGACCGTTCATTACTGCGAACTCCACAAAGCAGTTCGAACTGGATAGGGCAAGTATAGGCGATGAGGTCGTCCTGCAGCCATTGGCCCATCAAGTTTTTGATCTGGGCATCACCTTTTCGGCGCAGAAACTCCACCCACAAGGACGTATCAACGAGTTTCATAACGATCCTGCGCTTCCAACTCCTCATTGGTGGCCGAATAATCCGTTTTTCCCGCCAACACTTTGGCTACAAATCGACGGCGTTCTTGGGATTTCAAGTAATCAGCGAGGGCTTGACTGACCGCCGGAGACTTCTTTTTCTGACCAGTATACTGCTGAATCCTTTTCATTTCAGAATCATCAATATCAACAGTTATTCGCATACTCTAACTCTACCAAATGATGATTATTTATCAACTATTTTCATCATTTTATCGACTCCCCTTAAACACCTTGAACAAATAATACAACGACGGCAACAAAATCACCGACCCCACCCCCAACGCGATCACTAATAACTTCAAAGTGATCTGCGGAGCCGCCGCATTCGTGATCGTCACATCTGGATAGATCAGATGCGGATACTGCGCCAGACACCACCCAGCGAGAATCGTCGTCACCTGCCCAATTGCCGCCACACGCGCCAGTTTAAAAGACCGCTTCCACAACGCCCCTAACGCCACCAACGCACACCCACTCGTCACCACCAGCAGCCACGGAGCCCACCAATTCGTCAATCCCCGATACATCTCCGGCGCTTCACCTCGCGAAGTGAAGAACACCACGGCTGCGATCGGCGCCAACGCCAACTCCGCCCAAATCGCCCGCAACCGGAAATCATTCTGCACCTCCGGTTCAGCCGCCGCATCCAACGTCAGATACACCGCCGCCAGAAACGCGAACAGTACCAGTGCAAACACCCCGCATGCCCATGCGAACGGCGATAGCCAACCCGCGAAGAACCCCGTCAGCACCAAACTCTTCTCCACGCGGATATCGCCCGTTGCCAATGCGCCCAACGTCATCCCCTGCACCACTGGCGTGACCAGACTCGATATCCCGAACACCAAGCTCCAGCGATGCTGCACGGAATCGCGCTTGGAATCATATTTGCGAAACACAAATGCCGTCCCACGCAATACAATCCCTATCAGCATAATCGTAAGCGGGATGTGCAGCGCCGTCATCATCGCTGCAAACGCCCGAGGCCACGCGGTGAACAGCAACACCACGATCAGAATGAGCCACACATGATTCGCCTCCCAGATTGGCGCGATAGCATCCGCCACGATCTGTCTCTGCCGCTTCGCCCTCGGTCCACGCGCCAGCAGATCCCACACGCCCCCACCGAAATCCGCCCCACCCATCAACGCATAAATGATGAGCGAGACTAGCGTGACACCCGCGATGACGATTTCCAGACTCACACATCACCTCGCTTCTCTGGGGCCGTCTCCAGGAACTGCCGCTTCAGCAGGAACACCAGCACGATGGAGAGGAAAATGTAAACGATGGTGAAGGTCGTGAACGGCACCACCAGATTCGGCATCGGCGTCACCGCCTCGCTCGTCTTCATAATACCGTAGATGATCCACGGCTGCCGCCCGAATTCCGTCACGAACCACCCCGCCTCAAGTGCGATGAATCCCAACGGCGCACACCACACAAATGACTTCAACAATCGTGGACTGATCCATTCACTCCGCCGTTTCCAATAAGCCATTCCCGCCCACATCGCCAATCCCAGCATCACCATCCCCGCGCCCACCATCACATCAAAGCTCCAGTGCACCAGCTTCACATTCGGCCATTCCTCCCGCGGGATTTGATCTAAACCCGGCACCACCGTATCCGCCTTATGACCGATCAAGATGCTCAACGCATTGGGTATCTCCACGCCATATTTCGTCGTTTTTGTCTCATCATCCGGAATGCCGCCGATGACAAAAGGCGCATGACTCCGCGTCTCATAATGCGCCTCCATCGCCGCCAGTTTCATCGGCTGATACTTAGCCACCCGCCGCGCCGCCAGATCACCAGTCAACACTTGCAACGGTATCGAAACACACGCAAGCGCCGCTGCGATGCCAAAAGCCGCCCGGTGAAACTCACTCTGTTTATTGCGCAAGAGGAAGTAAGCGTGAATCCCTGCCACCAGAAACCCCGTCGCCACCATCGCGGCAAACGTCATGTGCAGCACTTCATGCAATGCCGCCGGATTCAGCATCGCTGCGATTGGATCGATGTCCGAGAACTCACCGTTCTCATACGTGAATCCCACTGGCGTGTTCATCCACGCATTCGCCGTCACCACAAAGACGCCGGACATCACCCCACTGATCGCCACCATCACACCGGAAAGCCAATGCGCGATGGGCGACATCTTTTTCCATCCATAAAGAAACAGCCCGAGAAAAATCGCCTCCGTGAAAAACGCGAATCCCTCCAGAGAAAACGGCATCCCGATGATCGGTCCCGCATGTTCCATGAACTTTGGCCACAGCAACCCCAATTCAAACGAAAGCACCGTTCCCGATACCGCGCCCACCGCGAATAAGATCGCGGTCCCTTTCGCCCAACGATGCGCCAGATCCAGATACACCGGCTTCTTCGTCCGCAGATAAAACCCTTCCGCCATCGCCATCATGATAGGCATCGCGATACCCACGGCCGCGAACAGGATATGAAACGCCAGCGACATCCCCATTTGTGCCCGGGCGAATTGAAGATCAGTCATGGAAACGCCTTCGGTTGTGCGGAAAGCGTGAAGCTTTCCTGTGAACAAGCTCGCGCAACCGCGCCAACCGGTCAATCACCCCACCGCAAGTACAACCTCCCCTGCAATATCGAAGCAACGAAACTAATAATCCGAAACGCGCCCTAAATCACCATTCCGCCGAATTCAAACTTTCTAACACTACCTCCACAACCAATTCTGCCGCTCCATCCAGCGAAGCATCAGCAATCGATTGCCGCCACTTGGATTGATAGGATGTCGGCCCTTTGGCTCGATTCCTAACCTCATGGATCAGCTTCTTCCCTACCGTCTGTAGCGAAGGCGGTTTGTACGCTTTCAACAACCTTTGCACCTCCCCACCATCGAACCAATAACCATCACACGTCGTGCAGCGGTCGATCTCGATGCCCCGGACGATCTTCGGTTCCAACGGCGTCTGGCACTGCACCGTGCAGAAGCGGTGCGCGGTTTTAGCGGGAGGCTTGGCCGCGACTTCACTCGACACCGGAGCAGCGGTCTTCGCCTGCTCCAGCGCCAAAGTCATAAGCTGTTCCCGTGCCACCCAAACGCCACGGCAACGTGGACAGCCCAAGACCTGCACACGCGCCAGCGGCACTTTGATCAACGTCTGCCCGTCTGCGGGACACGTCGCCATAAATTTACTTCTGGATGTAATACTTGTTCGCGTAGTCCTGCACCATGCGCCACGTGCCATACTTCGGCACCAGTGTGACCATCGCTCGGCGGATGCGTTGGATCCACTGGCGCGGGATGCCATTCGCATCGCGATTGTAGAAGCTGGGGATGACCTCTTCCGTCAACGCCTTGTAGAGGTTCGCACTGTCCTGCTTGTCCTGTTCCTCGATGTTGTCCGGGTGCGAATCATCACCGATGGAGAAGCCGTTCGTGCCATCGTAGCCTTCGCGCCACCAGCCATCCATGATACTCAGATTCAGCACGCCATGGCAGCCGCACTTCTGACCGCTCGTGCCGGAGGCTTCCAACGGACGACGCGGATTGTTCAGCCACACATCGCAACCAGACACCATCTGGCGCGCCACGTGGATGTCGTAATTCTCGATGAACACCAGATGCCCAGTCAGATCCGAGTGCTTGCTCAGGTGGATCACCTTTTGGATGAAACGCTTGCCTTCGTCATCACGCGGATGCGCCTTGCCTGCGAAGATGAACTGCACCGGACGTTCCTTGTCCTTCACCAGTTTCACGACGCTCTCGTATTGATCGAAGATCAGCGGCGCACGCTTGTAAGTCGCGAAGCGGCGGGCAAAACCGATTGTCAACGCGCTCGGGTTCAGCAACTGGTCCAGCGTGATGAAATCATTCTGCGCAAAGCTGCGCCCCTGGATGAGCAACCGACGACGTGCGAACTCCACCAACTCACGGCGCAGCTTGAAACGTAACGCCCACAATTCTTCATCCGAGACAAATTCCGGATCCGCCATGCGCGCCCAGAACTCCGGCTTGTCCACCTCGTTCTCGAGATGCAGCGCCGGGTTCTTGGTCCAGAACGCCGTTTCTTCACCGGCGGGAACCACCGGCTTGTTCGCCGCCAACTTGCGACGCCAGAAGCGCCGCACTGTGCCCTTCATCCAGCCGAGCGTATGCACGCCGTTCGTGATGTGACCGATCGGCACATCGGCCACCTTGCCGTTCGGATACATGCAGTGCCACATCTCGCGGCTCACCTGCCCGTGCAGTTCGCTCACGCCATTCGCCGCGCGGGAACCGCGCAAGGCCAGAACCGTCATGCAGAAAAGCTCGTTCGCATCTGCCGGATTCACGCGGCCCAAGCCCATGAATTGCTCACCGGAAAGACCGAGGCTCTGCGTCACTTTCAAGAGCGCGTAATTCACCAGGTCACGGCTGAAACGATCATGCCCAGCCGGCACCGGCGTATGCGTCGTAAAGATACATTCCTGCTTCGTGGATTGCAGTGCCTGCTCGAACTTCATACCTGACGCCATCTTCTCCCGCGCCAGTTCCAGCACGAGGAACGCCGCATGACCTTCGTTCATGTGGAAGGTCGAAGGCTGAATACCCAGCGCACGCATCAGGCGCACACCGCCGATGCCCAGGAGGATTTCCTGCAAGATACGCGTTGTGCTATCACCACCGTAAACCCGCAGAGTAAGATCGCGATAATGCTGCTCGTTCTCCGGCAGATTCGTATCCAGCAGATAGACCGGTACGCGACCCACATTCACGCGCCAAGCGCGGAAAGACACTTGCGAGGTCGCCATCCAGACCGTGCAGATGAGCGGTTCACCCTTCGCATTCAAGACCGGTTCCAGCGGAAGATTTTTCGGATTCAGCAGCGTGTAATATTCCGTCTGCCAGTTCTCATGATTGATCGCCTGCTGGAAGTAACCTTCGCGATAGAACAGGCTGATGCCCACGAAGCCCAAACCGAGATCGCTCACCGACTTCGTATGATCACCCGCCAAGATACCCAAGCCACCGGCCGCGATCGGCAACGTTTCATGGAAACCAAACTCCGCAGAGAAATACGCCACCGGATTCTTCTGGAGCTTCGGCCCATGCTGCGCGCCCCACGTTTCCTTGTCTTCCAAGTAGCTCTTGAACGTCTCCAGCACCTCATGCACACGACGCGCGAATTCATGATCCTGCAGGCGCATGCGTAACTCGTAGTCCGAAACCTCATGCATCACCGCCACGGCATTGTGATACAGGTTTTGCCAGGCACGCGGAGACAGCTCCTGAAACACTTCCTGCGCTTCCTGGTTCCAAGTCCACCAGAGGTTATGTGAAAGTTTGTGCAGTCCCTCGACCATCTCCGTGATTTCAGTGCTGGAAAAACATGTTTTGCTCATAGCGATATGTGTCTGCTTGGTCCCACCTGATCCGCCGCTGGCGAACTGTGGGTAACGCTAGTCTCCCGGACTGCCATGGGCAATCTCCAACTTCATGCACCCTGCAATTCCCGAGGTCCTTCGCCCCTCTAGTTAGCCCAGCTTTGGGACATCCGCAAATGACGAGCCAGAAAAGAATTGGGGACATTTTCATCGCTCAGTGGGTAATCCAACCCATTCCCATATTTCTAGTTTGTCAGCCGTCGCAGAAAGGGATAACCTCTCCCCTGCCTTGCCTTTAGTGACCCGTTGTTGTGCGTACTATACTTTCCATCATCGCCCTGTGCTTGCTTGGCATTTCTGCTTCAGCGCAAACCGGCAGCCGCCCTTTGTCACTGGACCTTTCCAAGACTAACTCCGTTGCCCCGACCAATACTCCGGCAAAGCCCACCTTGAAGGAGATCTCGGACGGAGTTTTCGAGCTGGGTATCGTGCGCCTGAACAAGCAGGCCAAGACCGTTTCTTTCCCGGCGGTGGTGAACATGCGAGGTGAGGACATCGTGGAATACTGGCTCGTGAACACTGGTGGCAAGATCCATGAGAGCGTTCTAAAGACTGATGCGGAGCCTTACCACATCCATCTCGCCATGCTGCTCATCGGAGCCAAAGGCCGCCCAAATCTCACACCCGTCCAACGCGTTGAAGACAAGACCACGGCAGGCGATACCATCGCCTTGTGGTTCGAGTATAAGGATGAAAAAGGCGAGAAGGTGAAAAAGCGCGCTGAAGAAACCGTTCACGATAAATCCACAAAAGCCACCATGACGAAAGGTGATTGGACCTACAACGGTTCATGGATCTTCAATGGTGCCTTCGTCGCCCAGCGTGAACTCTCCATCGTCTCTAACATCCACGACCACGATGCCCTCATCAACAATCCTCGCCCCAAGCGTGAGGACGATGACAACTGGCTCGCAGAGACCAAAAATCTTCCCACGAACGGAACTCCCGTCACCGTCACCATTGAATTGATCAAGCCGTATGCTAAACCTGATAAATATGAAACCAAGCCGTAAGCCTTTGCTCATCCTCACAGCAGCGATGTCATTGCTGCTGCCCGCATTCGCGTTCAGCCAGCAAATCCCAGACAAGACCAAGGACGTCTCGCTCGCGCAAGAAGTCCAGCGCGCCATTGATCGCGGTCTGGAATACCTCGCCAAACAGCAAACGCCTGAAGGTCATTGGGCACCCGCTGAACATCCGGCCATTACCGCCCTCGCCGTCACCGCCATTCAAGGCGATCCCTCCGGCGCTCGCACCAAGGCCGATGCCGCCAAGCTCAAACTCGCCTACGATTTCATTCTCAAGAACGCCAAGGAAGACGGCAGCATTCATGCGAACAAGCTCATCACTTACAACACCTCCCTCTCCTTGATGGCCTTGGTGCTCGCCAAAGACCCGGAGTATCGCCCCGCCATCGAGAAGGCGCGCAATTACCTCATCGCCGCGCAATTCGACCTGAATGAAAAGGGCAAGATCGATTCTCCGCATGACGGCGGTTACAGCTACGGCCATGTGTTTGAAAAGGCGGACATGAGCCAGACCCTTGTGGCCTTGCAAGCCATCTACTACTCCAAGGCCATCGTCAAAGACGGTGAAAAAAATAATGTGAAAGACCTGAACTGGGAAGCCGCACTGAGCTTCATCCAGAACTGCCAGGACTTGCCGAAGAAAGGCGAAACGGCTGCTCCCGAGAACAATGGAGCCGGTGGATTCGTCTACAGCCCCGGCGAATCCAAGGCCCCGGGCATCACCAATGCCGTGACCGGCAAGGTGACCCTCCGCACCTATGGCAGCATGACCTACGCGGGCGTGCTCAGCTACATCTACGCCGATCTGAAAAAGAACGACCCGCGTGTGACGAGCGCTGTGGACTGGCTGGAGAACAACTACACGCTGAAAGAAAATCCGGGCATGGGCGCACAAGGGCTCTACTACTACTACCACCTCATGGCCAAGGCGCTGAACACCTATGGCATCGATGAACTCAAGACGAAGGACGGCCAGACTGTCAACTGGCGCAAAGATCTCGCCCTGCATTTAATGAACATGCAGCAATCAGATGGCTCCTGGGTGAACAAGGAAAATGCCCGTTGGTGGGAAAAAGAACCGACGCTGGTCACGGCTTATACCGTGATCGCGCTGGAGTTCGTCCAACGCGGACTGTAAGCCTCGGCCAACGCCGTTCAGATTTTCACCAGACGGATGAGGCCCAACACCGGCTTCATCCGTTTTTTTCATCACCTTTCGCTAAAAAAAATTTCTCGCAATCCGAAAGGCGGGACGACAGTTTTGTCCCCATGCAGCCCACTGAAGGAGGAGACACCTCGGCACCACTTGCCCCCGGCCAGCTTGTAGGGCATGGCCGTTATGAATTGCTCCGCATGCTGGACAAGGGCGGCATGAGCAGTGTCTGGCTGGCAGCAGATTCCCGTCTCCATGAAAAAGTGGCCCTGAAGTTCCTCCCCTACGAGATTGTGAAGGACATGGCCGCCTTCCGGGAGATGCAGAAGGAAACGACCAAGAGCCGCAAACTTTCCCATCCGAACATCGTCCGCATCTACGACCTGCATGAATCGCCTGATGAAACTCCCTTCATCTCCATGGAGTATATCGAAGGCGAAAACCTTCACAACCTGCGTCACCAGCAGCCACACGGAATCTTCACTTGGGAACAGATCAAACCTTTGGTGAAGCAACTATGCGATGCGCTCACCTACGCCCATAACGAAGGCCTCATTCATCGTGACTTGAAGCCTGCCAACCTCATGGTGGATGCGAAAGGCCGTTTGAAATTGGCGGATTTCGGCATTTCCATGACGGCTGATGAATCCCGCACAGGCAGCAAAGTGAAAACCATCACCGGCACCCCCGGCTACATGAGCCCGCAGCAACTGAGCGGACAGCCTGCGCACATCACGGATGACATCCATGCCCTGGGAGCGACGCTTTATGAATTGCTCAGCGGACGTCTGCCTTTCTCCACCGGCGATATCAATGCACGGGTAATCAACGCCACGGCCAAGCCGCTCAATGAAACCCTCTGGCAACAAGGCCTCACGAATGAGGTACCGCCCGAAGCCAGCACGCTCATCATGGCCTGTCTGGCCAATGACGCTGCCCAGCGTCCCGCCAGCGCCAAAGAAATAGTGGAACGGCTGGACCTGAAAAACATCGATGAAGCAGACGCGTCCTTCACCCCATCTGAAAACACCTCAGAAGAATCTGACGGTATTGTAACTGTAAAAAAGAATCGGTTGATTCCTGCGATCGCCGTCATCCTCGTGCTCGTCATCGCGGGTGTCGCGGCCTTTGCCCTTCGCCCGAAACCGGCTCCTGTCGCGGAAAACCAACGAACCGTTGAGGAACCGATCGCTCCACCCCCTGCTCCACCAACTACCAACAGTGTCTCCACGAATCCAGCCACCGCCCGCATGGTCAAAGACATGCCCGGCAGCCTGGATGAATCTTTCAATCCAAAGGCGGCCCTCAATGCCATCGTTTACACTTCCGCCCGTCAGCCGGATGGAAAGTATCTCGTGGCCGGTCGTTTCACCAAATTAGGCGAGGCAAATCATAATCGCATCGCCCGCTTCAATGCCGACGGCTCAGTGGATGAAACGTTCCAACCCGGACTGGGCAAGACCGATGACGAGATCCATATCATCACCTTGCAACCGGATGGAAAGATTTTGGTCGGTGGAGCTTTCGAAGTGTTCAATGGGCAAACACACACTCATATCGTCCGGTTGAATGCCGATGGCAGCATCGATAAAAGTTTTGTCACTCAGATCCCGTCCTTTCACGTCAGCGCCATCCATGTTTTGCCGGACGGGAAGCTATTCATTGCCGGACGTTTTACCAAAGTGCGTCCCGGAGAACACATCCGCAACCGTCTCGCACGCCTCAATCCGAATGGCACTGTGGACGAAAGTTTCAATCCCCTGCCCGGCTCCAATGATGACATCGACCGGATCGTGATACAAAAGGACGGGCGCATCCTCATCGCCGGAACGTTCACCAAGATCCATGGCGTCAGTCGCAATCGCATCGCCCGCCTCATGCCCAATGGCAGCCTGGATACTTCCTTCAATGTGGGCACGGGATTGAATTCCAATGTGCTGGCTCTGGAACTGCAACCGGATGGCAAGGTGTTGGTAGGCGGCCGCTTCACCAGCTTTAACGACGCTCCGGCAAACTACATCGTCCGGCTGAACCCCAATGGCAGCCGGGATAACAGCTTCAATGTCGGCACAGGGGCCAATGCGTTCATTCCGGTCATCAAGATGGAAGGAGCCAGCCGGATCTGGGTGGGTGGAAACTTCACTGTTTTCAATGGTCAAGCTTGGGGACGGCTGATCCGGTTAAAGCTCGATGGCAGTATCGACTCCGATTTCGCCAATGGAGGCGGCGCCAATGGTCAAGTCCGCACCCTGACATATACCGCCAGTGAAGGCATGTTCGCAGCCGGAAGCTTCACCACCTTTGATGGCATGCCGCGTCCATATCTCATGCGGCTGCACACCGGCGTCCTGACCACCAGCAAAGACTGATTTTATTGGGGCTTCTCTTCCTTCGTCTCCACCCAGCGGGCGAATAGCCAGAGCAGATCGGCCAGACGGTTCAGGTAGATGATGATCTCATCATTCTGCAAAGCCCCCAGTTCATGCAAGGCACACACACGACGCTCCGCCCGGCGACAAGTCGTCCGTGCGACATCCAATGCTGCTGAATGAACCGTAGCGCCCGGCGTTGCCCAGCCTTTGAAAGAAACTTTCTGCGCTTCGATTTCTTTCACCAGAGCATCCAGCTTCGCCGTCATCGCCGGTGTCACCAGAAGAAAACCGTCTTTCACATAACGCGGCAGGTCGTCCACTCCCGTGGCCAGTTCGCCCATCAACGTCACGAGGTCTTTCTGGATCGCGAGCAAGTTCTCCTTCACGAAATCGTGTGAGGCCGTCGCCCGTGCCATGCCAAGAGCGGTGTTCAGCTCATCCACGCAACCGTAAGCCTCCACACGCGGATGGCTCTTGGGCACACGGCGATTGTACATCAAACCCGTCGTGCCCTTGTCCCCAGTCTTCGTTGCGATGCTCATCGGAACGGAATCAACACGATGTCACGGGATTCTACAATGCCGAAAAAGCCGCGTGATACTTCACCATGCCGTGATGCCTAGCCATCGAACCACTTTGCAACTCCAACACCATGAACGCCTCATCAGGAACTTCGAACGGGCAAAGGATTCCGTGCGGCTTGGCGGTGACGAAACCGAAGCGCGGGTAGTAATCATGATGGCCCAAGACGATAACTATCTCCCAACCAAGCCGACGCGCTTCATCCAAACCAGCCTTGATCAGGCGTGAGCCGATGCCACGTCTTTGATGCGCAGGCAATATACCAACCGGTGCCAGCGCCAATCCGCGCGTCGTGCCGTCCTCGACGATGATCTCCAACGGACTGAAAGCGATGTGACCGATGACAGCCCCGCCCTCCTCTGCCACCAAGGAAACGGTTAGCGCATCCGCAGCACGTAAAGCATCCACCAATCGCGCTTCACCCGGGCCACCGAAGGCAGCGACGTGCAAGCGATGGATTTCCGGGATGTCCTGCGGTTTCTCTGGCCGGATGTGCAGTGACATGATTCAGGGCTTGGTAGGCGTTTTCACCCCGCTGATCTTAAGATTGCGCACCTTCACGGACTTGCCTGCGGCCAGCCAGCTTTGCGCTTTCGCCCCGGCCAGAAATTCGTGCTCGGCCTTCAATTCATTGCCATCGAGATTCGCGGCCATCTTGTTCTCCTTCCATTCCACCCGCAGCTTGTGCCATTCATTCGGCTTCACGGTCAGCGGCAGTTTCGCGATGGTATGAGATGGTGCCACGGAATCTTCCGCGATGCTCAATCCCCCGGCATTCACCACCACACGACCGATATGTTTGGAACCATCGCAGCCCACCAGAAAATTGCCGGGACCATCCAGGAAGAACTCCACCTCAATCACTGCCTCTTGCAACCCCACCTTGTGATGCAACACCGGGATGTGCTTTTCCTCCGGCAGATCGAGCACCGTCATCACGCCATCGCTCACCGTCCACTTCCCTTTCGCCACGCTGAAAGGTTTCTCCAGATCTTCCTTGAAAGTCGGGGCCGCGATTACTGCTACCTTCTCCGTGACCAGCAACGGCTTGGCATCTTGAGCGAAAGCAGAAACAGACAGCACGAAGCCGAAGAACGCAGCAATGGTCTGGGTAGATTTCATGATGCGATGAGCATATTGGCATTGCCGTTCCATGCAATCCATGAAGTGCAGCGAGCCATTTTCCCCTGTTGAAATTCTCCCTGTGAGGCCTACAGTCGCATCCATGAAATCACTCGTCGCCCTTGCTCTCGCCACTGTTGCTGCTTCCTCTGCATTCGCCGCTGAACCGTCCGGTTATTACAGCAAGGCGATCTTCTCCGATGATTTCTCGGCGAATGCGTTCGGCAAACAATGGGGCCATTACAAGAGCGGCAGCGTGGTGAAAGATGGCGTGTTGATGGGCATCACCCCGGAAAACTCCGACCACTCCGCCGTGGACAGCATCAAATTCCCCGGCGAGCGCGATCTCGAAGTGTCCGTGAAGTTCCGCTTCGTGAGCGAGAAGGCGAAGAGCTTTAACGTCTGGTTCGATGACAAGGATTACAAAGGCTCTCATGCTGGCCACATCTGCAGCGTCACGGTGAATCCCAAGGCCGTGACCATCGCTGATGCCAAGACCGGCAATTTCAAGAACGAGATCTACACCAAGCGCAAAGCCGATCCGAAATCCCTCTCTGACGGCGAGAAGAAGATGCTTGCGACCAAGACAAAGAACATCCCCACCGCAACCAGCCTGAAAGAATGGCACACCCTCGTCATCCAGACCAAGGGTGATGAAGTCTCCGTAAGTATCGATGGCAAGGCCGTAGGCACCTTCAAATCCGAAGGCGTCACCCACGAGACCAAGTCCCTCGTCAGCCTGACCACAAATCCAGTGGATGTTCACTATGATGATTTCAGCATCAAGGCTTCAGCCAAAAAGTGAACGGTCTACTTGACAGTTCTTCATAGCCAGGCGGCAGGGTATCCCCCTGTCGCCTTGGCCCTATCCAAAAAGCGGACAAAAAATGCCTTCTGCGATTTGCTCATGAGTTATTTCGGGTCTATCCCTTCCCGATTGGATAGGATAGATTATGGGACACCCGTTGAATATACTCCTGGCTGAGGACAATGCAGATGACATTTTCTTCATGCGTCAGGCTTTTAAGCAAACTGGCGTTTCCAGCCGTCTGCACAGTGTTTGTGACGGCCTGGAGGCCAAGGCGTATCTGCTGGGCGAATCGGCCTTTGCCGACCGTGACGCCTACCCTTTTCCAGACATCCTCCTGCTCGACCTGAACATGCCTCGCATGAATGGCTTCGAGGTCTTGGAATGGCTCCGGGACGAACCCAGTTGTGAAGGACTTTTTGTTTATGTCCTCACCGCTTCCTGCCGGGAAGAGGATATCCGGCGCGTTTACAGTCTTCACGCCAACTGTTACGTGATGAAACCGAACCGTTTGGAGGAATTGGTGGACTTCGTAAGAGTCATGCATGAATGGCATCGTTTCGCGTGCCTCGCCCGTCCTCGCTTCCAAGCCAAAGCAGTATTTTACAGATAAGATTTGAGATATGAGGGCCATCCGGCAGACACAATCCAAGGGACTTTACATCGCCATCGCCCTCTCATTGGGCACGGTTGCGGTGGCGGATTACTTCACCGCTTTGGGCATCGCAGTATGGATTTTTTACCTGCTGCCGCTGGTCCTTACACTTTTCCTGTGGCGGCCCCAGGTGCCTTATATGGTTGCCGCCATCGCCACCACCCTGTTGGGCCTCAGCCTCCTGACGGATGAACCCGGCATTTCCAAGAACGTGGCCATGCTGAACCGCGCCTTTGGTCTGCTCACCATCTGGGTCACCGCCATCATCGGCAACCAGTTCATCCGCATCCGCCTGACCGTCCGCAAAGATCAATGGCTCCAGACGGCACAGAACGAATTGAGTGTATGCATGAGCGGCGATCAAAATCTTCAGCAACTGGGTGATAGCATCCTCAAATTCCTCGCTGAATATACCGAGGCCAAGGCGGGAGCCATCTTCATCCAGGATGATAGCGCATTCAAACGCTTTGGTTCCTACGCACTTCCTGCCGACGCCAAACTTCCGGACAAGTTTGCGTTCGGCGAAGGTCTTTTGGGGCAGGCCGCGAAAGACGCCAAAACATTCATCGTCCATGATGTGCCGACCGGCTACCTGGCCGTCGGTTCAGGCTTGGGCCAGACACCGCCCCGCCATCTGCTCATCGCAGCCGCATCTATCGACCACAATGTAAACACCGTGATCGAACTGGGCTATTTCGAATGGCCGGATGATGCCAATGTGGAATTGCTGACCCGCCTCAGCGAATCCATCGCGGTCGCCGTGCGTTCGGCAAAGTTTCGCACCCGCTTGCAGGAACTTCTGGAGGAAACGCAACGTCAGGCCGAAGAGCTGCAAGCTCAGAGCGAAGAACTCCGGGTCTCCAACGAAGAACTCGAAGAACAAGGCCGCGCGCTCAAGGAATCACAAGCCCGGCTGGAACAGCAACAGGCCGAGTTGGAACAGACCAACGCACATCTGGAGGAACAGACGCAACTGCTGGAGAAGCAGAAAGACGATCTCGGAGTGGCAAAGGATGAACTGGAGAAACGTTCCCACGAGGTGGAGCAGGCCAGCCGTTACAAGTCCGAGTTCCTCGCGAACATGTCCCATGAATTGCGCACGCCGCTCAATTCCTCGCTGATCCTCGCCAAGCTGCTGGCGGACAACAAATCTGCCAACCTTACGGCGGAACAGGTGAAGTTCGCGCAAACGATCCACTCCGCTGGCAACGACTTGCTCGCCCTCATCAACGATGTGCTGGACCTCTCGAAGATCGAGTCCGGCAAAATGGAGATCAATCTGGAGCAAGTCTCCATCTCCCGCATGTTGGAGAATCTGCGCAACACCTTCCAGCCTCTCGCCGGTCAGAAAGGCCTGACCTTCCGCGTGAATGCCTCAGCCGATGTGCCGGAAGAGGTCGAGACGGATTCACAACGTTTCGAACAGGTGCTGAAAAACTTGCTCGCCAATGCCATCAAATTCACCGAGCGCGGTGAAGTCACACTGGAACTCACTCGCGAAGGCGGCAACCAGATCAGCTTTGCCGTTCGCGATACCGGCATCGGCATCCCCAAGCACCAGCAGCAGATCATCTTTGAACCGTTCTGCCAGGCGGATGGCACCACGAATCGCAAATATGGTGGAACCGGCCTGGGCCTTTCTATCTCACGTGAGATCGTTTCATTGCTGGGTGGTCGCATCACCGTGAAGAGCGAGCCCGGCAGCGGCAGCACCTTCACCGTTCAGCTGCCGGTGAAGTTCTCCAGCGAGCCGCTGAAGCTGGCGGAAGAATCCCCTACTCCAGCTTCCAAACCAAAAGCTTCTACAGAAAGCACGGCTCCTGCTTATCATCCGCCTCATCACGCTCCAGCAGCCATTCCTCGTCGCGCCCGGACTTTTGAGGATGACCGCGAAAAACTCAGCGGTGATCGCCGCATCATCCTGGTGGTGGAAGATGACGAATCCTTTGCCCGCATCGTTTACGATCTCGCCCGGGAACTTGGCTTCCACTGCCTCGTTGCCGTGGCCGCCGAAGAAGCCGTGGCCTTGGCCCTGCAATACAATCCCAGCGCCGTGGTGCTGGATGTGGGCCTGCCGGATCATTCAGGACTGTCCGTCTTGGACCGCTTGAAGAACGATAACCGCACGCGTCACATCCCGGTCCATGTCGTCTCTGCAGCCGATTATGTGCAGACCGCCTTCTCACTGGGCGCCGTAGGTTATCTGCTCAAGCCCGTCAAACGCGAACAGCTCGTCGAAGCTTTCGACAAGCTGGAGATCAAACTCTCGCAGAAATTGCGGCGCGTTCTTGTGGTGGAAGACGATGCGGTGCAACTCGACAGTGTCAGGAAACTGCTCGCCTCTGCTGACGTGGAAACCGTTGGCGCTCAGACCGCCTCGGATTGCCTTGAGCGCCTGAAGAGCGAGACATTCGATTGCATGGTGCTCGACCTGAGCCTGCCCGATCAATCCGGCCTGGCACTGCTAGAAACTCTGAGCAAAGAGGACTCCTATTCGTTCCCGCCGGTCATCGTTTATACCGGACGCGAACTGTCTTCTGAAGAAGAACAGAAACTCCGCCGCTACTCGAAATCCATCATCATCAAGGGTGCGAAATCGCCTGAACGCCTGCTGGATGAAGTCACCCTCTTCCTGCATCAGGTCGTGGAAGAGTTGCCGCCGGAGAAGCAGAAGATGCTCCAACAGGCCCGCAGCCGTGATGCCGCGCTGGAAGGCAAACGCATCATGATCGTGGAAGATGACGTACGAAATATTTTCGCCCTGACAAGTCTCCTGGAACCGCATGGCGTGAAACTGCTCATCGCCCGGAATGGACGCGAGGCCATCGAGACCTTGGAGAAAGTGATGCCCGAGAAGGGAGTGGATCTCGTATTGATGGATGTGATGATGCCGGAGATGGATGGCCTGACCGCGATGCGGGAGATCCGCAAGCGCCCGGAATGGAAGAAGCTCCCGATCATCTCGCTCACCGCCAAGGCCATGAAAAACGACCAGGAGCAATGCCTTGAGGCTGGTGCGAACGATTACATGGCCAAGCCGCTGGATGTGGATAAACTGCTCTCACTCGTGCGTGTGTGGATGCCGCGATGAAACCGACGAAGTCTCCATCCACAGAAGATATCGAGCTGCACCTGCTTCTCGAAGCGATCTTCCACAAGTACCATTACGACTTTCGCGGATATGCTCACGCTTCGTTGAAACGCCGGCTGGTGCAGGCGCTTGACCGCTTTGGCTACGCCTCTTTCTCCGCGATGCAGGAGAAGGTGCTTCATGACCCTGCCCTCTTCCCGCAACTGCTGCCGTTCCTGACCGTGCAGGTCAGCGAGATGTTCCGTGACCCCACTTATTTCAAGGCACTGCGCGAGACTGTGGTGCCGCTCCTGGCCACTTATCCTTCGCTAAAAGTTTGGGTGGCCGGTTGCAGCAGTGGCGAGGAATTGCTCTCTCTGGCGATCCTCTTCCGCGAGGAAGGGCTGGAGAACAGGACAATGTTCTACGCCACAGACATCAACAATGACGCGCTGAAAAAAGCGGACAGCGGCGTGTATGAACTGGACCGCATCCCAGCTTTCACACTGAATCACCGCCGCTCCGGCGGCCGCGGTTCGCTCTCTCAATATTACACAGCGGCCTACGGTGCGGCCGTGTTCGACAAAAGCCTCCGCGTGCGCACCGTCTACTCTGATCACAGCCTGGTGACCGATGCCGTTTTCGCCGAGGTACACCTTGTCTCCTGTCGCAACGTGTTGATTTATTTTGACCGCAACTTGCAGGATCGCGCCATCGGCCTGTTCAAGGATGCCTTGATCCGAAAAGGTTTTCTCGGTCTGGGCGCGCGGGAGAACTTGCGTTTCTCTTCACATCATGAAGCTTTTTCTGAACTGAACCGTGATGAGCGAATCTATCAAAAAAAGTGAGCCGACCGAAGTGATGCCAGACGATGACGCATCCTTGGAAGCCGTCGTCATCGGTGCTTCAGCGGGAGCAGTGGACGCGCTTTCCAAGTTGCTGCCTTTATTTCCTGCGGATTTCCCAGCGCCCATCATCATCGTCATACATCTTCCGCCCGATCAGAAAAGCGCGATGCCTGCGCTGTTCGCCGCGAAATGCCAGTTGACCGTGAAGGAGGCGGAGGACAAAGAACCAACGATGCCCGGCACGGTTTACTTCGCACCGCCGAATTATCATGTCCTCCTCGAACAAGATGGCTCTCTTTCTCTCTCCAGTGATGAACCGCTGAATTTTTCGCGCCCTTCCATCGATGTGCTGTTTGAATCCGCAGCCGATGCCCATGGGGCACGATTGGCGGGCATCATCCTGAGCGGAGCCAATAGCGATGGTGCCAAAGGCTTGCGGGCCATCGTTGATGCGGGTGGATCGGCACTCGTGCAATCGCCTCAACTGGCTGAGGCGTTTGTCATGCCTACATCTGCCTTGGAAGCGTGTCCGGAAGCTCAAAGTTTGAGTCTGCCGGAGATCTTCGAAACTCTCCAAAACTTGTGCCACGTAAAAAATAGCGATGCCCGTTAAGAACGTAAAATTTCTATTGGTTGATGACCTGGAGGGAAACCTCCTCGCTCTCGCAGCCCTGCTGGAGCAGGACGGCTTGGAGCTTCTCTCCGCCAAATCCGGCCCGGAAGCCTTGGAACTGTTGCTCGTGCATGAAGTCGCCCTGGTATTTCTGGATGTGCAAATGCCGGGTATGAGCGGTTTTGAACTCGCTGAACTGATGCGCGGAACGGCGCGGACACGCCATATTCCCATCATCTTCGTAACCGCTGGCGCCACGGACCATCAACGCCGTTTCCGGGGCTATGAACTTGGGGCTGTGGATTTTCTCTTCAAGCCGATCGACCCCCAGATCCTTCAAGCCAAGGCGGATGTTTTCTTTGAACTCGCCCGGCAAAGAAATGAATTGCAGCTAGCCGCTGAAAAACACGCCCGTCTCGCACGGGAAATCAAAGTTAGCGAGGAGAGATACCGCGCCGTGGTCGAGACGCAATCGGAGATGATCTGCCGGTTCAATGCCGAGGGCATCATCCGATTTGTAAATCCCGCTTTCACCAAATGGTGCAGTAAAGACCAAGGCCCGGCGATCGGCCAGCGCCTGTGGGATTTCTTTCCGGAAACGGATATCCAGACTGCCGAGGAAGCCTTGCAAAGCCTGATCGCCGAATTGCCCGAGACGCGCTTTGAGGCCCGCTTCAAATCCGGTGTGGGCATGCGCTGGATTCTCTGGACCGTTCGCGCCATTGAGTTTGATGCGTCAGGCCGATGGACGGACGCGCAAGCCACCGGCGTGGACATCTCTGAGCGCAAAGCGGCGGAGAATGCGTTGCGCGAAAGCGAGGAGCGGTTTCGCCTGATGGCGAATGCCGCGCCCGTGCTGATCTGGCTCAGCGGACCGGATAAATCATGGAGCTGGTTCAATCAGGCGTGGCTCACTTTTGCCGGACGCACATTGCCCCAGGACATCGGCACCGGCTGGTGCGAGAACGTCCACCCCGAGGACCGGGAACATTGCCTCAAGTCACATCTTGCAGCCTTGGAGGGCCGTCAACCCTTCACCGCGGAATATCGTTTGAAACGCCATGATGGTGAATACCGCTGGTTGCTGGTCACGGCAGTTCCCCGCCAAGATTCAGATGGGCAGTTCAACGGTTTCATCGGTTCCTGCATCGATGTCACGGACCGCAAGAACAATGCAGCGAAGCTGGAACAGGCGGTCACCGAACGCACCCATGAATTGCGCCAGGCCAATGAACAACTGGAAGCATTCGCCTATTCCATCGCGCATGACCTGCGCGCACCCTTGCGCGCCATCTACGGCTATTCCCAGTTGCTCAACAAAGAACACTCCGCTGCGCTGAACAATGAGGCGCTGTATCTGCTCAGCCGTATCCAGGGATCCTCGGAGTTCATGGACCGGCTGCTGCTGGACCTGCTCGCTTTCGGCCGCGTGTCCCAGACGGCGATGAGCCTGAAAAAAATCCCGATCGAAGCGGCGTGGGATAGCGCCCTGCTGCAATGCGCCAGCCAGATCGAGCAGACGAAAGCATGGATCGAAACCATTCGTCCCCTGCCCTCCGTGCTGGCCCACGAAGCGACCTTGTCACAATGCTTCGCCAACCTGCTGGGCAATGCCCTCAAATTCATGACCCCGGGAGTCACGCCTACTATCCGTTTTTGGACAACAGAACAGGGTGATACCGTGCGCATCTGGATCGCGGATAACGGCATCGGCATCCCGTCCGATCAGCAGGAACGGATCTTCCGCGTCTTTGAACGGATGAATGGAGAGCAATACCCGGGAACCGGCATCGGTCTGGCGATCGTGCGCAAAGGCGTCGAGCGAATGGGGGGACAAATGGGTTTGGAATCTCAACCCAACCAAGGCAGCCGCTTCTGGATCGAGCTCGCGAAGGGTGTGTGAAAAGACAACGAATCGATCGGATGCGTTGTTAGTTTTGTTGTCAGCAGGCGCAGAAACTTGTGCGATTTTTGCGGGAGTCTTTGATCCAGAAGGATGGTGCGCGCTGCAGGTTTCGAACCTGCGACCCCTACCGTGTGAAGGTAATGCTCTACCACTGAGCTAAGCACGCAACCATATACTCGCACCGGCGAACCAGCGTCGAGTGGCGAGAACAGTAGGTACCCGCCTCAGTCAAAGCAAGATACTTTTTAGGGGAAATTTCATCCTATGAAGCCGGCTATACGGACCTCGATATCATACAAGAACCAATGCAGGTATGACTTCAACTTTACAAGTCTTGACCTGAATGGCCCCCAACAGTATCCCGTCCAAGATTCGCCAAACAATCGACCCACCATGAAACCAATCCTCAAAAAAGCGCTTTGCCTGGCGTCTGTGCTGCCCTGTCTGATGGCTTCCGCCGACTGGCCGCAGTGGCGTGGACCGAACCGGGCGGGCATCGTGACCGAAACTTCGCGCACGTTGACCGCACTGCCACCCTCCACCACCCCCATCTGGCGGCTTGATGTGGGCAATGGCCAGGCCTCCCCGGTCATCGCCGGGAAAACGCTCGTGTATCTGGATGAGCAAAACAAACAGGAGGTGGCGAACGCCGTGGATATCACCACCGGCAAGAAACTCTGGTCGGTGCCTTTTGCCGAATCGGTCGATTTCCGCAACACCTATGGTCCCGGCCCGCGCTGCACACCGATGATCGATGGCGACAAGGCCTACGTGCAGTCCTGCAACGGCGAGTTCAGTTGTCTCTCGCTCAAGGATGGCAAGACGGTGTGGAAGATCAGTTTTGCCAAGGATTTCGGGGCAACTTTCTTCCTGAACCAGAACGATCCGGCCGCCAAGGAAACCGCCGCGCGCCGCCATGGAAACAATGGTTCCGGTGTCATCGATGGCAATCGCCTGTTCCTCCCGGTGGGCAGTCCGGAAGGCGGGGCGCTTGTTTGCTTCGACAAGAACACGGGCAAGGTGCTCTGGAAGGCCGGTCAGGATAACGCCGCTTATGCTTCGCTCGTAGTGGCGACACTGTCAGGCGTGAAACAGGTGATTTGGTTCAGTGCGGATGCCCTGCTCGGTGCCGATATCGCCACCGGCAAAGTCCTCTGGCGCACTCCCCTCAAGAGCGGTGCCAAGCGCCACATAGTTACTCCTATCATAGATGGGGATACGGTCACGGTTGCCTCTCACACCATCGGCCTCATCAAATTCCGCATCTCAAAGGGAGCCAACGGGTTGCAGGCAACTGAGGAGTGGAAAAATCCGACCCTGAAGATCAACATCGCCACTCCGGTATTGGTGAATGGCTATCTGTATGGGCTTGGGCCGGGCAGCAAGACTGAGTTTCTGTGCATTGATTTCAAGACCGGTGAAGTGAAATGGAATCAACCGGGCTTTGGCGATTACGCCTCCGTCATGGCTTTCCTAGATAAACTACTAGTGATGAGTGATACGGGCGAGTTACGCCTTTTAAAGGTCGATCCGACGAAGTACGACGAACTTGGGCGGCTACAAGCCTGCGGTAAAACTTGGAGTTACCCGGCTTACTCAGACGGCAAGCTATACGTGCGCGACGGCACAAAACTCTTTGCGGTAGAGCTAGTTAAGTAAAACGAGCGGAATTGCGGCACTTAAACAAGCGGGGCCAAAAAAAGTTTTTATATATTTTTGAAATAATTTTTACGACTGAATGAATAAGCGTCATTGAAGGGCGTCTGAATGTGTTGACACCGCCTGGTTTGAAACCGGGCAAACAATGGTCGTAACCTATTATGGTCATGGCCCGTCGAATCTAAGGAGCTAGTGTGCATATAGGGTTGGCAGCACACAGCGAAAAAATGAAAAACAGGCAGAGTTGCGAGTTGCAATAGGCCGAGAATAAAGTTTTATACTGTCCCAAGCCCTAATCAACACAACCATAGGTAAATATGAGCAACCAAAACCTAGGCGGCTGGTGCAACAGCCGTGACCATATCTGGCGTCCCAACCGTCGCGAATTCCTCTTCGTCGGCTTGCTGGGTACCTTTGGTCTGACTCTGCCGAACGCAGTGAAGGCAGCGGCCAAGCAAGGCCAAAAACTTGGCGGCAAAGCCGGCCAGGCCAAGTCCGTCATCCAGATTTACCTCCCCGGTGGCATGGCCCATCAGGAATCTTGGGACCCGAAGATCGGTTCGCCGATCGAATACCGCGGCCCCTTGGGCACGGTGAAGACGAAGATCGAGGGCGAATATTTCAGCGAACACCTGAAGAACACCGCGGCCATCGCGGACAAACTAACGGTCATCCGCTCGATGACCCATGGCGAAGCCGCCCACGAGCGTGGCACGCACAACATGTTCACGGGTTACCGCCCCAGTCCCGCCCTGCAATTCCCGAGCTTCGGCTCCGTGGTGTCGCATGAGTTGGGTTCCCGCGAGAACCTGCCGCCGTATGTGGCCGTGCCCAGCGTCTCGAATCCTTATGCAGGCACCGGTTACCTCGGTTCCGCTTACGGTCCGTTCAGCCTCGGCAGCGATCCGGCCAATGGCAATTTCGCCGTCCGTGATCTCACCTTGCCGAAGGGCGTCACGGATGAACGCTTCGCCCAACGCCGGACGATGCGTGAGGCGGTGGACGCGCACTTCAGTTCGCTTGAGAAGTCCGATGCCCTCTCCGGCATGGATTCCTTCTATCAACGCGCTTACGCGATGATCTCGTCCGACAAGGCACGCGACGCCTTCAACATCGATAAGGAAAATGCGAAACTGCGTGATGAATATGGCCGAAACACGGCTGGCCAGCGCATGCTACTCGCCCGCCGCCTGGTGGAATCGGGTGTCCGTTTCGTGTCCCTCACCTACGGTGGTTGGGATCACCATGACAACATCAAGAACGCGATGGACCGCACGATGCCGCAGTTCGACCAGGCATTCGCCCGCCTCATCCGTGATCTCGATGAACGCGGCATGCTGGACTCCACGCTGGTGATGGTCACCTCGGAATTTGGCCGTACGCCGATGATCAACAAAACCGCCGGTCGCGATCACTGGCCGAAAGTGTTCAGCATCGCGATGGCCGGTGGCGGCATCAAGCGCGGCATGGTTTACGGCTCCTCTGACCCGACGGGCGCTGAACCGGATGAGAATCCGGTGTCCGTCGAGAGCTACGCCAAGACGGTTTATCACCAGATCGGCATCGACGCCGAGAAGGAACTCATGGCCCCCGGCGCCCGTCCGATCGAGATCGTGGACGGCGGCGAGGTGCTGCACGACCTCATCGCGTGATGTTGACAGTTTTTTCCAGAGCTGGCTTGGTGCGAAGCGCATCAAGCCAGCTTTTTCCCAAGTCCTCCCACAGGACATTTCAGTTGAGTTTTATCAGTTAGCCGTATCCCGTATCCGGATCATGAAGCGTTGCCTGACATTCCTGACCGCCACCCTCCTTGCCACGGGTTCTCTCACCGCCAAGGAAGCCAAGCTGGTGGACGTGAAGATTTATCCGCCGGACATCAACCTGAGCACCAAGCGCGACCGCCAGTCGTTCCTCGTGCATGCCATGTACGACAATGGCACCACGCGCGACGTGACCGGCAAGGCGAAGATCAGCCTCGCCAATCCGGCGCTCGGCAAGATCGAAAATTTCACGGTGCATCCCGTGGCGGATGGTGAGACGGAATTGAAGGTCAGTTTCGAGGGCCAGAAGCTCACGGTGCCGGTCAAGATCTCCAAGGCGCAGGAAGAACGCCCCATCAGCTTTGCGCTGGATGTGATGCCGGTGTTCATGAAGGCGGGTTGTAATGCGGGTGGTTGCCATGGCGCAGCTCGCGGCAAGGACGGCTTCCGTCTCTCCCTCTTCGGCTACAATGCTGAAGGTGACTATGATTATCTCACCCGTGAGATCATCGGTCGCCGCATCAACCTCGCCATCCCGGAGGACAGTCTCCTGCTGACCAAAGGCGCTGGCCAGGTGCAACACACCGGCGGCAAACTTTTCGAGCCGGACAGTGAATTGTATCAGACCGTGCTCCGCTGGATTCAAGCCGGTGCACCGAAGGACCCGAAAGACATCCCGACGCCCGTCAGCGCGGAAATCTTCCCCACGCAAGCCGTTTTGGAAGGTTCTAACACCGCCCAGCGCGTCGTTGTCCGCGCCAAGTATTCCGATGGCACTGATCGCGATGTCACCTCCCTCGCAGCTTTCTCCAGCAATAACGATGTCTCGGTGAAGGTGACTCCGCTGGGCCAACTCACCGCAGGTGAACGAGGTGAAGCCTTCATCATGGCTCGCTTTGAGACGTTCACGGTCGGCTCGCAGGTGATAGTCGTCCCGAAAGGTCAGGACTTCAAATTTCCGGAGATCGAGGCGAAGAATTACATCGACGAGCTGGTTTACAACAAGCTGAAGAAGATCCGCGTGGAACCCTCCGCACAAGTGGCGGACAACAAATTCCTCCGTCGCCTCTATCTAGATGTTATCGGCCGCCTGCCAACGGTGCAGGAATTGAAAGAATTTGAATCGGACATCAGCACCGGCAAGCGCGAACGGGTCATCGATGAACTCATCGCCAAGCCCGACTTCGCCGACATGTGGGTGATGAAGTGGGGTGAACTCCTTCGCGTCCGCAGCGTGCAGGATAACGGCGAATACTTCTCCGAGAAGAACACGATGGCCTATTACAACTGGCTCCGTGACCAGATTCTTAGCAACGTCCCCGTGGACGCTATGGTGAAATCGATCGTCTCGGCCAACGGCTCCACCTTCAACAATCCGCCCGCCAACTATTACAAGCTGGAGACGGATGTGATGAAGATGTCTGAGGATGTCGCCCAGGTGTTCATGGGCATGCGCATCCAGTGCGCCCAGTGCCACAATCATCCATTCGACCGCTGGACGATGAATGACTACTACGGCTTCGCCTCCTTCTTCTCGCAAGTCGGCCGCAAACGCGGCGAAGACCCGCGCGATACCATCGTGTTCAATCGCGGCGGCGGTGAGATCAATCACCCGGTCACCAAGCGTCCCGTGCCGCCCACCTTCCTGGGTGGTGGTCCGGCCGATGTGCAGGGCAAAGACCGCCGGGCGGTGCTGGCCGAATGGCTCGCCTCGCCGAAGAATCCTTACTTCGCGCGCAATCTGGTGAACATCGTCTGGGCACACTTCTACGGTCGCGGCATCATCGACCCCGTGGATGATGTCCGCATCAGCAACCCGGCCTCGAACCCGGAATTGCTGGAAGAACTGGCCAAGCGCTTCACGGCGTCTAACTACGACTTCAAGTCTTTGGTCCGTGACATAGCCAACTCCCGCACCTATCAGCTCGCCACGCAGGCGAATGAAAGCAATGCGAGCGATACGATCAACTTCGCCAAAGGCAGCATCCGCCGCATGCGCGCTGAGATCCTGCTGGATGCCATCAACCAAGTCACCGAGACGCAAGAGCGCTTCAACAAGACGCCGAAAGGCATGAACGCGGTGCAGATCGCGGACGGCAATGTGACCAGCTACTTCCTCACGACCTTTGGCCGCGCCACCCGTGAGACCGTGTGCTCCTGCGAAGTGAAGATGGAGCCCAACCTCTCCCAAGCGCTGCACTTGCTCAACGGGGATACCGTGAACAACAAGGTGCAAAATGGCGGCGTGGTGAAAAAACTTGTCGCCGCGGGCAAACAGCCGAACGAGATCGTGGAAGACCTATACCTCCGCACACTCTCCCGCAAGCCGACGGCCGGTGAGCTCGAAAAACTCGAGCCTTTCCTCGTCCAGAAGGAAAAGCAGGAAGACGCGCTTAACGACCTCTTCTGGTCATTGCTGAACTCGAAAGAGTTCATGTTCAACCATTGATTCAAGCTGTCGAGTTATGGTGAAACATTGGAAACGCATCGTATTGAGCGGCCTCGGTATCGCCGCATTGCACACCGGGCTGAACACCGAAGCCAGCGCGCAGGAGAAGGTCAATTATCAGGACCACATCGTTCCCATCTTCCGCAACAATTGCTTCAAGTGTCATAGTCAGGACACCTCCAAAGGTGACTTGGATCTCAGCACGTTTGGCGCGGCTCTCAAAGGCGGCAGCTCCGGCTCCGGCCTCTCCAGCGGCGATCCCGATGGCAGCAAGCTCTTCAAGGTGGTTGCTCATACCGAAGAGCCGAAAATGCCGCCGAACAGCAAGATCACGGACAAAGAACTCGAGCTGATCAAGAAATGGATCGCCGGCGGTCTTTTGGAAAATTCCGGCAGCAAAGCCATCGCTTCCTCCGCTCCCAAGGTGGACATGACGGTGGACCTCACCAAGCTCGGCAAACCCGACGGTCCCCCTGCCCTGCCTCAGGACTGGTTGCTGGAACCCTCTGTCCGCACCGATCGCACAACTGCCGTGCTCGGCGTTGCTTCGAGCCCTTGGGCACCGGTCGTCGCACTCACCGGCCAGCATCAAGTATTGGTTTATAACACGGATACGCTGGAACTTTCCGGCGTCGTCAAATTTCCCAGCGGTCATCCCGTACAGGTGCGGTTCAGCCGCAACGGCAAGATGCTCCTCGCCGCAGGCGGTGAAGGTGCCAAGATCGGTCTCGCCACCGTGTGGGATGTGGTGACGGGTGATAAGATCATCACGGTCGGTGAAGAGTTCGATACCGTCCTTGCCTCCGATCTCAGCGCCGACCAGAAATGGATCGCGCTCGGTGGTCCGAGCAAGCTCGTCAAAATTTATTCCACGGCGGATGGTCAGCAGAAGTATAGTCTGAAGAAGCACACGGATTGGGTAACGGCCGCTGAATTTAGCCCGAACGGCAAATATCTTGCCACTGGCGATCGCGTCGGTGGCATCCTCGTTTGGGAACCTGCTACCGGCACGCAGCTTTACTCCATGCGCGGCCATCGCGGTTCTATCACGCAGCTGAGCTGGCGCGCTGACTCTGGCCTGCTCCTCTCCGCCAGCGAAGATGGCACTGCCCGCACTTGGAAAGTAGAAGACGAGCAACAGGTCCGCAGCATCAATGCGCACAATGGTGGCGTGCTTTCCGGCAGCTTCGATCAGACTGGCAACATCATCACCGCCGGTCGCGATAAACAGGTCGCCATCTGGGATGCGAACGGCACCAAGAAGAAATCCTTCGCCGTCACCAACGATATCCCCGTCCGCGCTGCCCTCACTCATGACAGCAAACGCGCTGTGGCCAGCGATTGGGCCGGTAACATCTATGTCTGGAACGCCGAGGATGGCAAACTGCTTGGCGAACTCAGCGCGAATCCGCCCACCTTGGAACAACGCTTCGAGACGGTACAGAAAGAGATCGAAGCCACGCAAGTTTCGTTGACCAAGCTCAATGCGGACTTGGCCACTGCGAAAGAAGAACTCGCCGCTGTCGAAGGCCAGCAAGCTGACAAAGTGAAACTGGACGCCGCTAAGAAAAAGATCGCGGACACAGAAGCTGCCATCCAAGTTGCTACCGCGCAGATCGATTCCAAGAAAACCAAGCTCACCGAGATTCAAGCGGCCCAGTTCAACGTCAAGGTTTACGCAGCTAAAGATGCTTACGCCGTCAAGGAAGCGGATCACCAGAAGTTGCTCGGCTCCATTGAAGACGCGAAAGGCATCGTCGCCAGTGCGGACAAAGATATCGCCAAAGCCAAGAAACAGGCCGTCAATGTCACTGACCGTTGGGATGGCCTGAAGAACATCGCGAAGTTCGACAAGCGTTTCGCCGATGAAGCCGCCGCCACTCTCAAGGATGCTCAGAAAGCCGCGGGCAAAATCGAAGCCAAGGTAAAGAAAGCCGAAGCCTCTCTCGCCAAGGCCAAACTGGAAGCCCAAGAAACCTTGAAGAAAGAGATCGAGACGCTGCGCAAAGAACTCGAACCGTTGCAAAAGAAAGTCACTGAAAGCCAGGCTGCCGTGACCAAGTGCAACGAAGAGATCGAAGCCACCAAGACCAAACTCGTGGCCATCGAGAAGGAGGCCTCGGAAGCAGACAAGAAGATCAAAAATCTGATCGCCCAATCCAAGAAAGCTCAGAGCGAAGTAGGCACTGCTGAAAGTCGCGTGGAGAAATCCAAGAAAGACCTCGATGCGGAGAAGCTCAAAGTGGATTCACTCGCCGCCGAGTATAAAAAGCTGAAACCGCAAGCTCCTGTCCAAGCCGCCAAGAGCTAATCAACGTAGCTGCCGAGGTAACGAGGCAGAACTAACCTAAAAAAAATCTCCAAACCGGCAGTCTCTAACGGCTGCCGTTTTTCTTTTTACCACGCACTCTTCAATGCTTCCGCCAATGGCCCCAACACCATCTCTGGTGCACAGCCCAAAACAATCGTAAGCACCGCCAACAAGCACAGCACCACCAACGTCACCACACCGGGCTTCAGTTCCACTACCGTTTCATTCCCCGGCACCACCCAAGCCTGCTTGAGCACTTGCAGATAGTAGTAGAGCGAGATCGCACTCGTCGCGATGGCCAACGCCACCAGCCAGAGGAGGCCAAGCGAAGGTGCCTTCACCGCCGTCGCCGAAAGGAATACGTGGAATTTACCGACGAAACCCGCCAGCGGCGGAATCCCCGCCAGTGACAAAACGAAGATCATCAGGCACACCGCCATCAACGGCGACTGCTTCGCCATTCCCGCCAGGTTCGCCAGTGAATCCCCTCCCCGCTGCCGCTCTACCAATACCGCCACACCGAACGCCCCGATCGTCGCCACGCCATACGTGAATGCATAATAAATCACCGCCTGCAATCCTGTCTCCTTCACCGCCAGCACACCCAGCAGCATGTATCCCGCATGTGCAACCGCTGAGAACGCCAGCAATCGCCGCAGACTGCTTTGCGCCAGTGCTGCAAGATTTCCCAGCACCATGGAAAACGCCGCGATGCCCGCCAGCAACGGCATCCATCCCACCGTATAACTCCGCCACGCCGCATCGCCTTCCACTCCCGTGAAGCCCGCATACATCAACCGCGCGACCACCACAAAACTCGCCAGCTTGGAACCCGAAGCGATGAGCGCAGCCGCCGGTCCCGGTGCGCTTTGATACACCGCTGGCGCCCACAGATGGAACGGCACCGCCGCCACCTTGAAGCCCAGTCCCACCATCACCATGACCATCGCCACCAGTAGCACCGGATCATTCGCTTTATCCGCCAGCCCTTTGCCCACTTCCGAAATCAAAGTGCTGCCCGTCAAACCGTAGAGCAGACTGAAACCGAAAAGCATAAACGCCGCCGCCATACCGCCGTAGAGGAAATATTGCAGCGCTGCATGAATGCCCTCGCGATTCCGTTTATCGAACGCCACCAGTGAATACAGCGACAAGCTCACCAGTTCCAACGCCACGAACAGCAGCAACAGATCACCCGCGCTCACCAGCAGCATCATGCCCACCGTCGCGAACAAGATAAGTGCCACGCACTCGCCCACATGCTCTGTGAACTCACCATCCACGAACAAAGCCACCGTCAACAGCGTCAGCAACAATAGCCCGACCTTAACCCACAGCGTCAAATGGCTGACAATAAATGAACCACCCAGATACACCGCTGGCTCCGTGCTCGTCGTCATCCAAAAGATTGCCGCCAGCGCAGCGAAACCCGTGAAGCCCGCCCCAAAGCCGAATCGCACCCGCTTGGATTCCTCCCGCAAAACCATCAGGTCCACCCCCAAGACCGCCAATGCTGCCGCCACCAATAGCAGCTCGGGAATGAGCCCCATCACCAAATGCAGATAATTCACCGGCATCATTCCAACCGTCCTTTTCGCAACGCTTCAAAGAGCGGTGATGCCAAAGCTGGCTGAATCAAATTCAGAAGAACCTTAGGATATAAGCCGACGATCAAGGTCGTCGCCAACAGTATGAGCGCCCCTGCCCGTTCCGGCACCGTGATTGGCTTCATCTCTTCATGATGCTTTTCTGCAATCGGCTCTGCGTCCGAGAAGAAAGCCGTCTGCAATGCGCGCAACGTGAATGCCACACCGACCACAATCCCCACACCAGCCACCACCGCTTTAGTCGGATCCAACGCCCAAGCTCCGATCAATACCGAGAACTCCGCCACAAACCCACTGAAGCCCGGCAGCCCCATCGATGCCAGACTCGCCAGCACAAATGTCCCCGCTGCGAAGGGTAAGGCATTGCTGAGATTCATCACCTGCAGCGCATTTAAGTCCCGCGTATGCGCCCGCTCATACACCATCCGTCCCACCACGCCGAACAGCAGTCCCGCGATGATGCCGTGCGAGAACATTTGCAAAATCGCTCCCGTCAAGCCGATCGCATTCATGCTCACCAGTCCCAAGATCACAAACCCCATGTGGCTCACGCTCGAGTAAGCGATGACAAATTTGAAATCCTTCTGCACCAGCGCTACCGAAGCACCATACACGATCCCAATCACCGCCAGCCAACCCAGCACATTCTGCCAAGCGAGCAATCCTTCCGGAAAAAGACAAACACCTGCACGCAATGCCCCATACGCACCGAGCTTCATAATCACACCTGCCAGCAACATAGAAGCCGCCGTCGGAGCCGCCACGTGACCTGTTGGTGCCCACGTGTGAAACGGCCAAATACCCGCCAAAATCGCAAACCCAAAAAACATCAGCGGAAATACCCAATGCTGGAACGAGGCTGCGAACTGGATTTGCCCCAATACCTCCAAGCTCGCCGTCTGTCCGCCCGCCATTACCAGCGTCGCAACAATTCCCACCAGCACAAGCGCACTGCCCACGAACGAATACAGCACCAACTTCATCGCCGCATACTCGCGATTCTGTCCGCCCCAGATCGCCACGAGAAAATACTTCGGCACAATCGCCAGTTCGTAGAACACAAAAAACAGAAACAGATCGAAGCTAAGGAACACACCATACACCGCCCCGATGAGTAACAGATAGAACGCAAAGAATTCTTCCAAACGATGCGTCACGTTCCAGGAAAACAGCACACCCGTCACTGCCGCGATGCCCGTCAGCAACACCATCACCACACTGATACCATCCGCCGCCAGATGATATTCTGCACCGAAAGCCGGAATCCACTTGAGCTTCGTCAGCGTCACCACATCCGCACTCGCATCACACTGCACCGCTGCGGCTAGCCCGATGAATAAACCCACCAGTCCAGTCCCCAGCGCAGCGAACCGGATATGCCGCAGATTACCCGCTGGCAGCAGCGCCACGAGCAACGCTCCGAGAAAGCTCACGTAGATGGTCCAGGGCAGTGCGCTCATATCACCTCGCCAGCCCTTCTACCAAACGCGTCACCGTTGGATTGATCAAGCCCATCAGCAGTTGCGGATACACACCCAAAATCAGCACCAGCAGCAACGCCGGCAGCACCGTGAACCGCTCACGAATATCCAAATCACGCCAGCCAACATGTGTGGACGGCAACGGTCCGTAGAAAATTTGTTGATACATCCGCAGCAGGAAGATTGCTGTGATGAGCAGACCCGGCGTAGCCAACACCGCCGCCCACGCCGCCAGACCGAACGTCCCCTTGAAGATTAAGAATTCGCCCACAAACCCGCTCAATCCCGGTAAGCCCAAAGAAGCAAACGTCGCCACACCCATCAACCCACAGAACACGGGCATCGCCGCTCGCAATCCGCCAAACCGTGACAGATTCGTTTCCCCTGCTCCACGTTCTTCGAGATAACTCACGAAACAGAACAACAACGCCGCCGTGATGCCGTGATTGAACATCTGCAAAACCGTTCCGCCCAAAGCCGCCGAAGCCTCCACCGTCCAGCCGTGACCATTCACACTGCTCGCCGTCGCGAATATTCCCAGCAGACAGTAGCCCAGATGGTTGATGGAAGAATACGCCAGCAGCTTCTTCAAATCCGTCTGCGCCGAAGCCGCGAGTGCTGACATCACGATCGTCGCTATGGCCAGCCACAGCAGCCAGTTCTGCACGAACGCGATTTGCTCCTGAAAGATCGGCAGGAAGATGCGCAGAAAACCATACACGCCCATCTTGGACATCGCACCCGTGAGCAGCATCGTCACGGCGGCCGGGGCTGTGGAGTAAGTCCTCGGCAACCAGCCATGAAATGGCATCAATGGCACCTTCACCGCCAATCCAAGGAAAACCCCGAACGCGATCACCAGTCCGAGCTGTTCCTTCTTCAATTCATACCAGCCAAGATTCAAACTCATCCGCGAGAGCAGTTCTCCACTCTTCGCCAGCTCGGCCAACTTGATGAAATCAAACGTCCCAACTGCCAGATACATCCCCAGAAACGCGAGCAGCAGCGTCACACTACCGACCATTGTGTAAACAAAGAACTGGATCGCCGCTTTTCCGCGTTCAGGCCCACCCCACAATTTCACCAGGAAGAACGCTGGAACCAAACTCAACTCCCAGAACAGAAACCAGTGAATGAAGTTCAGCGCCGTGAACGTCCCGAATAAGCCCCCTTGCAGGAACAAGATGAGCGCGAAGAACATAGACGTGCGCTCCTCCAACTTCCACGCCGCCAACATGCTCATCGGCACCAACAACGCGGTAAGCAAGAGCAACACCAGGCTGAGTCCATCTACACCGACAAAATATTCCACGCCCAGCGACGGCATCCACGCATGCCGCTCCACCATCTGTAACTCACCACTAGTGGAATCAAACTGGCTGCCGATGAACAATGCGAGTGCCAACGTAAGCAGGCTCACCCCGAACGCCAGATGCCGCGTAAACGCCCGCTGGTGTTTCTCCAATCCCAAAAGCACACATCCGCCGAACAGCGGCAGCAACATCAGCAAGGTCAATGGGGAGAAGCCGTTCATGATTTGCTGCACCCCCATGACAGCAGCAGGACGAGAATCGTCAGCGCGATGCCCAATCCACGCAAAGCCCGTTGGATATTTCCCCGATGCGCGAGTTCCACCTTATCGCCCGATTCCTGCAACTTCGCACAACTCGCATTGAACCCGCCATTGATCACGATCTCGTCGATGATGCGATTCACCCAGCCTAGCACTTGCGATCCAATGCTCATTACCACCATCACGCCCTGCCATACTTGCTTCTCCAGCCAATCGCATCCCTGCGCCCAAGCCTTCTGCCACGCGATCACCGTCGCTTCATACAGTTCATCAATGAGCAACCGTTTCTCCAACGCCGGATAGACATTCGGCAGCAATCCGTGCAGTGGATCTGCTTTGCTCGTATCAATTGCCTTTCGTCCGTAGTAACCCCATCCGGCTGCGACACCGATACCGCAGATGACGATGGATGTCAGAATCGTTGGCCAGGCATGGAGCAATTTGCCACCATCAAAAACCACTTCATGCCCATGCACAAACGATTCAAACCAAGGCCACGCTGGTGTCCCGAGAAACCCGATTAGAGTCGCGCAGACGGCCAACACAATCAGCGGCACCGTCATCACCGCCGGACTCTCATGCGGCTCATGTGTCTTGGTTTCGTGCCCATGAGCAGAAGCCGCTCTATTCGAGCCGAAGAACACATACGCCATTTGCCTCGTCATGTAGAACGCCGTCAGAAACGCGCCCACCAGCACGAGATAGTATGGAATCTCCGAAGCAGGCCACTGATGCGCCTTGTGCATGATCTCATCCTTACTCCAGAAGCCAGCGAACGGGATCACGCCCGCCAGCGAGATCATACCTATCCCATAAGCGTAAAACGTCACCGGCATGAATTTCCGCAAGCCGCCCATCTTACGAATGTCCTGTTCCTCATTACATCCATGAATCACGGAACCCGAACCAAGGAACAGCAACGCCTTGAAGAACGCATGCGTGATAAGATGAAACATTCCCACCGCCACACCACCCACGCCCAAGCCTACAAACATCAAGCCCAGTTGCGACACCGTAGAGTATGCGAGGATGCGTTTGATATCATTCTGTGCCATCGCGATGAATGCCGCAAAGACTGCCGTTATCGCTCCCACCCACGTGATCACTTGCAGCGCCGCCGTGTCATTCGCTGGTCCGTCAGGGGTTACGGCCAGCAGCGGATACACCCGTGCCATGAGGAACACGCCTGCCGCCACCATCGTCGCCGCATGGATGAGCGCGCTCACCGGCGTCGGACCTTCCATCGCATCCGGCAACCACACGTGCAACGGTACCTGACCGCTCTTGCCCACCGCTCCACAGAAAAGCAGCAGTGAAATCACCGTGCTCACCGCTATACCGCCAAAGGCCATTTGTCCCACGAGCTTCGTCAGTGCTGATTGCTCCAAACACCCGGCCCCATTGTCATAGCAAAGCAGCGTCCCTGTCTCGCGATACAGCCAGAGCAACCCGAGAAACAGGCCGATGTCGCCAATGCGCGTCGTGATAAACGCCTTCTTCGCCGCCGCCGCTGCTGACGGCTTTTGATACCAGAACCCGATGAGCAGATAGGACGCGAGGCCCACCAGTTCCCAACACATGAAAAGCAGCAACAGATTATTCGCGATTACCAAACCCAGCATCGCTGCCGCAAAAAGTGACAGGAAACAGAAAAAGCGCGTGAACCGTTCATCATGCGCCATGTAGCCGATGCTGAAGATGAAGATGAGCGTGCCGACGAACGTCACCATCACCAGCATCATCGCGCTCAAAGGATCAAGCACCCAGCCGAGCTGCATCTGCGTTTCACCGAATTCCAACCACAGAAAATTGTGCACCACCGGCACACCATGTTGCCCCAGTACTGCGATGAACGCTTTCACCGACAAGAGGAAAGCTCCCACCATTCCCGCCACCGCCACACCCGAGGCCAACCCACGTTGCCCTTTCCCCACAAACGTGGTGATCACCGCTGCCAACAGCGGCAGCGCGGGGATCAACCAAAGCATGGAGGCGGCGTTATCCATCTATTTCTTATCCTCCTTCGCCACATCCGTATTCCGATAATGCCGATAGAGCGCGATAATCAGTGCCAACCCCACCGCCGCCTCCGCCGCCGCGATAGCGATGGAGAAGATTGCGAACATCACCCCTTGGTTGCCATCCGGATTCGGCGAGTAACGCCAGAAAGCAATGAAGTTCAGGTTCGCCGCATTCAACATTAACTCAATGCCCACCAGCACCATGATCGCATTGCGCCGGATCAATGCTCCTGCCAAGCCGATGCAGAAGAGCATCGCCGCTACGATGAGGTAATAATGCAGCGGGATCATCCGTGCTTGTCCTCCGATGTATGCGCAGACTCCTCAGCAGACTTCGACTTGTCCGCAACCTTGCGCTCTTCCATCGCGATCACCACCGCACCGATAGTCGCCGCCGTCAGCAAGAGTCCGATGGCTTCCAGCGGCAGCACATAACGCGTCATCAATTCCTCACCAATGCGCTTCACCGTCAGCATCGGTGCTGCCAGTTGCACGCGATCAAAACGTCCACTGGAAAGCAACGCGCCCACAATCGTTCCAAACGCCAGTAAGGCGATCCCCACGCCCGCCACCTTACTCTGCAAGAGACTTTGATTCGGCTCCTCAGTGGCACTGCGCGTGAGCAACAAGGCGAACACGATGAGAATCGCCACCGCGCCGATATAAACGAGTAGTTGCACGAAGGCCACGAACTCGGCACTCAGCATCAGATACATCGCACCGAGTCCGGCGAACGTCACCACCAACGCCAGCGCGCAATGCACCAGATGACGCAACGACATCACCGCCACCGCTCCACCGAGCGTGACCGTCGCTATGATGACAAAGGCCAGTTCCATCAGTTCAATTCTCCGCGTAACGATATTCCCGCGGCGCCACCCCGCGTGCCGCCGTCAGACCGCGTCCCAGTAGCACATAAGCCGCCACCAACATTCCCGCACAAATGATCCAACGCATAAAGCCCGGCTCGATAAACCGCCAGATGCCCGCCACGAAGATGTTGATGAGCGTAAGCGGCAGCATGAATTTCCAGGCGAAGTTCATGAGCTGGTCTTGGCGCAGGCGTGGCAACGTCCCGCGCAGCCAGATGAATAGCACGATGAAGCCCATGAGCTTCGCAAAGAACCAGCACCACGAAGGTATCCACTCCAGGAACGGCAACGGCGCATGCCAGCCACCAAGGAACAGTGTGATAGCCAAACCGCTCACCGCGAACAGTCCGAGGTATTCTCCAAGGAAAAAGAGCGCGAACTTGAATCCCGAATATTCCACGAAATAACCCGCGATGATCTCGGACTCGCCTTCTGGAATATCAAACGGCGAACGATTCGACTCTGCCGTAGCCGCTGTCACGAAGAGCAGGAACCCCGCGAAACCCCACGGCGTGAACACATACCAGTTCGGCAGCCAACCATAGTAGCCCGCTTGTGCATCCACGATGGATGTCGTGGAGAGCGAGCCCACGGCCATCACCACCGTGACCGCCGAAAGAATGAGCGGGATCTCATAGCTGATCATCTGCCCGATGGCACGCATCGCTCCCAGCAACGAATATTTATTCCGGCTCGACCAACCGGCCATGAACACCGCCAGTTCTGTTGACGCACCGACCGCGAAGAAGAACAGCAGCCCAGCATCCAGATCAATGGCTACCATGTTCCGTCCAACCGGTAACACCGCGTATGAAAGAATCACCGGAATCACGATCACCACGGGCGCAAGGAAGTGTACTAACTTATCCGCCGCACGCGGCACGACATCTTCCTTGATGAGTGCTTTGATACCATCCGCGGCGGGTTGCAGGATGCCGAACGGGCCCACGCGATTTGGTCCCAAGCGGTTTTGGATACGTCCCAATCCTTTGCGTTCCAGAATCGTCGTCAACGCGAACAAGCCCGGAAACACGCTGAGAATCGGCATGATGGAGAGCAAGATGGAGACGAGCGGCTGGGCACCTGCGGGGAACTTGCCGACGACGAAAGCCTTCGTCAGAACGAAGACCTGGTCTGGATCGCTGATGATTGAGTTGATCAGTTCGCCAATATCCATGCCCGTGATCCCTTATGCGCCCGTGGGCGGAGCCGCCGGTGGAGCCGGTGGCGTTGCCGCCGCTTTCGCTTTTGCTTCCGCTGCCGCTTTGGCCTTCGCCTCGGCATCTGCCTTGGCCTTGGCTTCAGCCTGTTCCTTCGCCGCTACGCGTGCCGCGTCGATCTCGCCAGCGTCCTTCGGATGCAGCTTGCGGAAATAATCATTCGGCTTGGCCAGATCCATTTTGTGCAGGAGCAGACCGCCGAACCGGTCGTCATTCGATAGCTCATATTCCTGATCCATCTTGATGGCATCGAACGGACAGACCTCCACACAGATCTGGCAGCTCATGCAGACGGAGATATCGATATCAAACGTGGCCGGATAAATCTGCGCCTTACCGACAAAGTCTGGCTTCTTGTCCTTACTCTTCTCGATGTAGATGCATTTCGGCGGACATTCCTTCTCGCAGATCTGGCACGCCACACAGCGCAAGCCCGCTTGCGGATCATTGCCATCGAACACCAAGAACGGAAACTGCCGCGCATTCTCTTTCGGCGCGATGCGTTGCTCCGGATACTCGACCGTCGTGAGGCGATCTTTGGACACATAGCTCCCGGCGAAGTTTCTCGCCGTTTCCACCATGCCTTTCAATATGCCTTCGCCGAGCATTCGGTTTTAAACGTTACAAGTTTCTAACTCTGGAAAATGTTGCGCCATCTCCGCCACTTGAAAGTCGAGCAACAGACCAAACACCACTTCCCCAACGGGAGGAAATTCATCACCCAATATCGGCCTTACCCCTTGGGCAAACTCGGCCAAGGACAGGTTGCCAAAGCCGGTTGCCAGCACCGTAAACGCCACTCGCTTAGCCCCATAACCCGCCGCCATCTTCAACGCTTTGCGCGTGATATCCGTGATTATCTGCGGGCTGCTCTTATACCAGCCATCGATGGCCACCGCATGCAGCACCGCTTTGTAAGGCAATTCAGCACCGGAATACGCGATCACTTCGCCACACTTCGCCGCCCGTGGGCTACGCCCGTGAATGACCGCATGCAAAGTCTTCTGCATCTCATTTCCATAGCGCCCTAACAATTCCGCACCGACACCGCCAGATAAGTTCAGACTCACGTTGGCCGAACAGACGAGCACATCTGCCGGTTCGTCGAGCAAGTTAGTCTGTTTGAGTAGCCAACGCATATTATTACCGATCCACCTCACCGAGCACGATATCCACACTACCCAAGATGATCACCACATCCGCCACCGTATGACCGAGGCACATGTCCTCAAGAATCGTCAAATTGATGAAACTCGGCGGACGTATGCGGTAGCGATACGGATTCGGCGTGCCATCACTGATCAGATAAAAACCCAGTTCGCCCTTCGGCGCTTCGATGCGTCCATAAGCCTCGCCTGCCTTCGGTTTGAAGCCACGCAACTTCGCCTTCGGATCAATGATCGGCCCTTCAGGAATGGCTTTCAACGCCTGCTGCAAAATCCCCAGTGATTCCCGCATCTCCAGCAACCGGATCATCAGTCGATCATAAACATCACCATGTTCGCCAAGCGGCACACGGAAATTGAAGCGGTCGTAGATGCCGTATTTATCCACCTTGCGGATGTCGTAGTTCACCCCGCTCGCCCGCAGCATCGGGCCAGTGATGCCCGCACTAATCGCCAGAGCCTTGGGCAGCACCCCCACATTTTGACTGCGCGCCATGAGGATTTCATTCCCCATGAGCAAGCGTTCGTATTCATCCAGAAAACGCGGATACTCATCCACCACCTTCTGCGCCTGCTCCAGCCAGCCCGTCGGCAGATCACAGCGGCAACCTCCGAAGCGCATGTAATTGCACATCATGCGCGCCCCGCTCAGCGACTCGAACAGATCGAGAATCTTCTCGCGTTCACGGAAGGCATACATGAGGGGCGTGCCGAGCGCGCCCATGTCCTGCACTAAAAAGCCCAGCAAACACGTGTGATTCACCAATCGCGTCAGCTCCGCCGTGATGAGGCGGATATACTCCGCACGCTCCGGCACTTGCAGCCCAGCCAGCTTCTCGACAGACAACGCGTAAGCCCAGTTATTCGTCATCGAGCAAAAGTAATCGAGCCGGTCTGTGTAAGGCATCGAGGCTAGGTAACTCGCCCCCTCCGCGATCTTCTCATGATTACGATGCAGATAACCGAACACTGGCTTGAGCTTCACCACCCGCTCACCATCCAGCACCACATCCATGCGGAAAACGCCGTGCGTGGACGGATGATGCGGCCCCATGGACACTTCCAGCAGATCGCCGACACCAGCCTCAATCGTGGCCTCGGCAGTCTTGTCACTATTGGTCAGCGTAGCTTCCATTGAATAAGTTCAACCAGGATTGCCAAAATCATCCGAATCAATCTGCGGGATCCCACGCGCCGCATGCCAAAACCGGACTATCTCAACCCGTTCACCAACTATCCGGAACACGATCCGATAACTGCGAAAAATGATTTCCCGAAAAGGCATCCCCACTTCCGGAACCACCCGGCCTCTGAGCGGAAGTGCTTCCAAGCTCAAAGCCTTGCCAACCAGCTTCACACCAAAGGCCTCTGCGATTTGCGGAGATGCTTGCAAGGCGATATGGCGGACAATCGATTCAATGTCTCTGACCGCTTGTGGCGAAAAGACTACTTTGTAGAGTTCGCCCATGCGGGTATGCGCTTCAGTATCTCATCTGCCGAGACAGACTCGCCCCGATCCAGTTCCATCGCTCCCTGCCTGATTCCAGCCACAAACTCGATCTCATCCGAGATCTCCTGCAAGGACGCCTCGTCCGGCAGTTTCCGGATGATCTCCATCGCTATTTCTTTGCTGCTCATACAGATAATTTAGGCTTCTTATATGCAATGTCTATGCCGTTCAACTGCCAGGATAATGCTCCTTCGCCTTCTCCAGCACCTCATCGTGTGGCGTCGGCTCGTACTCGTAATCATCCGGCTCCACGTAATCTTTCCGCATCGGATGATCCTTGAACCCATCCCACATCAAGATGCGGCGTAAATCCGGATGCCCGATGAACTCGATGCCGTAAAGATCGTAAATCTCGCGCTCCTGAAACTCACAACTGCGCCAGACCGATGTCAGCGATGGCAGTTTCGCTTCACCCGCACGATTCCTAGTACGCATCCGCAAGATCAGCGGCCCATGCCGTTTCTCCATCGAATACAGATGATAGACCGTTTCCAGATAGCCGGGCTTTTTAGTCACTTGCTCGACCTCTTTCTCCACACCATCCACCACCTGCTTGACCTTCACTTTCAGCTCGGTATCCAGCCAATCAACCCCCGTCGCATTGGAGCAATAGTCAAAACGCAGTTCCGCATCATCGCGCAAAAATAAGGCGATCGCGAGACCATGCGCACCCTCCACCAAGAGCGACGGCTGGGCGGCAGGCGAGTCATTCGGCACCAGCGTCACTTGTGCGCCCGCCACGCTGGCTTCGATTCGCAGCCTTATGGACTCTAGGTCGATCACGATTTCAAATCATTAGCCGTTTCTCGTCACCACTGGTGTCTCCCACACCATCTCATTCTTCGGCGGCACCAGATCGTGTTCGCCAAATTGCGGCACCGGAAATTCACTCGGCGCATCGGGATTCAGATGACGCGGACGCGCCTTCCCGCTCATAGCCTGCTCATCGATCTTCCGCTGCAACGTCATGAACGCATGCAAAAGCGCCTCGGGTCGCGGCGGGCATCCAGGAATGTGCACATCCACCGGAATATAACGGTCAATCCCCTTCAGCACATTGTAACCCTGCTTGAAAGGGCCACCGGAAATCGCGCACGCACCCATCGCGATGACGTATTTCGGCTCCGGCATCTGGTTGTAGAGCCGCACCACTTGCGGCGCCATCTTCTTGGTCACCGTCCCGGCCACGATCATAAGATCTGCCTGACGTGGTGATGGACGAAACACCTCCGCACCGAATCGCGCCAAATCATACCGCGCCATGGAGGCCGCGATCATCTCGATCGCGCAGCACGCGAGACCGAATTGCAACGGCCACACGGAACTGCGACGCCCCCAATTGTAGAGGTCGCTCAAGGTCGTGGTGAACACGCCCTGTTTGCTCAATTCATTACGCAGCCCTTCATCCATGATGCGTCATTTCCAAGTCAGCACACCCTTCTTCCACGCCCACACCAATCCCTCTGCCAGCAACAGCAGAAAGAACATGATGGCGATAAACGCCCCCGCCGAAAGCCCCGTGAACGCCACCGCAAAGGGCAGCAGAAAAACCGTCTCCACATCGAAGATCAGGAACAAGATGCCGTAGAGGTAATACTCGGACTTGAACTGCACCCACGCATCGCCCTTGGATTCCAGACCGCATTCATAAGTCGCGTTCTTATCCGGACCGGGCTTCGGTGGAGAAAACTTCTTCGCCCACAGCTTCGCGAGCGCGAGCGGGATGAGTGGAAAGACGATGGCTACGCCCAGCAAAACGACCAGAAACAGATAAGGATGGTATGCAACCGCTAGCATTGGTGCTTACGCCACAGGTGGAATCCTGCGAAGAAGCTAACGGCGCAACGGGCCGACGTCAAGGAACTGACATCACTTTACTCAAACGCGCGAATCCGCGCAGTACCCCAATGTGCTGCCGGATTCCAGCCGGCAGTAAAGGGTCTTTCACCAGACAACGCCCGGTTCAAATAACCCAGCCCGACCCGTTCTCCGCCAGGCGCGGCAGGCCAACAAACTTCCTCTTATTGGGGCAATGCCGAGATGCCCCCCCGCACCTTAATTCGAGTCGTTATTAGGCCGTCGCAGCCCCACTGCATGCGCGATGTCATCAAACTCCTCGCGACTGACGGATTCCAACGTCTTGCCGCGAGTCTTCAGCTTCTCATTGATCTTGATGGCCTTCTCCGTCATCTCCTCGTGCGTATCCTTGCTCCCGCCCACGAGGGTAAAATTATCTCCCTTGGTCACGCGCTTGTGACCATCCGTATCCAAACCCACGCCAAGCATCATCGCCTTGGCTTTGCTGTTCTTTTTGGGCGCCTTCGCCATGTGGTCAACGTAAGGGTGTAGCGGTGAAGTCGCAAGGAACAATCGTTTAGCCATCTACTAATTCACGGATTTTGACTGAGGCCACCTTTAATAAAGGAGTGCCATGTGCGAATATTACCGTATCAAACGGCATCTCGATCAACTTAAGCAACGAGGTCTTCAGCATAGCCTGATCACGGCAATACTTCTTCGGTAGCACATCAAAACCATACTTCGGCAGATTGAAGACCGCATCACCTAACACAACCAAAGAACGCTCGCGCCAGCACAAAGCCACCTCGCCCCCTGCTCCACCGGGCAAAGGAACAATCTCCCATGAGTTCCACCTTACAGTCCCAGCTTCCCAACGATTCACATTCTCCAAAACAAGCTTCGCCTCCGCCGACGCCCACACAGGCGCGTTCGTTTCTTTTCGCCACTCGTCCGCGCTGCGTTCGTGATTCTCGTTCGTCAGCACAATGGCGGCCACATGATGATCGGAAAGCAGCCTTTGCTTCGCGGACACGGTTAGCCCAATAGGATCAAAAATGAAAAGCTGTCCATCCACGAGAACCGCATGCGAAGTCAACTCAACCTTATGCTCCGGCGAAAAACATTCCCAACGAAACACCCCGGGCAATATCTCCTGCACCTCTGTAGCCACAATGCCCATATCATTTAAAGCCTGTCAGACACTTCGGTATGGGATTGGAAGTAAAAGCTCCGAATGAACATCACCCTCGCCCCTCAATGGGGAGAGGGCCGGGGTGAGGGGTGAGCCGTAGCACAAAAGCGTTATTTTCTTCAGCCCGGAATTACTCAATAAAAGCTCGGCTCCCCTGTGCTTCGATTCACTCCTCACCCGGTTCCGCTTCGTGCGGAACCGACCTCTCCTCATTAAGAGGAGAGGAAACATTTCACACAGCCCACCAGTTATTGTCCTGAAACATTTCATGAAAACCTCTAGGTAGGTATCCCCGGCACCGTCAGCGGCTGCCCATTATTTCGGCTGTTCAACGAAAGCAGATACGGCACCGCCCGCTTTGCCCACTCATCCGGCGAAGGATAAGATTCCGCCGAACCACCAAAGCAACTGCGCAACATCTCCGTATTGATGATACCGGGATTTAACGCGACCGCCGCCAGACCTTCCGGCAATTCCTGCGCAAGCGCTTGCGTCAGCCCTTCAATCGCCCATTTCGTCGCACAATACGGCGCGACCTCCGGCGACGTGGAACGTCCCCAACCAGAACTCCAATTCACGATCACACCCTTTCCCCGCTCCATCATCTCCGGCACGAAATGCCGGATGACATTCGCCACGCCTTTGATGTTGATATCGATGACCTCGGAAAACTCCTGGGCAGAAACACCCCAAAGCGGCGCACTGCGATTGATGATGGCCGCATTATTGAGCAAAAGATCCGGCGCACCCGCATGATCCACACAGCGCGCCACCCATCTTTTTACCGCCCCATCATCGGTCACATCCACGATGTCAAAAAGATGCGGCGGGCCATAGGCATTAGTCAACGCGTCCACCTGCTCGGCTGACCGGCCACAACCCAACACCGTATGCCCCTGCCAGATGAATTCATCCACCATCGCCCGGCCCAATCCGCGCGTTGCTCCCGTGATCACCACCACTTTGCGTTCTGTTTTCGCCATACTTAAGGGGTGTGATTAAAATCGGGCGAGCGTTGGTGAGCCGCGACGAATCACGCGACCCGTGCTGCCGGATTCCAGCCGGCAGTCCGCGACGTCCGCCGGAGCCAGTCAGGTTACCCTCACCCGTTTTAAATCACACCCTTACTTAAGCACAATGTTCGTTTCAAATGCCCTTTCTGCAATTATATTCCAACCGTGAGCGTCATCACCCTGACCACAGATTTCAGCACCAGCGATTGGTTCGTCAGCACCATGAAAGGTGTCATTCTCAGCATCGAACCACGCACACACATAGTCGATATCACCCATGAAATCGCCCCGGGCGATATTCGCGCCGGTGCCTTTGCGCTGATGGCTGCCACACCTTATTTCCCGAAGAATAGCATCCACGTCGCCGTAGTTGACCCCGGCGTAGGCAGTGAACGTCGCGCCATCGCCATACAAACAGATAAAGCGACCTTCATCGGCCCTGACAATGGTTTGCTCACCTGGGCTCTCAGAGATCACAACATCCGTAGCGCCCGCCAAATCACGAACGAAAAGTATTTCCAAAAACCCGTGAGCCGCACCTTTCATGGCAGAGACATTTTCTCACCCGTCGCCGCCCATCTGGCCGCTGGCAAGAAATTCTCGACCCTTGGACCAAAAATAGAATCTTGGGGGGAACTGCCATGGCCCACTCCCAAGCGCTCGGCACAAACCATCCAAGGAGAAATCCTCCACATCGACAGATTCGGCAATGCCATCACGAACATCGCGCACAACTCCCTGACTGAAGAAGAATGGCAACGAGCCGATATCCGCATCAAAAAACATTCACTCGGCGCTCCAAAAGCAAGTTATTCCGAAGCAAAACGCGGTACTGTGCTAGCCATCTTAAGCTCCACCGGTTTCCTAGAAATCGCCATCAATGGCGGCTCCGTAGCAAAGCACCTGAAACTGCAAGTCGGCAACAAATTGAGCGTGTTTTTTTAGAAGCTGCTATAAATTTCGAACAGAAAAACGGGTAGAAAAAGTTCGAAGATACTACACCCTCGCCCCTCGGAGGGGAGAGGGCCGGGGTGAGGGGTGCCCGCATTTCCATCAACAAACACAGCCTAATCCTGCAAATCGTCAATCTACATCACTCCCTCGGATTAAAACTCGAAGCCTTCGCCAGCTTCTCCCAAAGCTCCTTCTCCGCATCACTCACTTTCGTAGGCAGCTTGATCTGGACAACCACAAACAGATCACCTTGCCCACCTTCTTTCGGCAGCCCTTTCCCACGTATGCGAAGTTTCTGTCCGCTATTGGTGCCAGCCGGAATCTTGATCGAAACATTCCCGTGTAACGTAGGCACATCCGCACTGGTTCCCAGCACCGCTTCCCACGGTGCGAGATCCAACTCATACGTCAGATCAGAATCTTGCACAGAAAAGTCCGGATGCCGCGCGAGTCTGACTTGCAGAAATAAATCACCCGCTGGTCCCTGCCCATGGCCTGCCTCACCCTTCCCCGCCAGACGCAGCTTCTGCCCTTCACGCACACCCGCAGGAATCTTCACCTGATAATTATCCAGCTTGCCGATCATCCCTTCGCCACGGCATTGCGGACACCCATGCTGCCCTACCGCACCAGTACCGTGGCACTGCGGGCAGGTGATATTGCGTCGCACATTCACTGTGCGCACCGAGCCGCGCACCGCTTCCTCCAGCGTGACCATGATGTCCGCCTCCAGATCGCTTCCTCGTAATGGACCGCCATCACCAGCGAATCCGCCACTGCTCTGAAAACCGCTGCGACCACCGCCCTGTCCTGCACCGCTAAAAAATTGCTCAAAGAAATCACTGAACCCGGTGCCACCGAAGTGAAATTCAAAATCTTCCGGGCTCCCCTGCTCCCCGCTGCTGCTGCGCCGACGTTGACGCCGCTGACCATTGCCTCCCCATCCCGGCGGCGGACGAAAATCTGCACCCTGTTTCCAGTTGGCTCCCAGCTCGTCGTACTTCTTGCGCTTCTCGGGATCACTCAGCACTTCGTAGGCCTCATTGATCTCCTTGAATTTGTCCTCGGCGTTCTTCTTGTCCTTGGCCACATCGGGATGATACTCCCGCGCCAATTTACGGAACGCCTTGCGGATGTCGTCATCCGACGCCGTCCGTACCACACCTAAAACTTGATAGTAGTCCTTATACTGCACAGCCATATCCCTTTTCCCGTTGCCAAATCACTGCCTATCACTACTCCAACCTTACCGCAATTACAGCTAAAAGAAAGTAATGGGTCCGCTTGCAACTGGCGCATCAGCGCACTGTCCTCAAAATGCCGATGGCACAGGAAAGCAGAACAACGCTCCATCTCCCTCGCCCCTTGGAGGGGAGAGGGCCGGGGTGAGGGGTGCCGGGCTTCCTCCCGTCCTTTTCTTCCGCCTCTGTAGGGAAGTGCCGAGATACGCCCGTTTGCGGTCCGACGAAGCATTCAGCCCCGTGCTCCGAAAGCTTTTTGAGTAAAGTTGCTTTCGTCGAAACATAAAGCCACTAGAGTGACCAACTACCAAAAGAAAGCGGCGGTGTCATGGACACCGCCGCACTCGCACCCATCGCACACCAAATTCCCCACAAGTTACTTCTTGCTCTCATCCACCACCATGAAGGTCGTGGTATCACGGAACCAGACATGGAGCAGGATCTTCTTGGCCGTGATCTCTTCACTCAGCTTCACCGCCTCATCAGCAGTCTTCACTGCCTTCTGGTCGATGCTCATGATGACGGACCCTGCACGAAGTCCGGCCTTATAGGCTGGCGATTCTTCATCCACATTCGTCACCAAGGCACCCTGAATGTTGGTAGGAATACCCATTTGACGACGGGTCTGGGTGTCCAGATCACCGACCTCGACACCTTCCAAAGCATCCTCACGAACAGCCGGAGCCGCCTTGCCGCCTGAGTTCCTGGCCAGCACTTCATCTGCCGGAAACTCGGCAAGCGTCACATCAATCGTCTTGTCTTTGCCTTCGCGTACCAATTTCACCGGCACCTTCGTGCCGGGATTGGTCTGCGAGGCCCACAAGCGGAGCTGATCATCGTCTTCCACTTTCTTGCCGTTGAAGTCCAAGATCACATCACCCGCCTTCAAACCAGCCTTGGCAGCCGGAGAGTTTGGCATCACTTGCGCGACGATAGCGCCATTCTGTGATTTCAAATTAAACGCCTTGGCCAGATCGGAGGAAACCGGCTGCAAACGCAGCCCCATATAACCACGCACCACGCGACCACCCTCAATCAATCGTTCCATCACGTAGCGGGCCATGTTCACCGGCACCGCAAAACCGATGCCTTGATTACCACCGCTACGGCTAAAGATCGCCGTCGGAATACCGACCAGACGGCCTTCCGCATCTACTAGCGCACCACCGGAGTTACCCGGATTGATCGAAGCATCCGTTTGGATAAAATCTTCGTAACCCGTGATACCCAAGCCACGACGTTGTGTCGCACTGACAATACCCATCGTCACCGTTTGGCCGACACCGAAAGGATTGCCCACAGCGAGCACCACATCACCCACTTCCAGCGTATCACTGCTGGTCATCGTGACCGCCGGAAGACCTTTCGCATCAATCTTCAAGATGGCGATATCCGTCTTATCGTCCTTGCCGATGACTTGTGCCGTATACTCATCCTTGCCGTTATAGAGAGCCACTTTGATCTCATCCGCACCATCCACCACGTGATTGTTCGTCAAGATGTAACCATTCTCCGAAACGATCACACCAGAGCCCAAACCCGTCTCCTCATGCTGGCGGGGACGACGGCTGTTCTGCTGCTCTTCCTGGTCATTGAAAAAGTCGCGGAACATCGGGTGATCAAAGAGCGGATTGCGCCGTTGATTGTTCACCTTCACCGTTTTCGTGGAGTAAACGCTCACCACGCTCGGAGTCACCTTTTTGACCACCGGAGCAAAGGTCAACATGTTCGGCCCAGTTCTGGTGATGGACTTCTCTTGGATGTTGAACTTGGGGACTTCGTTCTTTTTCGGTGCAGCTTTTTCCTGCGTCACACCTTCATGCACGGCAAATACGAGGATACCGCCTACGAGGGCTGCCGTCAGACCCGCGAGCGACATGCGTAAGTATTTCATAAATCTATCAGTTTCAGTTGGCCGGGATCGTTCCCGTTTGGTGGCTATCGAACTATTCTGACAGCCATTTGCCTTCGTATCAATGGACATAATACCCCATGAATTCGTTCAATCGAAACCGATTTCCGTGATTCTACGTATCTCCCCCACAGGTCTGTGCGTACCCTGTTAATGCCACCCGAAACACTCATGCCTCAGGAAAGCCAACAACCCTCCAGCTCCCTCTCTTCCAGCCTGAGCATTACCCATAAGTGGTCACCAGCGTCCAGCCAGCGGGAACTTCCTTATTAAGGTGGGGCAAAGCTGCCGCTTTGCCCTGACTTTGGCCTTCACCGCCGACCTCTCAAATGAAACCGGCCCCCGAAAAACACAGCTCTCCCTGTCCTCTGTCTTGTTCATTCACGCTTTATAGACTTGTGGGTAATGCTCAGCTTCCAGCGGTAGCAGGAGGAGAGGGCTGGGGAGAGGAGGCGCTCATTTAAATTTGAACCTGGAAATTCCGTCCGCCAATGACTGCCATATCCATTCTGCAGGCGACAAATGTTCTCCCTCTCCTCTATAGACAGGCCGAGCTTCGGCGGAGAGGGCCGGGGTGAGGAGTGAGCGCGCCAACGGTTTTTCGAATTGGGAGCAGTGCCCCAATACACCCACACTGCCATTGGGGGCCGACCAAAAACCTTGGACATCCCCCGCCCTTCCGTGTTCTATACGAGGCTCTATTTATTGATTGGATGAGTATGGACGAGACAAATTCGTTGATTGAACAGCGCAAGGCCAAGCTGGCCTCGCTCCGCAGCAAGAACATCGACCCGTTCCGTAACAAGTTTACGCCCACGGAGAAATGCGCTGAAGCCCGCGCGAACTACACGGAAGGCCGCCCGGTGGAACTGGCCGGACGCATCACCGCGCATCGCGACATGGGCAAATCCATGTTCATCGACATCAAAGACCAGAGCGGTCGCATCCAGGTCTACGCGCAAAAGAACGTCATCGGCGAAGAACAGTTCGACGTGTTCCGCCATCTCGACCTCGCGGACTTCATCGGTGTGAAGGGCACCCTTTTCACCACCAAGACCGGTGAGATTTCTGTGAAGCTCGAAGCCTTCACCATCCTCGCCAAGTCCCTCCGCCCTCCTCCGGCCAAGTGGCATGGCTTGGAAGACATGGAAGTGCGCTACCGCCAGCGCTATCTCGACCTCATCGCCAACGACGATGTGAAGAAAGTCTTCCTGCAACGCAGCGCCATCATCCATGAGATCCGCGGCTTCTTCCATTCCCGCGGCTATGTGGAAGTGGAAACGCCCGCGATGCAACCCATCCCCGGTGGTGCTGCCGCGCAACCGTTCAAGACGTTCCACAATGCGCTCGGCTGCGAGTTCTACCTGCGCATCGCACTGGAACTGTATCACAAGCGCCTGCTCGTGGGCGGTATTGATCGCCTGTTCGAGATCGGCAAGAACTTCCGTAACGAAGGTCTCTCCCGCCGTCACAATCCGGAGTTCACGATGCTGGAAGCTTACTGCGCTTTCGGCGATTACGAGACGATGATGGAGACGGTGGAATCGCTCATCAAGGGCATCGCCGAAAAAGTCTTGGGCACACTGGTGATCGAGCACAAGGACGCAGAGGGCAAGGTCATCAAAACTATCGACCTGACGCACTGGCGCCGCGCGAAATACAAAGACCTCGTGCGCGAAGTCGCTGGCAACGACTGGTTCGATGTAACTCCCGCTGAACGCCGTCGCCGTGCGGTCGAAGACCTGAAACTCGCAGGCGATATCGCCGCCGGTTACGAAGATTTCGAAGTGACCGGCGCGGTGTTCGAGAAACTGATCGAGCCCAAGCTCATCAATCCAACTTTCGTGACGCATCTACCGAAGGAACTCGTTCCCCTCGCCAAGCTCACGCCAGACGACCCGACGACGGTCGAAGTCTTCGAGTGCTGCATCAACGGCCAGGAAATCTCTCCGGGTTACACCGAGCAGAATGACCCGATCCAACAGCGTGAAACGCTGGAGCATCAGGCCGGTGGCGAACAACAGAAGCTGGACGAGGACTTCCTCGTGGCGCTGGAGCACGGCATGCCGCCCGCAGGCGGCATCGGCATCGGCATCGACCGCCTCTGCATGATGCTGCTCGGCCAGGAAAGCATCCGCGACGTGATCCTGTTCCCGCAATTGAAGCCGAAACAGTAGTTCATATTTAAACACAAAACCCTCGTCTGCATTACGCAAACGAGGGTTTTGCTTTTTATATTTTTCGTCGCGCTCCGCTTACTTCCGCTTCTCATCCGCATCAATGAAATCCACGAACGTCTTGATATCATCACGATGTGACAGTCCGGCGGATTCCTTACGCTGCTTCAGGCGCTCCTGCATAGCGGCATCGTCCGCCTTGGGATAGTTCAGCATACCATCAGCGTGGGCCTTCTTATCTGCATCCGTCTTCTGTACGTTCTTGGTCACCCAATCAGCCACTTCCCCATCCGTGACTGTGCCCCTCACCACTTCGATAAATTGTTCATGAACCAGTCCGGCTGCTTTCAACCACGCACTATCAAAGCCTTTGCCGAAGTTAGGCTGATAATCCGCATGCAGCTTCCCTGCGAGGTGAAGACGCACCTTGTCGAGGTAACGCGGTAGATGCATCCAGCCGCTCATCGTTTCACGCGGGCTACGGGGGTAAATGATATCGCTCATGGTTATGATAAAAGAGAAAGCTAACGAAGTGATCAATCCATCACAGGTGCCAAGATTCGTTTGCGAATGTCATCCTGTTCCTTGAGTCCGATTTTCTTTTCAGCGCAGATGGAAGATAGCGCCTGCCCCAACAAACGGTCGGTGACAGCATCATCAGCCGCCAAACGACGCGCCAGCCGTTTATCCCTGGCAGAGACAACGCCTCGTTGACCGCGCAAGAGTATCCGCGCAGCAATCCGAGATTTTACCCAACTGGCATCACGCACATGCAACCAATACCTTTTTACCCTCACATTAGCAAGCCAGCGTCATGATTTCAGGCTTACTTAAGCTTCTCATCCTCGCTTGACAAAATTACGTGCATAATACACCTATTGTATTGTGCAAAGAACGCCAGAGGCCGTGGCCATCAACAATCTGAATCATCCGCTGGGCTTCATCGTGAACCGCACCGCCTATGTCCTGCGCCTGCGGATGCTGGAACGGCTGCGGCGCGAGGGCTACAAGCTCACGCCCGAGGAGTGCGCCATTCTCCACCATCTCTGGCAGCAGGACGGCCAGACGCAAAGCGAGCTCGCCAGCTCCACCATCCGAGAACGCACCACGACCACGCGCATTCTCGATGGGTTAGTCCGGAAAGGTTTAGTGGAGCGCCGTGGACATCCCGATGACCGGCGTAAGGTCTGTGCTTGGCTCACTAAGAAAGGCCAGCAACTGCGTGAACGCCTCCTCCCCGTCGCCCTGCAAATGGCCAAACATGGCACGGCGGGCCTGTCTCCCAAGGATATCGAGACCACCATGCGCACGCTCTCGCACATCCAGAACAATTTGCTGAACCTCGACGTCAACGCGATGAAAGATTGATGGAGGTATTTATGAAACGATTCACTTTTCTTCCCCTGCTCGCACTCTTGCTCGCCATCGGTTGCAAGCCCAAGTCAGACGGTTCGTGGCAAGGCTACATCGAAGGCGAATACGTCTATGTCGCTGCGCCCGTGGGCGGCACACTCACCACGCTTAACGTGAAGCGCGGCGACACTGTGAAAAGCGCGCAATCGTTGTTCACCTTGGAGAGCGCCGCCGAATCCGCTGCGGTGCAAGAAGCCGAGCAGAAGCTCGCCCAAGCGAAAGCCAAACGGGATAACGTGCTGAAAGGTCGTCGTCCAACTGAGGTCGCCTCCATCGAAGCAAAGCTGGGGCAGAATAAAGTCGCCACCGAACTGGCCGAGCGCGAATACGAACGCTACAACAAACTCTACCTAGCAGACCGTCGTGCCGTCTCCTTGGAACAAGTGGATCAAGCGCGCACCAAGATCGCGTCCTTGCAGGCCGAGGCAAAAGCCCTCGAGGCGGACATCGCCACCGCGAAGCTCGGTGCTCGTGAAGATGAGATCAAAGCAGCGGAACTGGAAGTGACGATGCTCGAAGCGGCTTTGACGAAAGCCCGCTGGCCCTTGCAGCAAAAGCAACAGGCATCGCCCGTTGAAGGAGTCGTTCACGATACCTTGTATCGTCAGGGTGAGTTTGTGACAGCGGCCAATCCGGTGGTTTCGCTTTTACCACCGCAGAACATCAAGGTGCGCTTCTTCGTGCCGCAAGAGAAACTGCCGAGCCTTAAGACTGGTAGTTCCGTGCAAGTCACCCTCGACGGCTCGGATAAAGTTTATTCCGCCACGGTGAATTACATCTCCACCCAAGCGGAGTTCACACCACCCGTCATTTACAGCCAGCAAACGCGTTCCAAGCTGGTGTTCATGATCGAGGCACAGTTCTCCCCTGCTGACAGCGCGACGCTGCATCCCGGTCAGCCGGTGGATGTGAAACCGACGTCTTAATCTCACCTCGCTTTGCAAACACACGAACAGCTCGCCACCGATGCTCCTCCGCCCAACACGGAGCTGGTGATCGACGTGTCTGGCATTACGAAGCGTTTCGGCGCACAGACGGTGGTGAACAGCATCGGCATGCAGGTGCGGCGCGGCGAGATCTACGGCTTCCTCGGACCGAACGGCAGCGGCAAGACGACCTTTCTCCGCATGCTCTGTGGCCTGCTCAAGCCAGATGCCGGGCAAGGCACGTGCCTCGGTTACGACATCCTCAATCAGTCCGACGAGATCAAAAAGCACGTCGGCTACATGACGCAAAAGTTCAGTTATTACGAAGACCTGAACTTGGAAGAAAACCTCGATTTCATCGCGCGCATCTATCAGGTGCCGAATCGCAAGCAAGCGGTTGCGGACAGCTTGCACAAGCTGGGCCTGCACGCCCGCCGCAAGCAACTCGCCGGGCAACTCTCGGGCGGTTGGAAACAACGTCTCGCCCTCGCAGCCTCACTCATTCACACGCCGCAGTTGCTCCTGCTGGATGAACCCACGGCGGGTGTGGATCCAAAAGCCCGTCGCGATTTCTGGGAAGAGATTCATCAACTGGCCGCCGATGGCCTCACGGTGATGATCACCACGCACTACATGGATGAGGCGGAGCGTTGCCATCGCATCGCCTACATCGCTTACGGAAACTTGCTCACGAATGGCACCGTGGCGGAAGTGGTCGCCGGTGCGAAACTCAGCGTTTGGGAAGTGACTGGGCCCAACCTCCCTGCCCTGGCCAATCAATTGCGTCATAAAAAAGGCATCGAACAAGTCGTCGCCTTTGGCAACACGTTGCACGTGAGCGGACCACAGGGAGATGAATTGAAGAACGCCATCCAGCCTTGGATGAAAGCGCCTTATCACTGGACCCAGATCGAATCCAGCTTGGAGGATGTGTTCATCAACCTGATGGGGCATTCGCAGGATAACTTCAAATGAACTCCTCGAGCTTTTCATTCAAGCGCCTCTGGGCGGTGGTGGTGAAGGAGTTCATCCAGATGCGGCGCGATCGCCTCACCTTCGGCATGATGGTGGGCATTCCGATGATCCAGCTCATGCTCTTCGGTTTCGCGATCAATTCCGATCCCAAGCATCTGCCCACCGCCGTGGTCGTCCAGGATCACAGCCAGTTCTCGCGCACGTTCATCTGGGGATTGAAGAACAGTCGTTACTTCGATCTGGTCACGGTAGCGGAGTCAGAGCGCGAAGTGCAGTTCCTCCTCGATGAAGGCGAAGTGCAATTCGTCATCCATATTCCCCCGGATTTCTCGCGCGACCTGTTACGCGGTGATCGGCCCAAGCTGCTCTTGCAAGCGGATGCGACGGATCCAGCGGCCACCGGCAATGCCATCTCCGCGATCAACCTGCTCACTGCGTCGGTGTTTGATCGTGATCTGAAAGGACCGCTGCAAAAGCTGCGTGATCGCCCCGGTCCCGCTGAATTGCAGATCCATCGCCTCTACAATCAGGAGGGCAAAACCCAGTATAACATCGTGCCCGGCCTGATGGGCGTGGTGCTCACCATGACGATGATCGTCATCACCGCACTGGCCATCACACGCGAACGCGAACGCGGCACGATGGAAAATCTTCTGGCCACTCCGGCACGGCCCGCCGAGGTGATGTTCGGAAAAATCATCCCCTACATCATGGTAGGTTATATCCAGACGGGGTTGATCCTCACTGCGGCGAAGTTGCTTTTCAAAGTGCCGATGCTCGGCAGCATTCCCCTGCTCCTCGGCTTGATGCTCATCTTCATCGCCGCGAATCTCGCCGTCGGCATCACCTTCTCGACGATCGCGAAGAACCAGCTTCAAGCGATGCAGATGTCCTTCTTCTTCTTCCTGCCGTCCATCCTGCTTTCGGGATTCATGTTTCCGTTCCGTGGCATGCCAGAGTGGGCACAACACATCGGTTCAGCCCTGCCACTCACGCATTTCCTCCGCCTCGTTCGTGGCATCTTACTGAAGGGGAACGGGCTCTATGAAGCCGCCACGCATGTCTGGCCCATCGCCTTGTTCTTGCTCATCGTCATGACCATCGGCGTCAAACGCTACCGCCAGACGCTGGATTAAGATTTTTGCGGCAAAATTGGCCATTCTCCGCCTTGTGTTACGCAAAAGTGACATTATGGCAAAAAAAGTTCATTCAATTCTTGAACGTCTGGGCAGATTGAGTATTCTATAACTCCAAGAAAGCCATTCAGCGACAGTTCCAGCCGTGTGTCTGCCTTATTCTGCACGGAAACTCCTCTTGGCACTGATTAAGCTGATGGTCAAAGCGAGAAAGGAAATAGTCTGCTATGAGCAAATCGACCGAACTCTTGTCGGAAGCAGTGCGTAACCCTAAACATCCATTCCGCCAACTTGCCAACCAGCCTGACAAGGCGCACAAAAACCGATACGAGAGACGGAAGATCAAACAGTTCCTCTATCAGGGGGACTGGGTTGAGGAACAACCTTCTTAAACTTTAACCTTAACAAAGAAAAGATAGGCCGCGCTTTAAAGCGCGGTCTATTTTTTGCCCTGCTTCCGGTCTTTTTGACACTCTGGGCAAATGCCGAAAAACTCAAGTTTATGCGTCACCGCTTGGTAGCCATGACGTTTGGCGATCGTCTCCTCCAGTTCACGCTGAAAGCATTCATCGATCTCCACCACATCCGAACACCCCGTGCAGATGAGGTGATGGTGATGACCGTCATCCCCTTCATGAACGAGTTCAAAGCGGGCCGTGCCATCTCCGAAATCGAAACGCTTCACCAAGCCCATCTCTTCCAGCATATGCATGGACCGGTAGATGGTGGCCAGATCGCACATCCCTTTTGGGAGACCCGCCTGTATCTCCTTGTTCGTCATCGGGTGCGGATGCTGCCGCAGGAGTTCCAAGATGGCCTGTCGAGGACCGGTGATCTTGCGTGCATTCTCACGCAGACGGGCCGTCAACTCGGAAAGATTCGCCTGCGGCTGTTCGCAACAGTGGGTGTGCTTGTGTTTATGATGTGGCTGGCTGCACTTGCTCATGTCGGCAATGCGGGATTTGCTTTCTGTCTTCTGGTGAACAAACGTACCACCAGCGTCAGCAAAAACAAGGTAATGCACGACATCGCGATCGTCGCCCCGCAAGGTGCATTGAAATGATAGGACAAGGCGATGCCACCCAATCCGCCGATCAAACCGATGCACAGGCTGTAAACGATCTGTTGCCGGAGATTACGGCTGATATTCCGCGCCGCTGCCGGCGGGATCACGATCAGCGAAGTCACCAGCATGATGCCCAGCAATTGGATGCTCACCGCCACTGTGATCGTGAGCGCCAGCACGAAAAGATAATTGGCACGGCGCACATTCACTCCGCACACATGAGCCAGATCTTCATGGGCAGACATGAGTGCCAACACATTCAGGTTCATGAACACGCCTGCGGCCACTATCACGAAAAGAATGCCAGACACCGTCACATCGCGGTCTTCGATCGCGAGGATGTCACCGAACAGATAGCTGTGCACCTGCCCCACGTAGCCGCCTTTCACCAGACTCAGGATGAAAATACCTAATGAAATCGAGCCAGCGAGCAAGAGCGCCATCACCGTATCCGTCATCAACTCCGTGTTCTCCTTCAGCCAGATGATTGCCACAGCCACAAGCAGGCCGAATCCTATCACCGGAATGGTCAGCTCTGTCATTCCCATCCAGATGCCGATGGCGACACCGGTCAATGCACCGTGCGCGATCGTTTCACTGAAAAAAGACATCCTGCGGGCCGTGACGAACACGCCTAGCAATGCGCACAGCGGACACAGGAACAGTGCCGCCAAAAAAGCGCGGATCATGAACGCTTCATTGAACATGATGATGGTGATGATAAGGCGAGACGTGGATGCCGTAGGCCTGTTTCAATGATTCCGCATTCATCACGTCTTCCGGCGAGCCTTCGCAGCAGATCGTGCCGTTCAGCGCATACACCCAGCTCGCATGGCGATACACCATGGAGAGATCGTGCGATACGAGCACTACGGTCATGCCGTGATGCTTGTGCACTTTGGTGATGAGGTCGTAAAAAGTATCTTCACCCGGAGAGTCCACCCCGGCCGTCGGTTCATCAAGAAGCAACAGTTCAGGTGCTTTGAGCAAACTGAATGCGATCAGCACGCGTTGCAATTGCCCGCCAGAGAGAGCAGCGATAGGACGGTCTAAAAGCGGTTCCACTCCGATTTCCGCCATGGTGGTGCGCAAGGCATCATCCGACCATTTGCGCGAGTGCCAGAACCAGTTGCGGTTCTGTGCGAGACGCAGGCTGAGAAACTCCCGCACGCTGAGAATGAAACTGCGTTCCAACGCGAGCTTCTGCGGGACGTAAGCGATACGAGGCATCGCCTTTTCGAGACGATTCTCCCCTAAAATCTTTACCTGTCCTTGATCTGGCTGCTGCAGCCCGAGCAGACAGCGTAACAACGTTGTTTTGCCGGAACCATTCGGGCCGATGAGTGCGACGACTGAACCGCGTGGCACCGTCATGTTCACTCCCTTCAAGATGGGCTGGCCGCCGAAAGACACACGCAGATCTTTCACCTCGATGGCTGGTGCGGCATCTTTGCTCGGACCGTGTGAATGACACTCGCAAGAGGCCATACTGTTTATTTCAAATAACGCTGCAACGTCCCGGCATTGCGGCGCATTCCTTCCTCATACGTGCCAGGTTTAAAATCACCTGTCTCCAGCGTATCCAGCGTGCCTAGAGGCACACCAGAATCCGCAGCGATGCGTTCAGCGATCTTCTTGGGAAACTGCGGTTCGGCAAAAAGCACCTTCGTCTTGCTCTTGCGCATCACTTCCAGAAGTTTGCTGAGGTAGCGCGGTGAAGGTTGCACTTCGGGAACTTCTTCCACCACACCAGCGAGCTTCAGACCATAGCGCTTCACCATGTATGGAAACGCATTGTGAAACGTAACAAAGGCGCTGCCCTTCACCGGTGTGAGCATGGCGGCGATATCGGCATCCAATTTCTCCAGCCTGGCGATGTAGGCTTTCGCATTCACTGCGTAGTTCGCCGCGTTCTTGGGATCGGCCTTGCTGAGGGCGGCTTCCACATTCTTCACGCAATGGATCGCCAGTTGCGGATCAAGCCAGATATGGGGATTAGGGCCATGCGAATGATCATGGTCATCCTTGCCCCCCAGCGAGATGCCGTGTTCATCACGGATCAGTTGCTCTTTCTTCAAACCCGCAGCAAGTTCCGAGACTTTGCCTGCTTTCTTGCTGCCGCTGGATTCAATGGCTTTGTTCAGCCAGCCTTCCATGTTCAAGCCGCTGATCAGGATGACATCAGCATCCGTCAGCTTGCGGATATCGCGCGGAGTGAATTGATAATCATGCGGACCTGCTCCAGGCGGCAGGAAATTCTCCACCGCAGCGTGTTCGCCAGCTACATTCGCAGCGAAGCAATAGACCGGTAGAAAACTGGTGAGAACTTTCAGCTTTTCAGCGGCATGAGATGCCGGGACAACGGCCAGCAGCCACAATAATAGCAGCCACAGCCCTCCTCCGCCTTGCTTGTTTTTCAGGATCACGTGGTCACCTTATCACCCCGCAAACGATTACGCAAATCATTTGCAATTCGAAAATAAAAGACAGACCTCCGAACATGTTCGGAGGTCTGCGGGCGGACCCAAATTACTTCATCAAGAGGGCCTGACGGGCGCGCTTGATGGCGCTGGTCAGACGGCGCTGATACTGGGCGGAAAGCCCCGTATACTTGCGCGGCAGGATGCGGCCCTGATCGGTCACGAACTGGCGCAGCAGCGTCACGTTCTTGAAATCGATGGCGTCAATCGTGAATTCGATCTTCGGCTTCGGGCGCTGGATGCGGGTGGACGTACCCGAACGGCGGCTCGAGGACTTCTCTTTGTTATTCTTGCGTGCCATATAGACTACTTGATCTCTTTGTGAACGGTGTGACGGCGCAGGGCGGGATTGTACTTCTTCAGCTCAATCTTCTCCGTCTGGAGCTTCTTGTTGCGCGTCGTGGTATAGCGCGAAGGAGATTTTCCTTCCTTGCGGGCCTCAGTGCATTCGATAGTAACGATTTCGCGGGGCATAAATTATTCCTTTTCCTTGGCGGGCTTTTCTTCCTCGCCATCATCATCATCCACATCCGGGCCGCCGGAGCTGTCCACCGTGCCCAGAGAGCCGAGACGCTTCTGGCGCAAGGCACCCTCTTTTTCAAGCTGGGCTTGGGCTTCCACCGTGAAGCGCGTCCAAGGAATCGCCTCAAGGCGCGCCTTGGGAATCGGCTTCCCGGTCAGTTCGCAGACACCATAAGTGCCCTTTTCGATGCGGCGCAAGGCTTCCTCGATCTCATAGATCGCGTCCTGATCGGACGAAAGGAGGCTCAGCGCAAAATCACGATCAAAGTTGTCCGTACCTGCATCACCCATGTGCAGACTGTAGCTGGTGACCGTCTCGGCGGACTCCTTGGCCAGACCATTCATCTGAGCCAGCAAACGCTCACGCAGCTCCAGCAACGTATCGTAGAACTTCTGCCATTCCGGCTTGATCTTGGCTGTCCCGGAAACCGCGAAGCCAGGCTTGGGCGCCTTGCCTTTCGGAGTAGGAGCAAACCCCAGAATGGAAGCTGCTGTAGCGGTACCCACAGCATGGCCTTTGCCTTGGACAGCAGGTTTGGCCGCACCTTTCTTGGCCGGCGGTACAGGCGCTTTCGTTACGGGAGCCGGCTTGGCTCCGTTGCTTTTCCCGTTGGACTTATGTGCAGTCACGTCTTGCTAAACGGTTATACGCGGTTGTTTTTCCAGACCAAAATCAGCCCGTTTTTCTACAAAAACGAACAATCCAGCCCGTTTGAGAGTGCGTGAATGTAGCAAAGCAAATCAAATGCGCCACAAAAAACGTAAGAAAAATTTAAGGGGTAAAACCGCTTGATTTCAGGAGGTTTTAGGGCCTGTTTTCGGGAGTTGACCCCCCTCGGCAGCAGCTTCCTTGGCCAGTTGCTGCTCCAGCTCGGCCAACTGGGGCTTCACCTGGCCCTCATAGCAATCGGGACAGATGCTGTGGCTGAAATCAGTGCCGGTCTGGGCATGCAAGTATGTTTCTATGCCCTGCCAGTAATCCCTGTCATCACGGACCTTTTTACAATAGGAGCAGATCGGCAGGAGCTTCCTCAATTCGCCGACTTCCTTCATGAAGCCCAAAATGCGTTCCGCCACCCGCAGGCGCAGGACCAGCTCCTCGGGCCGCAATGGCTTGGTGAGAAAATCATCCACTCCCGCCTGCATGGCGATCTTGTGATTCTCCCGGCCGGTGCGGGCCGTGAGCATGATGAAATAACAATAAGAGCGTGCCCGCTTCCGGGCTCGGATCCTCTGGCAAAACTCCACTCCATCCAGCTCCGGCATCATCCAGTCACTGACTACGACCTCAAAAGGCTGGAGGATAAATGCCCGCCATGCTTCCGCACCCGTAGCGGCAGCCACGACCTCGTGACCGTTGCTTTCCAAAGTCATCTTCAAAACCCGCATGGAAATCGGGTCATCTTCTGCAATCAGTATTTTCACACGGAATATATCGCAGTCATTCCACAAGCTGTCCGGTTAGTCCAGTCCCGTTCGGAAAAAACCTGACAAATACCGTTCAACCATTAAGCGGAACTTGCTTTTATCCCTTACTGGATAGCCGCATTTGGCCGGACAGCAAATTCAAGCTCCCCTATCGACAGGAAGATTTCGAGCAAAATGCAACAGCATTTCTAAGGAAGACGGTTCAACTGTGGACGCCAAAGATGGATCAACGCCTTCACCCCTAGCTCGAGGAAATGGAACGGCTTCGCAATCAAATCGTTGCCCCCGCTTAGCATCGACTGCGCCTTGCTCTGAAAGTCGGTCAAGCTGGACACGAACACTACTGGGGTCTTGGCGTAATCAGGCATCGCACGGATCTGCTTGCAGAGCTCAAAACCGTTCATGCCGGGCATGTCGATATCCAGGAAAAACAAATCAAACGGCATGCCCGACAACATGGACAGCGCGGATCGCGAGTCATCCATGTCGATGCATTTCAAGCCTACCTTCTCCAAGGCAAAGACCACAGCGCGGCGGGACAATGGCTCATCATCCACCACCAGCACACCCTCCACCGGAATCTCGCCATCCCCCCCGCCCTGCTTGCGCAACAACTCATCCAGAAAATCGATGCCTTGCACCACCGTCCGCTGGCTGGAGGCAGTCAGCAAATCAGGACGATCGACCAGCTCCTTAAGCAACGCCTCCAAGGCCGCAGCCATCCGGGCAAAGCGGGTCATCTCAGCCACCGCCGCCTTGGCCGCCAGGCTGCGGGTCTGCAAATAAAGCTCGCTGGTGAAATGATGCACGGATTCCGGCCTGGTGGCACGCAGCAGCTCCTGCAGCTTTTGACGCAGTTTGGCGATCAGGCCGGGGGCATCATCTGCAAATGAAACCAGGGAATTAACCTGTTTGTAGAGTTCCGCTCCGGCAGGAAAGGCGATGACCGGATTCAAGGGGGAGACCGGACTCGACTCGGCGGGTGCCACGGGCGAAGAACCGGAAGCAGGCTCGGCCAATTTCAGCTTCAACCCGGCGGAGGCACCCTCCTCTGCCACCTTGCGGATGATGTCCACCAACACACGCGGAGTACATTCCGATTTGGTGACACATCGGGTAGCTCCCGCTGCCCAGGCATCTTTCACACGATTTGCCAGATAGGCATTCGTGAGCACGATGATCGGCAATTTTCTGTTGGCCGGTTCGGCTCTTAACTGTTTGATGACTTCAATGCCGTCAAGTTTGGGCAGGCCCAAATCCAGCACGATGACGTCGGGCTTAAATGTCCCGGCCTGCTTGAAGCCCTCTTCCCCATCCGCAGCCACAACCACTTCAAAACCTTCCGAGGAAAGTTTGGAACGGTAAATGGTGGACACCACCTGATCATCTTCGACCATCAAGATTTTCTTCATGCAAATCCCCTGAAACTAGCCTGCAGGCAGGGTTGCCAGATAATCCCGCAACTCCGCTTGCACAAGATTGAAGCTGGTTTCCAATTCGTCAAGCAATGGCGTGATCTGATCCAACGCCCCCTCGGCAGCGAGATGTTCCACACGCTTGAACAAGGGTGTCATCACCAGGATGCCGCAGGTGGCGCTGGCACCGGCGCAACTGTGGGCCGTGCGCTGGACATCATTGGCGATACGGCTGGCATGCTGGGCTTTCAAGCGTTCCATCTGTTCACGCGTCTGCTGCAGGTAAAGATCCACCAACTCCTGGGCCGCCTCGCGGTTGCCTTCCGAGAAATCGTTCAGCCGGTCCACATCGAGGAGTTTGGCCGGCGGCGCAGACGGAACAGCATGAGCGGATTTCGCAAGCGCTTTTGCAGTTTGAGCCGATGTTTTTCCATCGCAAATCTGCCGCCCCCATCTCTCCAGGGAAGCGTAGAGCAACTCGGCCCGCACCGGTTTGGCTATGTAGTCATCCATTCCGGAATCGAGGCATTTTTCACGGTCACCTTTCATGGCGTTCGCAGTCATGGCGATGATGACATGCCGGCCCGGATTGAGAAAACGGCCGGCTTCCACTTCAAAAGCCCTCACCTGCCGGCTCGCTTCCAGCCCGTCCATCTCGGGCATCTGGACGTCCATGAATATCACATCGTAATGCTTGTTGGCCAGCGCCTGCAAAACCTCCAGCCCGTTATTCGCCACATCCGCCAGGTAACCGACTTGTTCAAGCAATCGCAGGGCGACTTTTTGATTGATCGAATTGTCATCCGCCACCAGCACATGCAAGGGCAACCGTTTCGCGAGCAATGCCTCTGCTTCAACAGCCACCGACCTTTCCGCCATCAAAGGCGACGGGTTCAGCAGCTTCAGCAACGCGGACTGAAACTGCACCGGCTTGAGCGGCTTGCTCAGACACAGATCAAACATATCCAGCTCTGCTGCCAGCATGTCGGAACGCAGCCCCAGCGAGGTCATCAGCAACTTTGGGGTTTTGATCTGGCGGCGCTCGAGCTCTCGCGCGAGCATCACGCCATCCATGAAGGGCATCTGCAGATCGAGAATGAGCGCATCATAATTCCGGCCTTGCGCAAGAATGTTCAAAGCCTCTTCCCCGCCCTCCACCGCATGCACTTTCATGCCCCAGCGCTGGCCGGCCAGTTCAATGACCCGCCGGTTGGTCGGATTGTCATCCACCACCAAAAGCGATCGACCGCGCAACCGGTCCAGTTCTGCCTGCGCCGGTTCCGGTTCCAGTTCCGCGAGTTCTGCCGGTATCAGACAATGAAAAACCGAGCCTCGATTCACTTCGCTCTCCACCCACATCGCCCCCCCCATTAAGCGGGTAAGCTGTCGAGAGATGGCAAGACCAAGTCCCGTACCACCAAACTGCCGGGTGGTGGAAGCATCCACCTGGCTGAAGGATTTGAACAAGCGATGCAACTTGTCTGATGGAATACCGATGCCGGTATCTCTGACGCGCACGTGCAATCCGGGTGTACCGTCTTCACAGTTACGAGCGGCCAGCTCAACGACCACCTCGCCCTTGCGTGTGAACTTCACCGCATTGCTGATCAAGTTGGCCAGTATCTGACGGAATCGAGTCACATCTCCCAGGATGCAAGGCGGCGTGTCCAGTTCCATCACACAGGCCAGCTCCAGCCCCTTGTCGAAAGCACCTGTGCAAAATAGATCCAAAGTATCGTCAACCGCCTGCCGGACATCGAAAGGATTCCGTTCAAGCTCCAGATTGCCGGACTCGATCTTGGAAAAGTCCAGGATGTCGTTGATTATCGTCAGCAAGGTGTCGCCACTGGTACGGATCGTCTCCACCAATTCCTTCTGTTCCGCATTCAACGGGCTCTCCAGCAGCAAACCGGTCATAGCGATCACACCATTCATCGGGGTGCGGATCTCATGGCTCATATTCGCGAGGAACTCAGATTTCGCCCGGGCCGCATCCTCAGCCTGGCGCCGCGATTCATCCAAAGCCTTGATGGTCTGCGTCAGCTCGTCCTGCAGGTGTTTGGCTTTCAAGGTCGCTTTGACCCGTGCCCTCAATTCAGCGATCTCAAACGGTTTGGTGATGTAATCGGATGCCCCCAGGTTGATGCCCTTGACCTTGTCTTCCACACTGTTCCAGGCGGTCAGGATGATGACTGGAATGGGAGCCGTGTCCGGATTTGCCTTGAGACGCTGGAGAACATTGAAGCCATCGTCATCCGGCAGGCCGATGTCCAGCAGGATCAATTCGGCCCGCCGGGTGACGCTGGAATTCAATCCATCTGCGGCAGTCATCACCTGGAACACAGAAAGCTGTTCACCACGGAGCGCGTCGACAATCGTGTTGCCGACCAGCCGGTCGTCATCGACCACCAGCACATTATATTTGTTTTCAGTCATCCATCAGCCCTTCCAACGGAGCGGCTTGGGTTGCCTAACTATCAACGTTCTTTCTCCTGTTGCAACAGTTCCGTGACCGCCTGCAATTCCGCCTCAAGAGCGGCCACCCGGGTCTCCGGCTGCTGCAGTTCACCGGCTTTGGCTTCCTTCTCGAGTTGAGCCGCGAGTTTGGAAAGCCGGCGTACGCCCAGATTACTCGCACTGCCTTTAAGACTGTGCGAGGCATGCTGGACGGCTTTCAGATCACCAGCCCGCCAGCCATGCTGGATGCGGTGCAGGCGTTCCGGCGCATCGATCAAAAACAGGTCCACAAGCTCAGCGAGCGGATCAGGCTGCCCCGGTTCCCGTAATGCCCGCAATCCGTTAAGCACCGTGATGTCCAGCCTGTCCTCAGCGGCTTCAGGCAGTCCAGATGCTTTCAGCTCTGATTGTTGCACCATCTCACCGACACAGGGCGCCACCCTCTCCAACACCGCCGCAAGCTCTTCCAGCTGCACGGGTTTGGAAACGTAATCATCCATGCCGGAGGCCAGGCAATCTGCCCGGTCCCCATCCAGAGCGTTGGCAGTCATGGCCACGATACGGATTGGTTGCCCTGATTTTAAAGAACCGGGCTGTTCCCGTTCGATGCGACGAATTTCCCGCGCTGCCGTATACCCATCCATCTCCGGCATCTGGCAATCCATCAAAATCACCTCATAGGGCACCTGGCGCAAAGCGGCCACAGCCTCCAGGCCGTTGGCCACCGTATCCGCCTCGTAGCCCAGTTTGCGCAATTGCAGCAAGGCGACCTTCTGGTTCACCATGTTGTCTTCCGCAAGGAGTATCTTGGTGCTCTTCCGCACGACTGGCCCTGACGCCAAATCCACCGGGGCAGCAGCTTTCAACCGTTCTTGGGAGACATCCGCATCTTCGTAACCCGCCATCACCTTGGCAATGGTATCAAATAGGCGCGATTGCTTCACAGGCTTCACAAAGCACGAAGCGATACCCGCTGCATGCAGTGTCTTCGCATCCAAGCGATGCCCCAGCGAGGTCAGCATCAGCATCTTTGGAACACGACGACCCAATCGTTTGACCACCGTGCGGGCCAGCATCAGGCCATCCATCTCCGGCATCTGCATATCAAGCAAAATCAAATCGACCGCCTTGCCCTCTTTCGATTGTGAATCAATCACCTTCAACGCTTCCATGCCGCTGGCCGCGCTCTGGCTGTTCATGCGCCAGGCCCGCGTCTGATGCTCGAAGATTTGCCGGTTCGTAGCATTGTCGTCTACGATCAGCACGTTCAAGCCCGTAAGATCGGCGCGCTCGCCCAGAGGTCGCCACGCATTCTCGCCCTGTTTTTCCAGCGGCAGTTCAAACCAGAACGTCGATCCTTGCCCAGGAGCGCTGTCCACGCTGATGCTACCGCCCATCAGATTCACGAGTTGCTTGGAGATCGCGAGGCCAAGTCCTGTGCCGCCATATTTGCGCGTGGTGGAACCATCCGCCTGAGTGAATGCCTGGAACATCTCCTCCTGAACTCCTTTGGGAATGCCGATGCCAGTGTCCCTGACTTCGAAGCGCAAGCGGACCTTTTCCGCAGTCTCCTCCAACAGGGCGACACGGACGACCACCTCGCCCTTTTCCGTGAACTTGACGGCGTTACCGACCAGATTGATCAATATCTGGCGCAGACGGCCCGGATCGCCTCGCAGATGAGTAGGGATCTCATCCGGAACATGGGAGATCATCTCCAAGCCCTGGTCCTGCGCCTTCTGTGCGAGCAATTCCACGGTACTTTCCACGACCTCGCGCAGGTCGAGATCGATGTTTTCCAATATCAGCTTGCCCGCCTCGATCTTCGAGAAGTCAAGGATGTCATTGATGATGGTGAGCAATGCATCGGCGCTGGTACGGATAGTTTCAGTGAAATCCCGCTGTTCCGTGCTGAGCTTGGTATCCAGCAACAAACCGGTCATGCCGATGATGCCATTCATCGGAGTCCGGATCTCGTGGCTCATTGTCGCAAGGAACTCAGACTTCAAGCGCGCCGTATCGAGTGCCGCATCGCGGGCTGAAGCCAGCTCCTGCTCCGTCCGCTTAAGCGTGGTGATATCGCGGGAAATGCCGATGATGCCGGTCACCTGACCATGCCGGTTCTTGATGGGGACCTTGGTGACAGAGGCCCAAATCTCCTCCCCATTCACAGCTACTTGCTGCTCCACCTTGTTGATCATGGGCTGACCAGTAAGGATGATCCGCTGCTCGTCCTCGAAGAACTGCTGCGCCAGTTCCGGCGGATGGAAATCAAAGTCTGTTTTGCCCACGACTGCCGCCGGGTCTTTGAGCCCCAACCGTTGCGCCATGGCAAGACTGCATCGCAGGAAACGGCAGCTCGTGTCCTTGAAGTAAACACGGTCCGGAACGTTATCCAGCAACGCACGCAAGAGATCGCGCTCAAAGGCCAGATCATCCTCGATACGCCGCTTCTCGGTCACATCCCAGAATATGCCCTGCACTCCGCTGACGTTACCTTGGGCATCGTATACAGGGATTTTCATCACCTGCATGTACGCCTTCTGGTTGTCTGCGGTCAGGTATTCTTCCACCGTCTCAAATGTTCCGCCCTCGCGCATCAGGCGACGATCATCTTCCTGATATTTCCGCGCGAGCTCAGCCGGAAAGAAATCAAAGTCCGTCTTACCCAACACATCCTCTTGCGCCTGTTCGAGGATGCGGCAGAAGCGCTGGTTCGCAAAGATGAACCGTTCTTGAAGGTCTTTGCGGAAAATGTATTGCGGCAGGCTCTCCACCAGAGAATGATAAAGAATCTCAGAATTCTTCAACTTCTCCTCAGCCCCCTTGCGCCGGGAGATGTCCGTCACGGTGCCTTCGTAATAATCCAGCTCACCATTGGCCTTGCGCACGGCTCGCGCATTCTCCGATATCCAGATGATACTGCGGTCCTTGCGATATATCTGTGCCTCGAAATGAGAGATGACATCATTCTCCCGCATCAGGCGGACGAATTCATCGCGCCGGTTCGGGTCGACGTAAATCTGGTGCGAGATATCTTTGACCGAGTTGATCAAGTCTTCAGGTGACTGGTAGCCGTAGATATCTGCCAACCGCTGGTTCACCGCGAGGTAATGGCCATCTTTAGTAGTCTGATAGATGCCCACCGCCATGTTCTCAAAGATGCCGCGATATTTAGCTTCGGTCTGAAGCAAAGCCACCTCGGTCTGCTGGTGACGCTTGACCTCATGCTCGATCTCCTTCACGTGGCGACGCAGCTCCAAGTGCGTGATGACCTGCCGCGCCAAAGTCTTCAACGCTTCCTTCTGCTGGGAAGTCACCGTGCCGGGGACGTGATCCATCACACTTAGGGCACCTACCGCATAACCATCCGGGGTGATAAGCGGAGCCCCAGCATAAAAACGGATACGATACGGGGGAGACGCGATCAGACCACCCCGAAAGCAATCATCCTCCCGGGTATCGGAGACGATATAAACCTCTTTTTGCAGGATTGCCCGGGCGCAGAACGCGTCTTCACGGGAAGTTTCCTTAAGATCCAGCCCGACACAGGATTTGAACCACTGACGGTTCCCGTCGATAAAAGTGATGGCCGCCACGGGCCTCCCACATATCTGGGCAGCCAGTTGGGCGATATCATCCATGGAGGAATCCGGACCAGTATCCAGAATGGAGTACCGGTTAAGCGCCTGGAGGCGCTCGGCTTCATCTGGTGGCTGGAGCAACATCTTCACACCTGCATTCAGCATCCGCAATCAAGCATCCGGGTTAGTCTTCCCGGCCAAAGGTCGCAGCCATCAGGGCCGATGGCAAGCCAGACTTCCCGGCCTTTAGCCCTCCCAATATCGGCTAATTCTCATAAATATTTAACCTGATTATCAGAAAGAAGTGTTTGCGTAAGACCCTGAACCGGCGCATATAAGGACTAGATGCAACGGCTCATCGAGGCAATTCCGCCAGCCGCGGTAACCGGAAGCCCGACTGCTCCTGTACCGCGGCCCTTGGCATTGGACCCTTCCCTATTGCGTCTGGCGTTCCGCTGGATGCTCTTGGCCCGTGCCTTGGATGATAAAACTGCCGCCCTTTACCGGTCTGGACTCGTTCCCGGTGGCGCCTTTCTGTCCAAAGGCCAGGAAGCCCTCAGTGTGGCTTTGGCCATGCAACTTCTCCCCGGTGATATCTACGCCCCTTTGATCCGTGATACCGCCGGTCGTCTCGCTTTCGGTGAATCCCTGCAAGATGCCCTACGCTCCTGCATCGGTTCCCCCCTTGGCCCCATGCGCGGCCGGGATGGTAATGTCCATCGTGGCCGCCCCAAGGACGGTTACCTGCCCATGATCAGCCATTTGGGTGCCATCCCCTCCGTGGTGAATGGCGCGCTCATGGCCCGGCGTATGCAGGGCAAGGAAATGGGCCTCGGTGCCACATGTATCGGCGATGGCGGCACCTCCACCGGTGCTTTCCACGAAGCCATGAACCAGGCAGCGGTAGAACGGTTGCCCGTGATCATCGTGGTGGCGGATAATCAATACGCTTACTCCACCCATCGTTCCCGCCAATTCGCTTGCGATAGCTTGCTGGACCGCGCGATCGGCTATGGCGTGGATGGTCATTCCGTCGATGGCACGGATCTCGCCGCTTGCATGCAAGTCATGGATCGCGCCGCGAAACGTGCTCGTGAAGGCTGCGGCCCGCAACTCGTGGTCGCCAATCTCCTGCGCCTCTGCGGTCACGGTGAACATGATGATGCGAGTTATGTGGACGGCACCTTGAAAGAATCGCATGTGGGTCGCGATTGCCTGAAGGTCGCCGCGCACTGGCTCATCGCCAACAAACTGGCCACCGATGAGGATATGACCCAGTGGAATACGGAGATCGCGGCGGAACTGGAAAAAGCCGTGGATGAAATCCTGCGTGATCCGGCTCCTGATCCTTCGCTTGAAAATTGGCACGCCCTGGCCACCGCTGCTTTGCGGGAAAACGCTTCCTGACCTGTCGTGAGCATCACTTACCTCGAAGCTATTCGCGAAGCCCAAGCCCGTGCCTTGAGCGAGAATCCGAACGTCTATATCTACGGTCAGGACGTTGGTGATTTTGGTGGCGCATTCAAAGCCACCAAAGGTCTGGCGCAACAATTTCCCGGACGCGTAATCGACGCCCCGATCAGTGAAGATGCGATTGTCGGCTCCGCCATCGGTGCAGCGCTGCAAGGCATGCGGCCAATCATCGAGATGCAGTTCGCCGACTTCTCGACGGTGGGCCTGAACCAGATCGTCAATCAAGCGGCTACCTACTACTGGCGCACGAACGTCCCCTGCCCCATCACCATCCGCCTGCCCTGCGGTGGCACGAGTGGCAGCGGCCCTTTCCACAGCCAGAGCCTCGAAGCGATCTACGCGCACTTCCCAGGCTTGGTCGTGCTCACGCCTGCCACGGTGGAAGATGCTTACAGTCTTTTGCTTGATGCTGTCGCGATTGATGACCCCGTCATCTTCTGCGAGCACAAATTCCTTTATTACCATCTCAAAGCGGAGAAGCTGCCGACGGAAGCTCTGCCTGTAGGCAAAGCTCGCATCGCACGTGCAGGTCGTGATCTAACGCTGGTGACTTACAGCGCGATGCTGCACGAATCTCTTGCGGCGGCGGATGAATTGGCGACCGAAGGTTACAAGGTGGAAATCGTGGATCTGCGCTCCATCAAGCCACTGGATACGGATACCGTAATGGCATCCGTCGCACGCACCGGCCGTTTGTTGTGTGTAGGTGAAGCCTGGCCTTGGGGTGGTGTCACCGCAGAAGTTATTTCTCGTGTGGTCAGCGAAGGTTTTGATCTTTTGGATGCGCCTCCGCAACGGTTGAACGCAAAGGACACGCCGATTCCTTTTCACCCACGTCTCTGGGCCGCCCATCGTCCCACTGCCCAAAGCATCACGGCTGCTGCCCGCAACGTCTTGAATTACTAATGCCGCATACCATACCCATCGTCATGCCGCAGCTCGGCGAATCCATCGCCGAGGCCACTGTCATTCGCTGGCTCGTGAAGCCAGGTGATACCGTCACCGCCGGTCAGGAAGTGATGGAAGTGGAGACTAGCAAGGCCACTCTCACGGTTACTTCGCCTGTCGCGGGCAAAATCAAAACGATCACTGCTACCGAAGGTGAAACATACGCGGTAGGAAACATTCTCGGCGAACTCAGCAGTGACGTCGCCCCATTAAAACCAGCGGCGGACAAACCTCATTTCGGCGGAGATGGCGCAACTATCACCACTTCGTCCTCAAACACCGTTGAACCCGTCCTCAAAGGTTTGCCCGTGCCCGTTGGCGCCAGTGGTGCCAGTTATCTTTCACCACGTTTGAAAGCACGCATGGCTGAACTCGGGCTGCACGCGGCGGACCTCGCAGGATTGGCAGGCAGTGGCGCGCACGGTCGCGTGACGGTGGAAGATTTTGAAGCGTTTGTCACCAAACTTGAACAGAACCGGCTCACGCCCGCTTCCTCCATGCGTATCGCCGTGGCGGATGCCATGCGTCGTAGCTGGACGCGTCCGATCGCGACCGTGGGCATGCCCGTGAAACTGGACCCCGTGCTCGCGCATCGCGCCACACAGAATCCGAAACCTGGTCCCGCACTCTATGCCTTGCGCGCGCTTGCACTTGGCTTGGGTGAGAACAGCGCTCCGGCAGGACGGCTCATCGGTTCACGCATCGCACACCCAGGCTCTATCGATATAGGTTTCGCAGTGGAAGCAGAAGATGGTGTGCTCGTGCCCGTCATCCGCGATGCCAATCGCAAATCTCTCCGCGAACTGACGAATCGCTACAACGAACTCGTCACCCTTGCCCGTGAACGTCGCCTGCCAGCGGATGCCACAGGTGGTTCTATCGCCACGATCACGAACTTCGGCACATTTGGTCTGACTTGGGCCACACCGATTCCGCTGCCGGAACAAACGCTAGTGCTCGGCCTCGGCGCAGGCCGCAAGGTCCCCTTCTGGGATGAGGACAAGCAGCAGTTCATACCTGTGATGGAAGCGAACCTCACCTTGAGCTTCGACCATCGTGTGATGGATGGCGGTGCTGCCGGACGTCTGCTGGGCCGGGTGGCCATGCTGATGACCCTGCCGGACGCGTTGTAGTCGAATCCCCTTCCCTTAGATTGATAAGCGGGCCAGCGGAAGCTATACTTGCCTTATGGGTCTTTACGCCATCGGCGACATTCACGGCTATCATCAGCCGCTGGATGCCTTGGCCCAGAAGCTCGCCTTCAACAGCAACGACACCATCGTGACCATTGGCGATTACGTAGATCGCGGCCCACAATCCAAACAGGTCATCGATTTCCTCATCAGCTTAAGCAAGCGCAGTAATCTCATCCCGTTGCGCGGAAATCATGAGGTGATGATGTTGCAAGCGCGCGAAAGCCTCACGGGTTACAAGGACTGGCTGGCGTGTGGCGGCATGGAGACGTTGGAGTCCTACCTGTCCGAAAATCTTCAGGGCATCAGCAACGAACATTGGGAATTCCTCTCCGACACCCTGCCCTACTACGAAACGGAGAAGAATTTTTTCGTCCACGCCAATGCTTATGCGGACCATCTTCTCGATGAACAGCCGGACTACATGCTGTATTGGGAAAAGTTCGATTATCAACCGCCTCATCGCTCCGGCAAACGCATGATCTGTGGTCACACTCCGCAGAAGAACGGCGTTCCACTCGATATCGGTCACGCAGTCTGCCTAGACACGTGGGTCTACAATCCCGCTGGCTGGCTCACGTGTCTGGACGTGAACACAGGCGCTTATTGGCAGGCGAATCAGGAAGGCAAGTTACGCGAAGCGATGTTGGAAACGGCTTAAGACTTACTTCAGTTTTTCCATCAAAGGTTGCAGTTCTTTCGCCAAACGATCGGCGATCATCTCATAGCCCTTGTCATTAGGATGTATCTGGTCCGACATGTAACGCGGATCGGTGAACAGGCCTTCCAAGATGTCAGAGATGTAGAGCACGCGTTTGCGTTCGGCCAACTCCTCGAAACCTTCCTCGTTCTTGTCCCGCAACGTCGCACTACGTACACCGATAAGCACCACAAAAGAACCTTCCGCATGAAAGGCGCTGATGATATCCGAGAGATTCTTGAACATCGTCTCGCGCGGAATCTTTTGCAGACCGTCATTGCCCCCCAGACAAAGCAGGACGACGCGTGGCGCCTTGCGTGCGGCAGCATCGACGCGTCCCATGGCCTGTCCCGTGGTTTGCCCCGAGATGCCTTGGTTCTCGATCCTTACACCCAGTTTTTGGGCGAGGAGCGTCGGGTAATCCTTCCCCCTGGATGCACCATAGCCGTAGGTGAGGCTGTCGCCGAAAGCAATCCAATCACCCGTGGCTGTAGGCGGATAGTTACGATGCTCCCTTTTTCCCGAACAACTCGTTACCAGGATAGATATGAGGAGCGCGCAAAGAAATGATGACACTCGGACCAGATTCACGCGGCGACCTTGACGTAAAAATCATCTTCCTTCAACGCCTCAATGGCCCCACCCAAATGTGCCAAAAAAAGTTCGAGAATAACTTTGGCCTTGGGAGCATCCAATGTGATATATAAAGCATCCAGACAGCCATGAACTACCAAGCTGCAAACCAACTGTCCGACCGTTCTTCTGCCAAACGTATCACCCGTCGCCATTTTGTGACATCGCAATTGTTGTTACTGGCCGGAATATGCAGCACCTTACCCAGCGCCATGAACGCCGAAGATAAAAAACAGGAAACCAAGGATGAAACCGCCGGATGGGCTTACACCGAAAAGGCCACATTGGGCGGCGGCTGTTTCTGGTGCACGGAAGCGGTGTATGAACGGTTTGCCGGAGTCAAAAGCGTTGTTTCGGGATATGCTGGCGGCCAAGTGCCCAATCCCACCTATAAACAAGTCTGCACAGGCGATACCGGTCATGCGGAAGTCATTCAGATCGAATTTGATCCGAAGAAAATCAGCTACGCGCAAATCTTGGAAATCTTTTGGGCCGCACATGATCCCACGACCTTGAACCGTCAAGGTGCTGACACCGGCACCCAGTACCGCTCCACCATCATGTACCACAGTGAAGCGCAGAAAAAAGCGGCCGAAGAATCCAAGAAGAAGGCCCAGGCCAACTTCAAGACTCCTATAGTGACGGAAATCGTCCCTATCAGCATCTTCTACAAAGCTGAGGATTACCACCAAGATTACTTCAAGAATAACCCCACCCAAGGTTATTGCGCGGCAGTCATCAGCCCCAAACTTCGCAGTCTTGAGAAAAAAGGGATTATCCCTATCAAGTAAAATAGCCCTGAAAACTTCCTGATCCCGCTCCAACCCCCTTAATTCGAGCATTTTGCATTCTTTGGAGCTGTAAATTTTGCTTTGTTAAGCATTTGTAAAAATGGCCCAAATTCTGCTCATGCTCGTCCAGTAACTAGACACAATAAATTAGGCGAACCGCTTAATCATCATAACCTCCACAATACCAATATCTTTTGCTGACAATGATGAACTTTTCTCGTTTGGCTGTGTTGTTGAGCAGTCTTCTGCTCGTAGAATCAGTCGCCAACGCACAAAATTGGCAAAAGCTAACTTCGGGAACTCCTTCTGATGGCTCTGCGGCAATCTCTATCGGTGCGGGCACGGGCAACACCCTCTTTGCCGGTTATGGCAATAACAAAGGCGTGTTCCGTTCCGATAACAACGGTCTTTCATGGACCGCGATGAACTCCGGGCTGGCAGATGGGGCCAGCGCCATTCTCACGCCTAAGGCCTTTCTCAAAACATCTACCGGACGCATCATCCGTTCAGGTGACACGGCCAGCTGGAACAATGGCGTCGGCAGTCCGGTGTTCTACTCGGATAACAACGGTGCTTCGTGGACTCAGGCTGCCTTCCCGTTTAACACTCCCTCCAAGAATATTGCAGGAACCATCGTGGGTTTCGGCGGCATGGTGGAACACAACGGCGCGATTTTCGCTTCCGACATGCTTTCTCACGGTGTTTGGAAATCCACGGACAATGGCGCGACTTGGACGGCTGCCAGCACAGGCATTCCCAGCATCCCCTTCTTCGCGATGCAGTTTGCGTACAATGTCGCTACGGATGGCACGGCCGTATACGCCGCCACTCCTCATTGGGGAATCTGGCGGTCGGTGGACAATGGGGCGACATGGCAGATGGATAATGCGGGCATTCCCGGCTTCAACGAAGCACTCATCGGTCGGACTTGGATTTCCTACGATATCAAAGTCACGGCAGACGGAACGGTTTTTGCCGTAGTGGATAATGTTGTCTGGCGGCGCGATACGGCCAAAGGCCGTTGGGAAGCGGTTTCCACGGGTGCTGTGACTGGACTGGCCCGGCGTCTGGCGGTCCACGGGAATAATGTTTACGTGTCCACCACAGGACCTCTCACCTATGAAACGACTGATAAAGGTGCTACTTGGCGCGGCATCGCGGTGACCGGACTGCCGTCAGAGAGTTCTGATATTTTGAGCGACAGTTTTTATGCTCACAATGGGGCATTGTATTTTGCCGCGACCGACGGGCTTTACCGCACGGACCTTTCTGCCACAACGTATTTGAACATCACCCCGGTCATCACCCAAGCCCCAAAAGGCGGCGGTGTGAACGAAGGAAAGAGCTTCACCTTCACAGTAGGCGTGGCTGGCACCGGCCCCTTTTCCTATGTGTGGAAAAACGGTTCGACCCAGGTCGGAACGGGCTCCAGTTATACAATCAATAGCGCGGTGAGCGGGGATGCAGGCTCCTACACGGTCGAGATCACTGGTCCGGGCGGCACGACCACGAGCACAGCGGTCACGCTGGTGTATGCACCGAATGCTCCAGGCGCAGTGGATTACACTTACCTTCCGGGTCAAGTCACCACGACCATTGGCATCACCTATGTCAAAGCGGCCAACCAAGCCCAGGATGGCTCGGTGTATATCGGTGGCAACTTCGACAGGGTGCAGGGTTTTGATCGCATCCGTCTGGCGAAGACGGATTACTATGGCAATGTGGATCAGCAATTCGTGACCGGCACAGGGTTGTTTGCGGGCACTGGTCCGACGGAAGAGGTCTTCACCACGGTGCCCCTGCCCAATGGTGATGTGCTGGTCGGTGGTGGCAATGAAAGCGGCAGCGACCGTTTCTGGCGCCGCTATAAACCGGATGGAACGGTCGATTACACCTATCCTTGGCCGATCGAGATCAACGGCGGAATTTTCAAAGCCAAGCTCCTCCCCTCCGGCAAAGTCCTGGTGGCCGGCAAACTTTCCAACGGCATCGTGCGCCTGAATGCAGACGGCAGCACTGACACCTCATGGCAATTGCAGAACTTCAACGGCGAAGTCAGGGATTTCGCGATTCAAGCAGATGGAAAAATCATTCTAGTCGGTGAATTCACCAACGTCGGTGGCGGCAATCGCATCGCGCGTCTCAATGCCGACGGCAGCGTGGATGGCTCCTTCAATCCCGGCACGGGTGCCAGCGCAAAAGTCTATGCGGTGGCGGTGGATGCGAGCGACCGCATCTACATTGGCGGCAACTTCCTCCAATACAGTGGCACTACTCGTAACCGCCTTGCCCGCTTGGATAAAAACGGTGTTCTCGATACGACCTTCGATCCAGTCGGCGGCCTCAATGACCATGTGCGTGACATCGCGATCACGCCTTCTGGCCATGTTTACATCGGCGGTGAATTCACCACCTATAACAGCGTAAGCCGACTCTACTTCGCCCGGGTGACCTCCACCGGTGTTTTGGACAGCACTTTCCCGGACCTTCAACTCAACAATGGTGGGTTCGTCTATTCCATCGAAGCGCAGCCGGATGGTCACCTCCTGGTTGGGGGTGCCTTCACGACGGTCGGCAGCGCTTATGTCGGCTATGTGATCCGCCTGCTTGGGGTGCAGGAGAATATCGCCATCGTTGGGCAGCCGGTCGAGCAACGCGTGGATCAGGATGCCAATGCGACCTTCAAGGTCTTCGCAACCTCCACCTCTGCATTGACCTATCAATGGCGCAAGAACGGCACTCCTTTGAGCAACGGCGGCAAAGTCTCCGGGGCCACAACGGCGACCTTGACATTGACCGGTGTGACGGTGGCGGATGAGGATGTTTATGATGTGATCGTCTCCAACGGATCGCAAAACCTCACCAGCACCGGAGCTCAACTGCTGGTGAACTACATCCCGGTGATCGAGATCGAGCCAGTCGGCGGTGAGGCACCGCGCGGAAACTCATTTACCTTCACCGTCAAGGCGCGCGGCAAAGGCACACTGACTTATCAATGGAAGAAGGGAGCGGATAACATCCCGAACTCGAACAGCCCTACATTGAAGATCAGCCCGGTGACAGCGGCGGATGCCGGCACCTATTCCGTGGTCGTCAGCATCGTCGGCCTGGGCAGTGATACCAGCGCGAACGCCACCATCACGGTGGTGGAGAAGCCCGGTTTGCTGGAGAATATTTTCGTCGTGCCCGGCAATGGTCCGGACACGGCACCGGTCTTGCATGTGGGCCATTCCCCGGACGGAAAGGTTTATGCCTCCGGTTATTTCGGCGAGTGGAGCGGTGACGACCTGCGTGATAGCGTTGTGCGGTTGAACGCCGACGGTTCCACGGACACGGGATTCACCATCAGCACGGGCGGCTATTACCGGTTCGCGGTACTGGGGGATGGCAGGCTGATCGTGGCCGACAGCTTGGGTGTGAAGCGCCTGAACACCAATGGCACGGTGGACGGCACCTTCAATGCAGGCACCGGCCCGAATGATGAGGTGCTGGACTTCCTCGCCCTGCCGGACGGCAAGATCATCCTGACAGGTGAATTCACCAGCATTGGCGGACAAAGCCGCAGCGGAATCGTGCGATTGAACTCCGACGGCAGCATCGATAACACGTTTTATGCCGGGACAGGTTTCATCAACGGCGCGTTCGGTCCAGCAGTCCATTCTGTGGTGGTCCAGCCGGATGGCAAATTGCTCGTAGGCGGTGCGTTCACCAAATATCAGGGCACGACCGTCTCTAAAATCGTGCGTTTGAATCTTAACGGCACCCTGGACACCACCTTCACGCCTCCGAGCATCGACAACGTGGTTTACTCCCTGGCCCTGCAGCCGGACGGCAAAATCATTGCCGGTGGCGCGTTCCAGACTGTGGGGGGACAGACCCGCAAGTATCTGGCTCGGTTCAATGCGGACGGCAATGTGGACACTGGCTTCGTCATCGACAGCCAGTTCAACAGCCACATCAATGATGTGCTGCTTCTGCCCGGCGGCAAGATCGTGGTGGGTGGTGCGTTCACCACTTTCTCAGGCAGCCTGGCCAGTGGTGTCATGCGGCTTAATGCAGATGGCTCAGGCGATCTTGCGTTCCAAGCCAACACCGGGTTCGGTGCGCGTCTTGATCCTGAAGTCACCGACTTGGCCTTGCTGCCGGATGGCAAGATCGCCGTCGTGGGCGATTTCTATGATTTTGACCGGCAGTACCGCAAGTATGTGGCCAAGCTGTTGAACGAGATGCCGGCCCTGGCATTTGTCCAGACACCTAGCAGCACCGCTCCGGCTTTGGGCAGCACGTTAGTGCTGCGCGCGTCGGCCATCGGCACTTCGGCGGTTTCCTATCAATGGTATAAGGGCAGTTCCCCGCTCAGCGACACTGGCAATATCTCCGGTTCGCAGACAGCCACGCTTACCATCACGGGTGTGACGGTCGGCAATGCGGGTGACTATCATGTGGTCATCACGAATCTGTCCGGTTCACAACCCAGCCCGGCATTCAACGTCACCCCGATCACGGCACCGATGATTTTGGTGCAACCTGCGACCACCAATGTGGTGACGACACAGACAATCACTCTGGGTGTCACGGCACTGGGCAACGGCACTTTGACCTATCAATGGTATAAGGGCAGTTCTCCCGTGAGCAATGGCGGGAACATCAGCGGGGCACAGACGGCGACTTTGACCATCGTGAACGCCGTGGTGGGAGACTCCGGCAGCTATTATGTCAAAGTGACAGATTCTTTGGGCAATACAGATTCCTCCGCCGCCCTGGTGAGCGTCATCATACAGCCGGGTTCGGTGAACACAGTATGGGGAGTGCCCGCATTCTCATCCAGTTTGGACAACATCTTGATGTTGCCGGATGGCAAAATGGTGGTCAGTGGTGGATTCACGACTGCTGGCGGACTCAACCGTCACCAAATTGCCATCCTGAATGCAGATGGCACAGTTAATATAACCTTCGCACCGACCACCGCCATTCCATCGGGCATCTCCAGTCCCACTCTCGGCAGCCGACGTCTCGCGGTTCTTCCTGACGGAAGGATTCTGATGTCGCTGCACAACGGATCGTCTGGTGGCATTTATCTCTACGATAACACCGGCGTTGGAACATATATAACCAGTGTTTCCGGAACTTTTAATGACATCATTGCAGAGCCGGATGGCAGCTTCATAGTCGTCGGCGGAAGTAGCATCAACTCTGGCTTTATACGGAAGTATCGCTTTAACGGCACCTTTTGGGCTATCGACAATACGTTCACTCCTCCCAGTCCGAACTCCTATGCCCACCGAATCATCCGTTTGAACAATGGGAAGTATATGGTGGGCGGTTACTTCAACCAAGTGAACGGCCAGACCGCGTTCGTCGCCATCCGTCTGAATGCCAACGGCAGTTGGGATCGGACCTTCAACATCTCCAACTCGCATAACAGCGAAATCTATGCCATGGCTGAAGAATTAGATGGCAGCGTCTTGATCCGTGGCTCGTTTACCTACATCGGCGGTGTCAACCCGCATTACGGCTTCGCCCGTTATTTTGCCGATGGCACCATCGACACGACCTTCAACCCGAATTTGCCGGGCCAAAGCCGGGCTAACGCACGCGACCTTGAGCTCCAAAGTGATGGCAAGATTTTGGCCTTCGGTCGCGGCAATCCGGGTATCGTACGCCTAAACCCGGACGGCACCACAGACTCCACGTTCGATCCAGGCACAGGCATTGGAAATTCAAACCAATACATCTACGCCGGCGCATTGGCAGCGAACGGGGAATTGATCATCGCAGGCGATTTTGGCAACTATAACGCTTCCGTTCCGACCAAAGGCAAAATCGCCAAGGTGAATAACGACCCGGTGCATCTGGCCTTCCTGACGCATCCGGTCTCCAATACCATCGATCAAGACCAAAACGCCCAGTTCGCGGCGACCACTTACGGCAGTTCTACCATCAGCTATCAGTGGTTGAAGAACGGCCAACCGTTGAGCAATGGTGGCACAGTTTCCGGCGCGACCACGGCGACGCTGAGCATCACCGGTGCTCAACCCGCCGATGACGCGCTCTATTCCCTGCGCATCACCAACCTTGCAGGCGAAGCCTTCAGCAAGCCGGCCTCACTCACTGTGCTGGGAGCACCGCTCATCCAGATCAATCTCTCCTCCAGCACGAATGTCATCGCGGGCAGCAATGTGGTGTTCGCGCCGAAGATAAAAGCCATCTCCACCGCGACCTACACCTGGCGCAAGAATGGCAACGTCGTCAGCAATGGCGGCACCATCAGCGGGGCAAGCACCGCAGCTCTGGCCATCAACGGCGTGCAAGCCGCTGATGCAGGGACATATCAACTGACGATCCAGAGCAGCCTCGGCGACACGATGACTGTTGCGATGGCCGTGACCGTCACAATACCAGCGGCGGGCCGGGATACATCTTTCCGTCAGCCGTCGGGAGCCAACCACTACGTATATGATCTGGCCCTTTTGCCAGATGGAGGAGCCTTGGTGGGCGGCCAGTTCACTAGTATCGCGGGTGTGAACAGCAATTATTTTGCGCGTTTGGATGCGAACGGAACGAATGTGGTCACGCCGGGCTTGGCCAAGTTCAACAGCATTGTCAATTACATCTGGCCATTGCCTTCCGGCAAATACCTGGTGGGCGGCAGCTTTACTGCGGTGAATGATAATAGCGCTTACCAACGACTTGTGCGTTTGAATGCGGATGGCTCTCTGGACACCACCTTCCAGTGTCCGTTGAACACGACCATCAATGCCGCCATCGGCCTGGAAGATGGCTCCGTTATCATTGGTGGTGCATTCAACACGACCTATAATTCGGTAACATACCAATATCTTGCAAAGCTGAATGCCAACGGCATACCTGTCCCGACCTTCGCTGCCAAAGTGAACGGTGATGTGAACGCCTTGATCTTGCAAGCGGATGGCAAATTCGTGGCCGCAGGTAATTTTGCCGGCGCACACAACGGCACCTCATACCTGACGGCCCACGCACGCATGGCCCGCTTCAATGCCAATGAGACATTGGACACGAGCTATGCTCCTCTGCCAAATGCAACAGTTTCCAGACTCCAACTTCTGGAGGACGGAAGGATATTCGCCTTGGGCAGCTTCACGGCCATCGGCGGGCAATCACGCCGTTATCTGGCACGCCTGAACACGGATGGCACGGCGGACTCGAACTTCATTCCGCCGGCCAATTTGAGCGCAACACCGACTTCCTTCGCCGTGCAACAGAACGGCAAGGTGATCATCAGCGGTGGCTTCACCGTGGTGGTGACCGGACAGACTCATTACCAACTCGCCCGGCTGAACGCCACGGGCACTTTGGATACAAGTTTCGATTCCGGCACGGAGCTGTATTATAACAACAACAATCTCAATTACGCTTTGAGCATCAAGGTGGCACCGGATGGGAAGATCTGGCTGGCTGGCCAGTTCAATGCCTACGACGGTGTGACGGTTTCTTATCTGACGCGTCTCTTCGGTGAGACGCCGGATCTGTCATTCATACAGCACCCGCTCTCTCAAACGGTCAATCGCGGTACCACGGTGACTTTCACCGCTTCCGCGCTAGGCACCTCTTCGGTCAGCTATCAGTGGCAGAAGAACGGTGACGATCTGACGGGTGAAACGGGGGCGACGCTCACGCTGAACTCAGTGCCGGATTCGGCTTCGGGTGTCTATCGTGTCATCATCTCGAATGCCTCTGGCTCCAAGCCGAGCAATCCGGCCACGTTGACGGTGCTGGGTAACATCATCATCAGCCAGCAACCGCAGAGCATTGTGAAGAATCTGGCGCAGTCGGCGACATTCAGTGTCACTGCTGCCGGCGCCCTGCCCGTCACCTACCAATGGCGCAAGAACGGCAACAACATCTCCGGCGCCACGGGCGCGAGTTATACGATCAACGCCGTGAGCGCCAACGACGCGGCCATGTATGATGTGGTGATCAACAATGTCTACGGTCCTGTGATCAGCGCGGGAGCGGGTCTTTCCATGTCAGTCCCTACTGCTGCGGGTGGAACACAAGGCACGTTGGACACCAGCTTCACCCCGGCCACCATGTCAGGCCAGAGCGGCGTACCCGTGCGCAGCATCGACATCGATGCCCAAGGCCGGGTCTATGTCAGCGGCTCATTCACCTCCTATAACAGCCAGACGCGCAACAAGTTCATGCGTCTCAATCAAGACCTGACGTTGGATGCGAGTTTCTCGCCGAGCTTCAATGGCAACGCCAATGTGACGCGTTTCCTGCCAGATGGCGGATTCCTGATCGGTGGTCATTTCAGCTTTGTGAACAGCATTGGCGTCTACGGTCTGGCCCGCTTCAACAGCGCAGACGTTCTCCAAACTGGCCCCACACCGACATCCTTCACTACCATCGGTGAGAACAACTCCTATGGTAACGGCATCTCAGTGAATCCGGACGGTTCATATTTCCTGGCGGGAAGTTTTACCACCATTGATACCGTCAGCCGTTCTTACATCGCCAAGATCAAGGCGGATCATACGCTGGATACTGCGTTCGTGCCTTCTTCCTATCCCAACACGACCATGCGCAGCGCGGTCAGGGCACCAGATGGCAGCGTGATTGCCTCCGGCCTGTTGGGCAGCACGGGAGATGGCGGCACGCATGTGGGTCTGGTCCGTTATCAGGCCAATGGCACCTTGGATACCAGCTTCACCACCCAGGTGAATGCGGCGGCCAGCGGACCCGTCAACATCGGCTTCCAGTCCACGGGCAAGATCATCGTCATCGGTTTCTTTAACGCAGTGAAAGACAGCCCATCTGGCACAAGCCATACGCGCTATGGCATCGCCCGTCTTAATGCGGACGGAACAGTGGATACAACCTTCAATGCGGTCTTGGACAGCTACGCGAACGTGCATGACATGGTCATCCAATCCGATGACAAGATCGTCATCGTGGGTCACTTTGTGACCGTGAACGGCACCACTCGGCAACGCGTGGCCCGCTTGAACGCTGATGGCACGACGGATACATCTTTCGGCACCACTACCGGAGCAAGCGACGTCGTTTACACTGTCGCCCAACTGCCGACTGGTGATTTTCTTATCGGCGGCTATTTCACCAGCTATGGTGGCTCTAGCAGATCATACATTGCACGTATTTATGGTCCTCCTCCGACGGCTCCGGCTTTGGAGATCGTGCAAGACCCGGCCAGCCAGACGGCGCAAACGGGCCAGACGGTCACCTTCTCGGTGGCGGCAGTGGGCCAGGCGCCCTTCTCCTTCAGCTGGCGCAAGGGCACAACGCCACTGGGCGTGACGACTCCGCAACTGGTGCTGAACGACATCGATGCGGATGATGCGGGTGAATACAATGTAGTGGTGACGGCCGGAAACGGTTCTGTGACCAGCGCGAATGCGGTCCTTACGGTGGCTGAACCGCTCACCTTCACATCGTGGATGGCCGAGAACGGGCTCATAGCGGGCGGCAATCTAGGACCCGATGATGATGCCGATGGTGACGGTGTGAAAAACATCGTGGAGTACGTCTTCGGCAGCAATCCGGGCCAGTCCGGCAGCAAACCTGTGATCGAGAAGATCGTGGTGAATGAAAGCGGGACTGATTACTACGCCATCCGCGCCATGGTGCTGGATGGGGTGGAAGATGTGGAGGTGGTGGTGACCGCCTCAAGCAACATCGCCTTCTCTTCGACCATTCCTACGGCCGCCACGGAGACGGATATGGGCGCGACAAAACAGGTGACAGTCCGCTCCACAGTCCCGAAGAGCAGCGGCAACGTCTTCTTCCGGATCGTGATCAGGGATGTGGTGATAGAACCTTGATGAGTGATTTACCCGCCTGTCCGTTAAAGGCGGGGTGGTTGGGGAACCGAGAGGCGCACAGATGAAAGTCTGTGCGCCTTTCAATTTTTTCTGAGCCCGTTTTCCAACCAATGCGGATAAAGAAAAAGCGCGACCGTTGCAGGCCGCGCTTTCCGTAAAGATGACTTGAAGGTCGATTACAAGGCCGCTTCGTAGTTCTTGGATACTTCGCTCCAGTTCACCACGCTCCAGAAGGCCTTGAGGTAATCCGGGCGGCGGTTCTGGTACTTCAGGTAGTAGGCGTGTTCCCACACGTCGCAGCCGAGGACCGGCTTGCCTTCGCAACCGGCGACTGCCTTGCCCATGAGCGGGTTGTCCTGGTTGGCGGTGGAGACGACCTCCAGCTTGCCACTGTTCACCACGAGCCAGGCCCAGCCGCTGCCGAAGCGGGTGGTGCCAGCGGCTTCAAACTTCTCTTTGAAAGCATCGAAGCTGCCGAAGGTGGCGTTGATCGCGTCAGCGAGCTTGCCCGTCGGAGCGCCGCCCGCGCCGGGGCCCATGAGCTTCCAGAAGAAGCTGTGGTTCCAGTGACCGCCGCCGTTGTTACGGACGGGTCCGCGGATGTTCTCGGGAACGTTCGCGATGTCTTTGACGAGTTCATCGATGGACTTGGATTCCACCGGGGAACCGGCGAGAGCCTTGTTCAGGTTCGTCACGTAAGCATTGTGATGCTTGCCGTGATGGATCTCCATCGTCTGCGTGTCGATGTGGGGTTCCAGTGCGTCTTTGGCGTAGGGAAGTGCCGGTAATTCGTGAGCCATATTCGTGTTGGTTAATGTTCGATTTATCCGATGAAACTTCACCGGTTCGTGTGTCGAATGGGGGACAAGGTAGCAAAGGAATGGCCCAGATACAAGGCAGGGAATGACGAATGACCAAATCCGAATGTCGAAGGAATGGAAATAAGCTCCAAATCCCAAGCTCAAAGCTCCAAAGAATCTCCAATAACCAAGCAACAAATCACGTTGCGTGACTACGGCACAATACAGGTAAATAGCCTTATCGCTCTGGGGAATTATTCCGCCAGATCGATGAAGTTTTTCAGGAGCTGAAGGCCCGCTTTCTGGCTCTTCTCCGGATGGAACTGCGTGGCATACACGTTATCGCGCCAGACGGATGAGGTGAAATCCAGACCGTAATCCGTAGTGGTCGCCACGATGGAGGGATCGACCGGCTGCGGATAAAAGCTGTGGACGAAATAGAAATGGCTGCCGTCAGCAATGCCCTTGTAGAGCGGACAATCGGCACGCTTCTGCCAGACCTGATTCCAGCCGATCTGCGGGATCTTGATGCCCGCGTTCTCTGGAAACTTCACGACTTTGCCGCCAAAGACATTCAGGCCGAGGGCACAACTGTTGAATTCTTCGCTCTTCTCGAACAAGGCTTGGTAGCCCACGCAGATACCGAGGAAAGGTCGACCGGATTTAATAAAATCGCGGGAGCATTGGAGCATCGCCTGGCCTTGGAGGGCATTGATGCAATCATCGAAAGCGCCGACACCGGGTAGCACCATGGCGTGAGCGTCCTTCGTCTCCTCCGGCTTCGTGACGATCTGCACGTCTGCACCGAGGAACTTCAGGGCCTTATACACGCTGCGGAGATTACCCGCGCCATAGTCGATCAACGCAATCACGTCCCTAGCATACTGGCGGGCAGCGGTATTTCAACCGGCGAAATGCTTGGTTGAATCCCCTGCCCCCTGCCCCTTATGCTCCGCGCGATTCCTGTCATGCGTCGCCTGGTAAAGATTTGTTGTGGTGGTGGCTATTCCGTCGTTTCCCGACGGCAGGAGTTCATTTTCCAATCCATTTTCCATCGTGGCTAACGAAAACCAATCTCCCGCCATCGAGGTGCAACCGGCACCCACGCACATCGGCGGCATCGTCAAGCAACTCGGGCCCGGCCTCATCATCAGCGCCGTCATCGTAGGTTCCGGCGAACTCATCGTGACTCCCAAGCTGGGTGCCGAGGAAGGCTTCAAGCTGCTTTGGTTCATCATCCTTGGTTGTTTGCTGAAGGTGTTCGTGCAGATCGAGCTGGGGCGCTACGCCATCACGCGTGGACGTACCACTTTGGAAGCGTTGAATACCTTGCCTGGACCGCGCTTCATGGCGTCTTGGGTCTTGTGGCTTTGGCTGGGCATGTATCTGTGTCTGGTGCCGCAAGTGGCCGGGATGGTGGGTGGAGTGGCGACTTCCTTTAAGCTGGGCGGGGCGAATGTACCGATCCCTTTGCTGGCCATACTGATCGGTGGCAGTTGCGCTGTGCTTCTGGTCGTCGGACGCTATAAGCTGGTGGAGACGGGGTCCACAGTCATGGTCGCTATCTTCACACTGACCACGATGGTGGCAGTGGGTGCGTTGCAGTTCACGGACTTCGCGGTGACGAGCGGCCAGCTCGCAAGCGGGTTCACCTTCCAGATGCCGGATTCGCTCATAACGGCTTTTGGAGCGTTCGGCATCATCGGTGTGGGTGCCTCCGAGCTGATCTACTATCCCTACTGGTGCCTGGAAAAAGGTTACGCCAAGCACACCGGGCCGGATGATGGCACGGAAGCGTGGAAGGAACGCGCGAAAGGCTGGCTGCGCGTGATGCGCATCGATGCCTGGGTCTCCTTCGCCATCTATACCACGGCGACCATCGCCTTCTACCTGCTGGGCGCGGCCATCCTTCATGCCAAGCAGATGAAGGTGGAGAGCGGCCAGATGATTGAAACGCTCTCCCATATGTATCGCTCGGCTTTTGGTGAATGGAGTTTTTGGCTCTTCTTGGTCGGTGCTGTGGTGGTGCTCTACTCGACCGTGTTCGGCGCAACCGCTTCCAACGCCCGTCTGCTGGCAGACGCCCTGAGCATTTTCGGCATCCACAAGTATCGCGACCCGGAACATCGCGTGCGCTGGATCAAGATCTCCTGTGTCATCCTGCCGGTGGCGTTCACCAGCGTGTTCTTGATTTTCGGCAATCCCGTGAGACTCGTCTTCTGGGGAGCGGTCGCGCAGGGACTGATGCTGCCCTTTCTGGCTGGTGCGGCGCTCTATTTCCACTTCACCAACCAGCACAAGGACTTGCGGGCGAAACCACTCTCGCTCGCCTGCTTGAGCCTGGCTGCGATCCTCATGGCAGCACTGGGCATCTATCAGGTGACGGATGCGGTGAAGAAGGAACTGGATAGCCGCAAGGCGCCGGCTGCGGAAACTGTCGCACCGACCAAGCAGCCTTGAATCTCATCAGGACTGGGCACCTATTTCCGTTCCAGCAAGGCCCGCACCTCTTCCACTTTCATGCCCTTGGTGGGCAACGGCCAGCCTAGTGTATCACCGTTAGGCTTAAAACCGCCACCATCAGCATCCACGAAGATGGGGTTGTGATAGGCGCACGGACGTATCTTCGCCTGGCTGCTCGTGCCGTAGCCGACGGAGATATCCGAGCTTTCGCCCATCGCCACAACGATCAGGTGGCTGTCTTCGCTCAAGGCCACATCCAACATCTGGTCAAACTTCACGATGCCGTCGGCGAACATCTTGGGATGTGATTTCCGCGTGAAGTTCAGCTTCGGTTCCTGACGTCCGTTCACCAGCACTTGCACGCGATCGATGTCGATCCAATCAGTGCATTGCACCTTCACCTTCAGCTTGATGGAGCCCGTCGCCCGTGTTTCGCCACCAGGCTGGATGCCGTCTTCCGTCGTCACTTGCAGGAATGGCCCGGTGGTCAGGTAGCTGCATCCGGCTTTCGCGTGACGCGCGATCTCTTCGTGATCGATCTCGCTGGGTTTATCTGAAGCACTGGGAAAATACATGCGCCAGCCGCCTACGCCGTTTCCATAGATAGAGTGAGCATCGCATACGGCCATGCCCCAGTAGCGATGCCCGCGATTGAGCATCTGCAACCAGATGAACTCGCGCTGATAGGTCACGGATTCTTTACCCGTGCGGTCGCGGCTGATACGGAATGGACCCCCATTAAGGATTTGTGAGTCAGAATAATTCTGCGTCTCCACACCATCAATTAAACGCTCCAGGCCGAGGAAACCGCCGTCCGCGCGACCATCACCATCGCGGTCGATGAAGTTCGCCACCATGTCCGGGTGATTGATCTGCACCCAGCGATGCGGGTTCTGCCCTTGGAAATCGCGCAAGGTCACTGCGGTGATACGTGGATCGGGGTTCCATTGAGGCGCGCCATTGTCCTGGATGTTCCACTTGGGCATGAGCGGGAACATGTTGAAATGCGCCGCACCGCCGGTGAGTTCCATGCCGCTGACAGTCTGGATCTCTTCTTTCAAGCCCAGCTTGTCGATATGCGGCCGCCAGTCGTAGAGGCGGTTGTGTTCCGTGGTTGGAGCAAACTCGATGTGTTCGGCGGCGAGATTGATGATGCGGTCATCCGTGCCGGTGGTGTTATCACCACTGGGCGTAGAGTGATTGTGGAAGTCGGCACTGATCCAGCCTTTGGAATCCACCAATCTTTTCAACACACCTTTGACGGTGTGTTGTTTGCCCGCTTCCAGCTTCACGGTTTCAGCGAGATGGCTGAACTCGATGCCGTGCGTGACCACCACTTTGTATTCGCCGGGCGGCACTGGCACGGTGAATTGTCCCTTCTCGGAATGATATTGGTCCACGCAACCGTAGGCGCGATTGGCGGGGCCGAGGTCGGGATTCTTCGTGCCATTCACGCCTAAGAATTGGGCTTTGCAGGGGATGCTCTTGCCGGACTCATCCTTGATGTCGAACGTGAAGGAAGATTCGGCGGAAAGCACGGGATCGAAAGCCGCAATCGCTTTGGCTTCCACTTTTATTCTGCCCTTCACGGTATCACGACCGATACCCGTGGCGCTTACCTCATAGTCTCCGGGACGCAGTGAAACGTGATACATCCCTTGTGCATTCGGATAGGCAGCGATGGGTTTGCCATCGACTACCACTTCCACTTTGCCGGTTGTAATGGGTTTTCCAGCAGTGTCTTTGATGGTTCCGCTCAAAGTTCCTACCAGGCCCTTTTGCCCCATCACTACGCCCATGGCTTCCAACGGTGAATGCCCCACCGCGAGAAACCGTGCGAAGGAGATTTCCTGCCCTGGCTTCAATTCCACTTCCTTTGCAGGAATCTTTAGGCCATCAACCTCAATCCAAGCATAAGCGTAACCGGCCTTGTCTGCAGGGTCTTCTGCATCTGCCCAAGAGATACCTCGCTCGGTGCCGCTGCGGGCAAACTTAGTCCAGCGATCATCCGGCGTGCCTTTCACCACTTTGTCACTTTCATTGCGAAAGGTGGTGACGATGAGGACGCCCTGCCAGCCATCGCGCAGACGATATTCATGACGTTTATAAAGCCCTTTATTATTCGCGGCAGTCACTACAGTTTCAATCGCCGCTTCGCCGACTTTTCCCGTATTCGCCACACGCACGTAAGAGGCGATGCCCTGCTGCTGTGAAGGCGAGAAGATGACGAGTTGATCGTTGTTCTCACCTTTAAGCGTCAGATCGTAAAGACATCCGGGCGTGATGCCATTCTCGCCATAGAACGTGCTCATGTTCGCGCGACGGAAGAGCGCGTTGTGAGAGATAACAGCTTCAACCTTATCATTGCGCAGGACGAAATCGCCGATGATACCGTCCGCTTCCTTGCCCTTGGGAAGTTTGGCAACGTCGTCCGGGCCGATTTCAAACGCTTCAGCGGCCTGAAGTGATGAACCAGCAAAATTAAGGCCCAATAGAATTCCGACACCGAAGGATAGCAGATGCTTGCTGTGCATGGTGACAAGTCGCGTTAGATGATGAATGCTGGCGCGACAATACTCCTATGCCCGACGGTGACAAGCGGTAGTTCAGTGGCGAAACGGCAACAACTAGGCCAACGACCACTTTTCCAGAACGCGTTGAAATACGCGATGTATTGGCGAGCGTTTATCGGACAAAGTGGAAATATCCTTCACCGAAATGCGGGGCAAACAATGCACGCCTTTATCCGGATAAAATTCCATCAATAACCGCGCATTAGTTTGTGATGAAGCATCAGGCTTAGGCACGGCAGACAACACAATTTGCGCGGAGGCTTGATAGCGCTTCGGCAACGCATCCAGCACCAGGAGGGCTTGGTTCACAGCTCCCAACTTATCCGCCACTACGATCAGGGGTTTCGCTTTCAAACCGGTGAGCAATGCACGGGAATCAAAACCTTCTCCCAAGGGGCTCAGCAGCCCCCCTGCTCCTTCAACGACCGTGAGAGCGCGCTTTTCACGGATGCTTTGGATGTGTTTTAAAACAGCTTCAGGTTTGATCTGCTTGCGCTCCAATCGTGCTGCAACCAAGGGAGACAGTGGTTGCGTGAAATGCCAGGGGTTCACTTCATCCAAGGTTTGCTGGTTGCGCGCCGCCTTCAGCAGTTGCTCCGCATCCTCGCGACCGCCGGAGCAAATGGGTTTGCAGACGCCGACGTTCACGCCCTTCTCTTTCAAGAAGCGTGCAAGCAAACCGCTCACCACGGTCTTGCCCACGCCCGTATCGCTGCCCGTCACAAAGATGATTTCCCTGCGCATGTGAGGGCATTCAAGCAGACTTCTGCTCAAGAGGCGAGTTCCTTGGGAATTTTCGTTTCGTCCGGTTCCAAGCCACGTTACCTTGTCCCCGATATGGCGAAGACGATCAGTGTGGCCACGGAGCATTCCGGTGGCAGTGAAAATTGGCAGAAGCCGTGGGTGCAGATGAAATACTTCAGTTTTCATCCGTGCATCTTCCCGGCCATGATCAAGCGGGTCTCGCCGGATGCCCAGCCTGGCGGCCTGGTGCATGTGTATGACAAGGAAGGCAAGCCCTTCGGCATGGGCCTCTACAATGCCAAGGCGCGCGTGCCTTTGCGGGTCTTTCATCATAGCGCGCAATTCACCGGTGAAGAGATTTTCAACACATTGCTGGAGCGGGCGCTGGACCTGCGCCTGAACACGCTCAATCTGCCGGAGCGCACGGATTCATTTCGCGTGATCCATTCGGATGGCGACGGTTTGAGCGGCTTGATCATCGACAAGTTCAATGATGTCTTGAGCATCGAGGTCCACAGTCTTGGTATCTTCAAGCGGTTGCCAGAGTGGTTGCCCATGTTGCATCAGCGCCTTGGCACGAAGCGCACGATCATCGAAGTGGATGAACTCGTGGCCTCGTATGAACGTATCAAGCCGCGCGATATCAAGACGGATGAGGTGCGTTCCGTGCGCATCTTGGAGAACGGTGTGAAGTATGAGGTGAACTTCGTTGAAGGCCACAAGACAGGGTTCTTCTGCGATCAACGCGAGAACCGCCGCAAGCTGGCCTCAATGGTCAAAGGCAAACGGGTGCTGGATCTGTGCAGTTACACTGGCGGGTTCTCCATCTCGGCAAAGCTCGCAGGAGCAGCGGAAGTCACGGGCGTGGATCTTGATGAAAAGGCCATCGAACAAGCCAAGCGCAACGCGAATATCAACAATGCAAAGGTGGAATGGGTGCATTGTGATGCCTTCTCCTACGCCCGCCAAATGCAGCGTAACGGAGAACAATGGGATGTGGTGATCCTCGACCCGCCGAAATTCATTCTCAGCCGTGAAGAAGCCTTTGAAGGTGAGCGCAAATACGAGGACTTAAACCGTCTCGGCATTCTTATCACGAAGCCCGGCGGCTTGCTCGTGACGTGTTCCTGCTCAGGGTTACTTTCGTTCGGTCACTTCGAAGAGATCGCCACCAAGGTGGCGCATCGTGAAGGCAAACGCCTGCAGATCATCGAGCGCACGGAAGCGGGTGGCGATCATCCGCTGATGTCGAATTGCCCGGAAAGCCAGTATTTGAAACTGATCTGGGCGCGGGTGTTTTAAGCCCGCCAGATCGCCTCATCGCGTTCCAGCATCGCAAGCAATTGCACATCCGCGGCGGGAAACTCGTAATCTCGCAATTGCTTTTGAGTGACCCATACAAGTGCGTGGCAATGAATCGGCTGAGGTTCTCCCGCAATCAAAGTGCAGCGATAGAATTTCAGATGCACTGATTTCTCCGGGTAGGTGTGGGATATTTCATCGAGCAAAGCCCCGACTGCCACTTCCACTCCGAGCTCCTCTTGCAGTTCTCTCCGGAGACATTGCTCAAACGTCTCCGCTGGTTCGCGTTTGCCACCAGGAAATTCCCACAATCCGCCAAGATGATCCTGTGGACGCCGTTGGGTGATGAGCAACTGGCCGTCTCGGAACACGAGTCCGGCCGCCACTTCGATCACCTTCATAGCGTTTCGCCTTAGCGCCCGATGCTCTTGTAGACGAAGCCCAAGCGCTCCATCTCCTGCACATCGAAAAGATTGCGTCCGTCGAACAAGATCGGATGCGTCATGCCCTTCTTCGCGCGTTCGAGATCGAGCTGCTTGAACTCGCTCCACTCGGTTGCGATCACAAGCGCATCGCAGCCTTCGGCCACGGCGTTCATGTCATCCACATACACCACGTCTTGTGGCAGGAGTGACTTCGCCTTCTCCATCGCCTTAGGATCGTGAACGCGCAGTTTCGCGCCTTCCTTGATCAAACGCTGGCAAAGATCAATCGCCGGGGACATCCGCACATCATCCGTGTTCTGCTTAAAGGCCAAACCTAGCACACCGATCTTTTTATCACGCAATACCCACAGCGTATCCGTGATCTTGCGCACGAAACGCTCCATCTGCTGCGCGTTGATGTTCTGCACTTCCTTGAGCAGATCGAACGGATAACCCAACTCCTCCGCGATCTTGATGAACGCGCTCAGATCTTTCGGGAAGCAGCTGCCGCCGAAGCCGAGCGAGGCGTTCAGGAATTTGCGTCCGATACGCGTGTCCATGCCGATGCCGTTCGCCACTTCCTCGACGTTCGCGCCGGACTTCTCGCAGATCACCGAGATCGCGTTGATGTAGGAAATCTTCAGCGCGAGGAACGAATTCGCCGCGTGCTTGATAAGCTCGGCGGAGTTGATGTCCGTGACAATGATTGGTGCTTTGAACGGCTGATAGATGGCCTTCATCGCGGACACCGGACGCTCTGAGCGAACGCCGACGACAACACGATCCGGCTTCATCAGATCTTCCACTGCGAAACCTTCGCGCAGGAATTCCGGGTTGCTCACCACGTCGAATTCCACCTTCGCCTTGCAGTAACGCTTTATCGTCTCGGCGACCTTCTCACCTGTCTTCACCGGCACCGTGCTCTTGTCCACCACGATCTTGTAGGAGGTCATCGCCGCTGCAATATCACGGGCAACGCGCTCGATGAAACTCAGGTCCACCGAACCATCCGGATTCGGCGGCGTAGGTACGGCGATGAATACCACGTCGGATTTCTCCACGCCTTCAGCGGTACTGTTCGTGAATTGCAGATGGCCGCTGGCCACATGGCGTTTCACCATCTCTTCCAGACCCGGCTCATAGATGGGAATGCCACCCGCCTTGAGCTTAGCCACCTTGGCATCGTCATTATCCACGCAGATGACGTGATGGCCGACTTCGGCGAAGCACGCACCCGTCACCAACCCCACATAACCGGTTCCAATGATACAAAGTTTCATGCAGTCGATACGTCTTTTAACAAGACAGGCCGCAAACTCGTTGCGGCCTGCCGAAAATTGCTACGCCAAGTTCACACTTAATTCTTCGGCACAGCGGGTGTCGAAACAGGGGCGGGAGCTGGTGCCGTCACCGCCAGTTCTGGATGCGCTGCCAGCAAGCGTTCTTTCCGGCTGTTCGCTTCATTGCTCCAGCCTCCAGGCTGGGTGCCTGGACGCACAGTGCCAACTTCCTCATACAGCTTCAACGCTTGTGCCGCCTGACCTTTCTGCTCATGCACTGACGCCAATCCAAGTTTCGCCTGCGTCGCTTCAGACTGGGTCGCATAGGAGGTGATCACCCGCTGATACGCTTCCGCAGCTTTGTCCAATTGTTTTTGAGCTTCCAGACTCGCGGCCACACCGAGTTCTGCCGTCGCCTTTGCCTCGCTCGCAGGATACTGCGCACTGAACTCCTCAAACTTTTGCTGCGCTTCCGCAAACTTGTCAGCCTCGAACAACGCCACCGCGCCATGCAAGATGGCCCGCTCTGCTGCAGCAGTGCCGGCAAAGTCTGCTGCCACCTTGAAAAAATCCTCCGGCTTCGGTTCGGCTGCTTTGCCTCCGGGCGCAGGTTGGGGCAGATTCAATTCCACCATCGCCAGTGCTGTGGAGGCCGCGTTCTCCTTCTTTTTCTGGTTCGCCGTATAAGCATAACCGACCGTGCCCAAGATCGCTCCGGCCAAGATGACAATGCCGATCTGCTTCTTGTACACTTCCACGAACGTCTCCAACTGCAAGGAGATGTCTGGTGCGGCAGGGGCCGCTGCGGCCTGTTGCTGCTGCTGCTGCGACACCGGCTCTGTTTTTTCCGAACTCATAATTTAGAACGCGCACTGTTTCTTTCCATGCCTCAAAAGGCAAGCCTGAAATCCCTCCATCCGGAACGCCATCCACCTTGAATCATCGCGCCTTTTCCTCCGCTTTTCCAGGCCCCAAATGCTTCACTTCGTCCGGATGCCCGAAAACCACCCACTTTCCTCGCGCAACCCCTTGGAAAGCCGCACGATACCTTTCTCCCTCCGCCCTATCTCCGGTCACATCCCGGATCAATATCCGATAGATCTGTTCCGGGTATTTGCGCGCCAATTCCCCATAGATTTCCGGATCATGCTCTCCCGAATCCCCCACCAGCATGAACTTCCGCTTGGGAAACCGCTCCAGCAACTTTCCAATCTCTCCCGGCTTGAACCCACCAGAACCTTTCAGGAACTCTACCCCGCTTCCATCCTTCAACCGGAACTGCCGCAGTTGAAATGTCCCCGCCGGATACCCATTCGCCGCACGAAACCTCTCCAAGTCGGGATACAACTGCCATGGACTCGCCGACACATAATGAAACACTGCCCCCTGCCCGGCCCATTCCGTATACATCTTAGCCATCCCTTCCGCCGCCATGAATTCCTTGCATAACGTGTTCCGCAACATGGCCTCGCGATCCCGCACCTCCGTCACCTTGATCGTATCATCAATGTCCGACACGACCGTCCACCCCTCCTCGCCGATGATATGCACCGCACCTTGGATGACACGCTTGTCCGCTACAGCCAGCTCCAACGTCACCACATTTGTGCCCGCAATCGATGGCACATTTGTTTGTCCCGCTGATTTCTTCAATCCGTTCAGCAGCCACCAGTCCACCACCACATCGCCCTTCGCATGCCCGTTAGCATCCGTCTTTCCCAAATCGATTGTCAGACCGTTGAATCCGATGCTCAGATTCTTTCCCCGCTCGTTATCCACCAGAAACCAGCCCGTGCGTTTCTTGAAAAAACCTTTCTCCTCCGCGCTCAGCTCCTCCAGCTTCATCCCAAGCAGCTTTTGCAACATCGCTGTGGATGCCCGTCTCGGCTCCTTCTCATACACCCATGCATGAAATTCGACGAACCACCCGTCACCCGTCGGATTCTTCCATCCCAGTGCCGGGAACAGGATCACCTCCTCATCCTTCTTCAGCTTGGTCGGCGTCTCGTCCCCCTTAGATAAATTCAGCACCAGAAAGCACAGGACTATGGCCAAGCATGACTTCATAATTTTTGCGCCTTCAGATAACATAGCAGAATTCATCCAGATCATACCCGTCTTCCCCGATACTCGCGAGCCGATAAAAACATCCTCGGCGTCCTCGCCTCAAGCAACGCTGCGATGGCAATGGGACAGGCGCCCTCGCCCGTTCACCCCAATCCGCAGCCGCCGACATCAGTCGGCCCTAACCTTTAACTCTCAATATCCGATGTTTCCCAACCCCTCCAATCAACTCTCACCCACCCACTATCAACTATTCATAAGCCCGTAGTGCAACTACCGTTCCCCTGAGTCGCCTTCCCATCTCGTCCGGTCAATGCTCCCTCTTCTCGATGGCATCCTGTCCTGCGGCACTCTAGCCACCAGTCCACACCTCCCAGATCCGACTCTCGCCAGCCACTCCACAAAGAAACGCAGTAACCCAATCATGGTAGGGCATCGTTGCCGCGATGCCCTGACTCTTTTCGTCAAGGCACCGTGATAACCACAACCCACCATCGCCGAAGCCCGAGACCTCTTCTCCCTCTCCCTTCAACAGGGAGAGGGCTGGGGTGAGGGTTGAGCACGCTAAGCGCTATCAAAACGCCCAGCAGCTTTCCCCGCCCCCTAAAGGGAAGTCGAACCTCGACCGACCTGCATTTCCTTAAAAGGAAATTATTTCAAAGAGCAATGAAACCATCCGACCCCTGTTAATGTATCTGGCCTATGGCTCCTCCTCACAGGGAGGCCAGACTCTGATGCTGTCCTAAACCCGGCTGGTTCCGCAGTGGGTACGGCAGTCGATTTTTCGATTGGAAGTCGAACTTCGACCGACTTTGGGATTCCCCGGTGAGACATAAATAATCCTACGCCCACCGACGTCCCGTTCCCCCTCCAGCTTACGAGCCCCGATCCAGCACCCGATACACCCTCAGATCCTGAAACAGGTTAGGGCGGTGGTGCTCCGCCGCCTGACCTTTTTCGCCAAGGCATCGTGATAACCACACCCCACCACCGCCGAAACCCACAACTCTCATTCCCCTCTCTTCCAACGATAGTTGGAGGAGAGGGCCAGGGAGAGGAGGCACTTAACTACCTCTTCTCCCTTGATGGGAAGCCGAACTTCGGCTGATTCCATAAGGCTGTCACCTCCCCGCCAACGCAGGACACATCGACACGAGAAAGCATCGCTATGCTTGATGACCTGGGATTTCGGCTTTCCTGTCCTCAATTCAAAACTTAAAACTGAGAACTTAAAATTACCTAAGCCCTTCCTTTACCAGCAGCGAGCTGCCAGCACTTAAATCTATCTCACAAACCCTCAAGAAAACCATCACTTTTCGCTAAAATTTGCAATGGAAACACAACCATTTGATCCCCAGTAAATTACAAAAAACGTCAATCGCGTAACTCGCATTTTAACTTATTTCTTATTGCGCGACAAAAGCCCGCAATTCGATACTCTTTCATCCCGTCACTGGAATTTGAGGGGCCTTGGAGCATGAATACAATCCGCGCATCCGTCAGGAAACTAGTTGAGCACGCGTTGGCCAATCCTGTTGGCCACGACTCGCAGGAGATTACTCGCACAGTCAAATTCAAGGTTCGCACCGCGTCAGGCACTCCACTTTATGAGGCTCTCATGACGCAATTCGATGCGTTACAAGATTTACGTCGGTCAGTGCTCAGAGAACTGGAACAGATGTGGGTAGAGAAGCCCGAAGATTTCTGGCGTATGGTCAAGGCGTCTCCCACAAACCCTTACGAGGATAAATCCGATTGTGTCGGCTGGTTACTCACTCGCTTTGTCACCGGCAAAAATTTTCCATCGACAGTGGACCGGGACACCATCACAGCCACTGTGCGCGATCTGGCTGGCAACCTGAAAAGCTTCTGCTCTCGGCGTGAAGGTCTCTGTGAAGAGTTCCGCGTCATTATCCAAAGCAATGCCAAACTGTGGCGGGAAGATTTGCCGAAGCTCGCTGCCGAATTGCAACTGACACATATCCCACCGGCCCCACCAGAGCCGGACGCCGCATCCCTTACCGCCGCAGACGTCGCTTCATATAATGACTGGGTGGGGCAATCGCGCGTTTGGTGCAATCTGATATTGTTGCAAAAGCACAAACTCAGCCGTGAAGACGCCTGCTTGCCGCGCAGCATCAAAGGCTATCCCGGTTTCGTTGGCAGTCAGCGTTATGCAGAGATCGTTCCTCTCACCACTGCCATTCAATCATTTTGGAAGGCGGGCCAAAACATCATGACGGCTCAATTAACTACTTTCCCCTCCGTCAGCGATTCCGTTTGGCTCAGTATCTTGGACCGCTTCTCTCCGCCCATTGAGACTTCTTCCATCACTCCGCTCAAGACTCTGACGCTCCGCCTGCACACTTTGGCGCGGTTACATCCAGACTGGTCGCCGCAAGCCATAGTTGCGGAAGTTTTTCGGGGCGTGGCCTGTTCCGTCGCTAAACTCCTTCGTCATCTCGAATCACGGAAATATTCTGACCGTCAAGCCGTCATCAAGCTGCTTAATCTGGTCAACAATTCGGTGAAGCTGGCTTTAGAACCATTGCGTCTGTCTGGAGACTACGTGTCTTTCTTCCGTGCGGACGTCCCTCGGCGTCAAGGATTCGGGGCCGTTCGCGGTGCCCTGCACGAAGCAGGTGATGAGAACGCCATCCTGCCAGTTCTTGGCTTTTCCCTCATGGACAATGGCACCGTCCGTTATCGGGCAGCTCTGGGCATGCGCCGTGAGGGTGGTCACGATGAATGGGCCTTTATCCTCAGCCATCCCAGAGGGAAGCCCATCGTCCTGGCGGAAGCCCATAAATCCGTCCGGGGACGTGTCATCACAGGCTGGACGGGGTTTGCCACGACCGGCGGCTCACGCAAGAAGGCCTTGTTTCGTCCCAAAGCGCTGGTGCGTAAACCGGTCTGGTCGGATGTGGATCATCCGCCCTTGGTGTTGCCGCTGGAGTTCGGCAAGCGTCAGGGCCGCGAGTATCTCTGGCACTTTGACCGTAGTTTGAAGAACACTGATTACTGGACCTTCACTAACGCCCGCCTCATACGGATACTCCCCTCTGGTTCGCGCTCTCGGGCTGAATATTTTCTCACTGTCACCATGCAGCGTGAAACCCCGCCTGTTGCCCAACCCCTGCCAGACAAACTGATCGGCGTTGACCGTGGCGAAGCCACTCCTGCGGCCTATGCGCTGCTCACCCGGCAGGGCAAGGTGTTGGCGGCAGGCAAGATTGCTGAGGAGTATCGGGAGCAGCAGCGCCGGTTCGACGAACAGAAACGCGTTCTGCAGAGCACTAAAGGCGGTTACCACCGCTCCTTAAAGACGAAGGAACGTAATCGCGCTTTATCTCTCTCGGGTGAGGTCACCCGCCATTTGCTTCATTTGGCTTCGGAACATTGTGCCCCCTTGGTCTTGGAGCGCCTCGGTTCCGGCCTCGCCACGCGAGGTGGCAGTGGCACACGCATGAGCCATATGCAGTACGAGCGGATTCTCACCAGCATCGAGCAAAAGCTGGCGGAAGCAGGTTGCTATGAGATGCCTGGTTCCGCCAAGTTCCGCAAAAACCAGAACCATTTCCTTTGGCTAGTCGGGCCCGCCTATACTTCCTCAACCTGCAGCGCCTGTGGCCATGTCCACTCCCGGGAGTTCTATGAGACTCTGGCTCATTCCCTCTCCCGCGATTCTGAGGGTTATTGGTGTGTGACCCTGCCTGAAGCTGGGGGCACACGCCGCTTGCCCGTAGATTATGCCTATTACGTCAGGGGCCAAGGGCTGAAAACGCGGGCAGTGGACGATCGGCTCGCTGAATTGCTGAAAGGCCGCGAGGTCAAATCGCTGCCTGCTGCTCAGTTCAAAATGCTGGCCAATCTTTTGATGAAAGCCTGGCTGCCGTTCCGGCCCAAGCAGGCCGTGTTCATTTGCCTCGCTTGCGGCACACAGGCAGATGCTGACGTGCAGGGTGCCATCAATATTGCTCGCAAGAGCCTCTTTGCTCTGGAGTATCCCAAACTGCCCGATGAAGCAGACGATGCCCGCCGGAAGAAAATGGCCGGTTTATGGTCCTCTTGGTATCGTCAACGGACCTTGGCCGGTTGGGGAGATTGACAGCGCTTGCTGAATACCTTACCTAAGCCTTGTTATTATTTACTTTTGCATACGGCACCTTTCCGCGAACCGGAATAGTTGTCACCTTGATTAATATTGGCTGGTTTAATAGGCGGTGCTGTTTGGGAATCAAGAAGTTGAGCCTTACACGTTTGCTCGCCTCAAAATTTCGAGGGATGTAAAAGATACTTCCTTTCTGATTGTTAAGATTAGGGCGTTTGCACGCCTCATAATTTCGAGGAATGCAAAAGTTTGCTCAGTGTCATATTTTCTCCGTTGTTCGTTTGCACGGCTCATAATTTCGAGGGAAGCAAAAGATGGGGTTGGGTGGTTAGTTATTTATCGCGCGTGCACGCCTCAAAATTTCGAGGGAGGCAAAAGCGCGACCTTCTCCAAGTCGGAGTGCTTTTCGTTTGCACACCTCATAATTTCAAGAGATGCAAAAGGTCAGTGTCATATTTTCTCCGTTGTTGCGCGTTTGCACGCCTGCCACAACCAAAGCCCAATCCAAGCGTAAAGCCAAACCCGTCGCCAACGGCCAAAGCTCCCCCCAATCCGAAGCCAACGCCGCCCACTACTACGTCATCAAAGACCAGCCCCCAGAATACAAAACCAAATAGCGCACGCAGAAACGTCCAAACTGGCATGAGCGCTGGAAATGTTAACCCCCTCTCCCCAAGGGAGAGGGCCGGGGTGAGGGGGAAGGCGATATCCTTAAGCAAATGCCACGTCCAGTTCTTAACCAACGCTTTCTTTTCCGGCTCTATGGTTCATGACCGTCTCTAGTCGAGGAACGAGACTCAACCTCTTGCTTTCGATGTTGGAAGTTGGGCGTTCGATGTTCGATGTTTCCCCGGCTCACCGCCTTTTTGGTCTGTTTTCTCTCCTAAAAAATTTCCCACTTTTCTTCCCACTAGGACAGCCGTTGTCCTACCCTCTCTGCCATGCTTCCCCGCGTTATGGGAAACATTGCTGATCTTGATCATCCGTATTCAACCGCGCTTTACCGCGCCAAACGCCTGCCCGGCTCCGTCCACCGTCTCAACGCCTCTGTGCTGTGCGACCGGACCCTCCTCCTGCGCTGGCAGAAGCCCAAGAGCAAAAGCTGGCTCACCGGCTACCGCGTCGAACGCACCCGCGAAGGCCGTGACTACGAACTGCTCGCTGAAACCACCAGGACCGATTGGTTTGTTTACGACCCACCCCCCGGCGAAGCCTGGTTCTACCGCGTCACCGCCTATAACAATCGCGGTGCCGGCCCTTTCCGCATGGTGATCCTCTATCGTCATGGCCGTCCCGCCGCTCCCGGCCAGGAACCCTTGCGCAACCGCATTCTGAACATCCCGGCCCTCCCCGGCATGAAAATCGACATCGACCTTGATTGACTGCTGGAATGCCCCTCACGAACCGTCTGTCCTCAGCGGGCCGTTTCTTCCTCAGTCGAGGAACGAGACTCAACCTCCTGCTTTCGATGTTGGAAGTTGGGCGTTCGATGTTCGATGTTTCCCAAGTAATAGGCCCGCCGGTGCAACCGGCTTTTGCGCCTTTTGCGCTTTTTTGCGGCCATCTCTCCTCCCCTCTAATTCGTGCAAATCCGTGAAACTCGTGTCTTTTCCCTTTCTTTCCCAAACAAAAAAGGCCGCACATCCCTGTGCGGCCTTTCGAATTCCAAAACCTATCCTCAATCCTCCGAGAACAGATACTCCAGATCCGTCTGCGACAGACTCCGCGCGAACCCTTCTTCGCCCAGCACGTCGCTGATCGTCTGCGCCTTGCGCTGTTGCAAGTCCCAGATCTTCTCCTCCACCGTGCCCGGTGCGATGAGACGATACGCGAACACGTTCCGCGTCTGGCCGATACGGTGTGAGCGGTCGATCGCCTGCGCTTCCACCGCCGGATTCCACCACGGATCGTACAGCACCACGTAGCTCGCCGTCGTGAGGTTCAAGCCCGTGCCCGCCGCGCGCAAGCTCAGCAGGAACAACCCGCCGCGCTCGTCTGCCTGGAAAGCATTCACCACTTCCTGACGGTCCTTCGTCTCGCCCGTGAGCAAGTGTGTGGCGATGTGACGGTTCACGCACTCCGCTTCGATGAGTTTCAACATCTGCACGAACTGCGAGAACACCAGCACCTTCTGCCCTTGCATGACCAATGGCTCAATCAGCTCGAACAACGTCTCCGTCTTGCCCGATGCGGAATCGTTGCCGACGAGTTGCGGATGGCAGCAGATTTGGCGCAAGCGCGTGAGCGCGGCCAGCACATGGATCTTGCTCTTCGCGAGCCCCTTCTCCGCCACCGTCTTGAGCACCTGCTCGCGGCTGCGACGCAGCTCGGCGAGGTAAAGCTTCCGTTGCGCTTCGCCGAGATCGCAATCGCGACGCTCCTCGATACGGTCCGGCAGATCCTTCGCCACCTGCTTCTTCACGCGGCGGATCATCAGCGGGCGCAAGCGCGCGGCCAAGCGACGGCGCGCCACCTTGCCCGACCACTCCGCGCTCTCACCCTTCGGCTCGTAACGCTCCACGAAATCCGCCTGCGTGCCGAGGTAACCCGGCTGGATGAAATCCATGATGCTCCACAAGTCGAGCAACCGGTTCTCCAATGGCGTGCCCGTCAGAGCCAGACGTTGTTCCGCCTGCAATTGCTTCACGGACTGCGTGATCTGCGCCTGCGGATTCTTGATGAACTGCGCTTCGTCCAAGACCATCGCGCCGAAGTCGAACTTCTGCAGCTCTTCCAGGTCACGGCGCAACAGCGCGTAATTCGTGATGATGATGTCGTGCTGCGGGATCTGCTTGCGCAGGTTATGCCGCGCATTACCGCTCTCCAGCACCAGCACCTTCATGTGCGGCGTGAACTTCTCCGCCTCACGACGCCAGTTGTGCAACACGGACGCCGGGCAGATGACCACCGCGGGCTTCGACTTCTTCGAACGCTCCTTGAGCCACGCCAGCCACGTCAGCGTCTGCAGCGTTTTGCCGAGACCCATGTCGTCGGCCAAAATACCGCCCGTCTTCATGTTCGTCAGATGCGCGAGGAATTCGAAACCTTCCTTCTGGTAAGGCCGCAACTCCGCCACCACTGACTTCGGCAGGTCGATCTCCGGCACCGCCTTGAACTCCACCAGCTTCTGCTTCAGTGCCTTCAACTGCGGCTGGTTCGCGAAAAACTCCATCGTCGTGTCAGACGCCTGGCTCGCGTGCAAGATGTCCACCTTCTGCGGCATCGCGTTCAGGCCATCCAGGCCGAAGTCCGCCATCGCCTCATGCGCGGATTGCACCGCACCCGTATCCAGCTCGATCCAGCCGCTGTCCGGCAGCTTCACGAAGCGGCCCGTGGCCGCCTGCAAGCGTTCGAGGTCCGCCTTCGTCAGGCGCATGCCTTCCGCTTCCCATTCGGCAGAAACGGACAACCAGTCGATGCCCGAGCCATGCAAGATCAGCTTCGGCTTCAAGCGACGCGGCGCGAGGAACAACCGTTGGAACGAGGGATTGCCGAGATATTCCGCCCCTTCCGGCTTATACGGCCAAGCCGTCGCCAGCGTGTGCAGGAAATTCTCATTCGCATCACCGATCCACAAACCGGGCTCCGGCGTGAACCAGTCCAAGCGACGCAACCACGCCACAGCGGGATCAAGGCGCGGATCATCCAGCAACTCCGGCTTGTCATCGCTCTTGCGAACGTGCTCGCCATACGGCTGCCAGTCATGCCCGCTCCACTGCCATACGGAACCGTCCTTTTCACTGCGCGCCAGCAGGCGCAGGCGCACCGTGTCATCGCTCAATTCAAACGTGAATTGCGGGATGGCCGCGTGCGTATCGCACAGCTCCTGCCAAGGCAACGCCCCACCTTGGGCCGAGCCCGTATTGCGCAGATGCTTCAGCAAGCGATGCGTCAGCTTCTTCACCGGCAGCACCGGATTCTTCAACCAGTCACCCAGCAACGCCGAGGACGGCGCATTGCGCAGCAGATAGAAACTTCCCCCCACCAACGCCAGCGAAGGCGCACCCGCAAAGAATTTCGCCTCCTTCAACGTCAGCTTCTCACCCGAAGGCAACGAAAGCTGCTGCGTGAACGACAGATCAATGTCGTTGTTCAACAGATGCGGCGTGAGATCCACCAGTTCACCATGGAACTCCAGACGATGCGAACCATCCAACAGCTCCAAGCGCTTCGTATTACCCCACCGCGTGAGCCACTGCACCAGTTCGAGGCCGTTCAGCGAGATCGTCCCCATGTCCGCCGCCCGGGCAGAATACAGATCAGACAACCACGTGATGAACTCCCAATCTTCCGTCGAGAAAAGCTCCTGCTCATGCGCCGCGCGCGTGGTCAGTTCGATGATCTCTTCTAGCGAACGCACTGTCTCACCCGAACGCGGCCGGTTCAGCACCAGCTCCACGCGCAAGGTATGCAGGGAAGGCGTCTCCGGCACCACCACCGGCTCGCACATCACGCGCACCCGCGCACGCGGCGAATCCAAGTGGCTGACTTCCTTCGGCAAGAGCCAGCGCTCCAGCCTTTGCACAAGGGCATTTTCCTTCTCCGCCTGCTCTAGCTCGGCAAAGCGGTCAAAGTTTGCATGGGAGATCAGTTCCGAGGGCAACGGACGGTTCGCCTTCAGGAACAGCATCGCCACTTCTTCGAGGCGGGCTTCGCCCTTGGCCCCGACCAGACGCGGCCACCACTCCTCGCTCGGGAAATCCTTGCGGGAGAGGGACAGCTTCTCGAAATAGTCTTCCAGGATGAGCCAGGCCCGTTGCGGATCCTGACAGGCGGAAAAGCTCTTCAGTATCTCGCTACGTTCCCCGACCGCGACTTTGGAATCGGACAATTCCCGGCGGAGATCGGCCATCGCGCCATAGGTTTTGTCCAGCACCGTATGGTGCGCATCATACCGCGTGGCCCCTGCCGAGCGCGGACTGCCAGTTTTCTTTGCTACTCTTGCCATTGCCAAAAAATGCTCTTTCAGCCCCCAGTACGGGAGCCCTTTATCACCACCTTAAAACGCCTTTGGGGTCAATCAGAATGTTTTTTGAAAACAGGTTGTTTGGGCTTGATTTCCTCCTAAATCCTTCGCGAAAAACCTCACCAGAACCCACCTCCACAGCAGGAAAAACAACCCACCACAGCTTATCCTCCTTCTAAACTCGCCGTTTGTTTCTGCACTCCTGTTTTCTCCCCACTCCCGCAGAGACACCCGACAATAGCCCAGCAATTTGTCGCTCGGGTTTCGATATGGAAATGGAAAAAAGTCCCGTCAGGGACGAAGAAAAGCGAAGCTGCTCCCAGCTTCGACACCCCATGAAGTTCTAATTAAAGAGCATCTTGAGCTTCACCAGATCAACCCCCAGATACTTCACCCTCTCTGTGCTGATAATCTTGTCATAGTGATTAAACACAAGCACTACCCCTTCCCTCTCTTCGTGAACATGGTAGACAGCATCTTCCATCAGTTGCCGTTGTGTGGGTTCCTTTTCATAATCGATGCCATATCTGTGCTTCTTATACGGTTCAGGCATCAAAGGCTCAACCTCCGCCCAGGTCATACCAACTTTGTATCTCTCAGGCTTCAACCACTCCCTCAGCACAAACAGCAAAAGCAAACCGCATATGATGCAGAAGACGTATTTAAATTTTAGTTTCCTCATAACCTGAGGCTCTCAAAATACTCACCCCATCCGCATTCCCCATAGGCTGCCCGACCCGAAACCAGAAACCCAAAACTCGAAACCAACGCCCTAACTCTGGCTCAACCGCTTCACCGGCGCCTCAAACAACATCTCATGCGCCTCCCTTAAAACTCCGGGAATCTTCTCCGCAAACGGACTCTTCGCCAGCACCGGCTTCATCACTGTATCCGAAAACTCCGCCGCCGTATTCCCCGGGAACCAATGGTCCCCCTGCCCCAGCAAGTTGTAACGCATCTTCCCCCAGCCCGTGATATCCAGCGCCTTCGCGTAAGTCCACAGGCGCAGGATCTCCAGCACATTGATATCACCCGGCACCTCGAAATATTCCGGCAACTCTTCGGACCACCGCGCACACCAATCCGCCCCATGCACCCGCTCCAGTTCCGCGCGCAACTTCTTCTCGATCGGCGCAATCACCTCCGCCGCCTTGTCGTAATGATCCAGCATCTGGATATGGTCATCGAAGTCCGATGGCCTTGCCGCGCCGCAGCTCAGCGTATGCACCTCCGTCCGCGCCAGACAGTAGAGGCTGTTGAACTGCATCGGTGTCAGCGGCGCGCACATCTGCACCAGCTTCGGCGGCGGCGCATACAGCTTCCCGCCCTTGTCATTCGGGCTGATGATGAAGACGCCCATATCGTGCTTCGTCGCCGCCTGCACCGCCTTCCAGTTCAGGTCATTCACGAAATACCAATGCAGGTTCACGTAATCGAACTCCCCGCAATTGATCGCATCCACGATCACATCCGGCGTCGCATGCGTGGAGAACCCGATATGTTTCGCCCGCCCCTGCTTCTGAATCTCCTTCGCCACCGCCAGACACCCATTCTTCTTCAACGAAAACTCCAACAACTCGCGATTATTGATCCCATGCAGCGACAGTAGATCGACATGATCCAGCTTCAGATACGCCATGGACTTCTCGAACTCTGCCAAAAACTCCTTGGGATTCGCCCGCGGGGGCACCTTCGTCTGCACGATGATCTTGCTGCGCGGCAGCTTCGGCAGGACATCGCCAAGTTGCATCTCCGATGTCCCATAATGCCGCGCCGTCTCGATGTGATTGATGCCCAACTCCAACGCGCGATGAATCGTCGCCTCCAGATTCCTCTGGTTCTCCGCCGGGATATCCTGCGGCTTCACATCCTGCCACTTGAACTGATACCGCATCCCGCCACACGAGATGACAGGCATCGCCAGTTCCGTCCGACCAAAGCGACGATATTTCATCGCGCCCACACTAGAGGACAGACCTCCTGCGGTCAAACGAGGAGCCGCAACCTTCAAAGCGTCCTTGCCTGCTTCCGCTTCTCCTTCGCAAAGAACTCGATCCGGCTTCCCTTGGGCAATCCCGCTATCAGTAAGCTCTTGGAAAGCGTATCCAAACTGCGCTCACCATCGAATAGCAGGAAATCCATATACGCATACTGCTCCCCCATCGCCCCGCCAATAGATATCCCGCTATCCTCCGCAGCCAATGCCTAAATGGCGGCATCCTCAAATCGACCACGTTCATCCACCTCATTTCCCGCAGACAATATGGCCCGGTCAAACTGTACAAACACAAAATCAGCTCCCGTGTTTGGCAAGGGATTCTCCATCTCGTCACCTGCCGACCAGTGCTCGTTTAATAATATCAAATTTCGTGTGGAGCCGGCAAAAATATCACCGCGAGGATAATCTCCGCCAGCCTCACGTTGATAACTGCTCCACGATTCCACCGGCGAACACTTCTTCCACTCATGCTCCCTTTCAACTTTTTGGATAAACAAGCAGAGTTCCGCAATAGGCATGGCCTCCTTCAATCGATTGTCTGAGAAAGCGATTTCACCGATCCAGTTCTGCGTGCCAAATTCTCCCAGCACCTCATCCAGCATTAGAAACAGCACGTGCCAGCGTTCCTTTTCAGACAAAACATCGAAGAGCGGATGCCAAATGGAGACATCTATTTTTTTGTCATCATGGTTCAGATTTGGCTCAAGCCAGAATTCCTTGGGATCGAACTCCTTGCCACCCGTTTTCATTCTCCAACCGAACGGCTCAGGCGAAGCCTGACGTGACGCATAAAAGGTCCAGCCTTTCAACTCAGGCGCCTGCGTGCGCCAGTATTCAGTCAAAAACTGCTTATGGATGTCTCCCTCGCCTGACACCGTAAAAGAATGCCCTTTGCCTTCGGCTCCTGGTCCAAAAACCCATGCAAAGCCGGGGATCAATTCATTTACTTTGCTGCTCACTTCTTCCGCAATCGGGGTGGTACCCTGCTTAGTTTCACAAACGGCGTAATACCGGTCAGCAACACTCGCATACCATTTCCAAAAATTCTTCACCCTCGTCTTGAACGTTGGTTCCTCCCCCTTGCCGGCAAATCGTTTGAAAAACGACATCATGACTGGCCTTTAATATCGGCTGGCCTTGAGAACGTCGAGCCAGAAGAGGCATCACTTGCTCGCCTGCGCGAGCTTTTCTATCTCGATAAGGTCCTGCTTGTAACCCTGGCTCAATTGCATCAGCGCATACTCATCCGGCTCCAACTTGCCATTCCTGTTCCCGTTCATGTCACTCACCTGCCGCCAGTAGCTCAGCCTCTTCGTCAAATAATCCAACCGTTCCTTCTGCGCCGCCAGTTCACCTTTGACATGGTCCTCCGACCGGGATTCTACGACCGATTTCTTCAGCCACCACATCCGGCCAGACTCCCGATGAAGCAGTGCCAGATGAGTGCCAGTGGCGAAAAGGACTGGCGGAGAACTAAGACTTTCCGATGGAACTGTGTCCTTCGGATGATAGCGGAGCTGCGCCACCAGCGGTTGTTGCACGCCTTTTTTGAAAAACACCAGCCGATGCTCTTCACGCACAGTGGCGGCAGGCTTGCCCGGTGGACTGGATGGATGATACCAGCACCACAAAGAATCCGTCTCCACGGCCAAGGCACGGTGATAATGGAAAAATTGGTCATCCGCCTTCAGTTCTGAAGGAAAGATCCACCGGCAAGTATCAGCCGCATAATTTTGTGCTGCCACGAGCGGAATGATCTCCGTTTGATCGGGCAATAACGCATGGATTGACGGGGCATAACCGAACTGGCTGGACCGGGAAAACAGCATTCCCTGGCCACATATCTCGGTGCGCCACATACCGGATTCAGGCACTACTCCGACTGACCGCCAGCGGTTGCGATCTAGCAGATAGTCCACCACCTTGCCGCCGACGATGATCCGCAATCCGTCCTCTCCGCTCGCCATCATCAAGGCACGGTTCAATTGCAACGTCTCATCCAATGGTGTGAACGCTGGACGACGCCGATTGCTCGCCAGCACACGCACACTGCCATCTGCCAGCAATTCCGAGATGCTTTCCGGAGCGGATACGAACAGGCGGTCATGCGCACTGTGCAACCGGCTTCGCGATGGCAGTTTCCACGCGGTCTTGCTCCATTCTCCCTTGACCACCCCGAGTTCCCACACTGTGTCATCATCCAGATACAGCACCTTGCCTTCCTTCACTACAAACCCCTGATCACCGTTGTAGTAATAAGAATAACTTGGCTGTTTGGACCGGAATCCCTCGGGCATGCTGTAGACACGTTTGCTTCTGTCACGCAGGTTGTAGGAGATCAGTTCTCCTTTCGAAGACATCCGCCCGGCGCTGTAAGCGGTGTTCCATACCTCCGCCCAGAAATGATCCCCTGCTACCATGCAACCGGCCACAAACACTGATTGTGCAAAACCTAATTCATCCCGCGATGGCAGCAGTTTGACCGATTCCTCAAGATTCAATACCAGCGGGGCTTGCGGGGTCCGGGGTTTGGGTGCTGTCGGCAGTTTGATGTCTATCTCCACTTCCTCTTCTGGAATCGTGTTTTGCTGTGGTGGTTTGAGTGACGGCACGGGGGGTGGGCTTGCTTTGGCCACTACTCGCGGAGATGGAGGCACAGTCTCGCCGATCTTTCGGAACACCTCGCCCACTCTTCCACGCACGAATCCTGCAAAAACGTTTCCGGGAGGAATCGCGGCTTCATAACGCAGAAGCGAAGGCAGTATCAGCTTCGCAGCCGTCTCGTTCCATCCCAACATCATGGTCCCATGAATCGCGCTGGCATCGATCGCTTCCCCCGTTTCAGCCGCCCGGTCCATCCGGGCCGCCAGTTGCTTGACCTGGACGATGTTTCTTTGCTCCCGCACCTGCGCCAGCACAGGCACCAGTTTCGCATTCAATGCCGGCTTGAACTCCCCATCATACTTTCTCCGGAGCGGAGTGTTGTAGCCGATCTGGCGGGAGAGCATGTCCACCAACGATGGCAAATTCTCCATGTAGCTCGTCACATCGGCTCCGAAATCATGCTGGTTCTCACCTAGAAAACCCAATAACTCGCGGAACTTGGTCTCATAATTTTCCGGCGAACTGCGCTTCAACGTCATCAATCGCACCGTCAAACCGCCGAGCAATGTATCTTTGCCCTCCCACCGTTCCAAAAACTCTTTCTCCAGACGCATCATATTTTCCGCCGAGTGATCCTGCCAGGAAAGCATCGGCAGGATATATGGCATCCGGCCCAAGGAAGACAGTGACACCGCCAGATACTGGCCCCGACACAATGCGTCATCGTAACGTTTCAACCCGGCTGTCACATCCTCTTCCCACAACATGCCATAGCGCAACTCCAGCCAGTCATAAGAGATGCCGTTGTCCAATCTCGTGGGTACCGAATATTTGGCGAGGTAACCGGCCATCTCACGGCTCATCTCCCGCAACGACTCAGGCCGGACGATCTTGCCGCGCACATGAACCATTCGTTGATGTATCCAGCTCAGTTGCGTCGATGTCCGGAGCAGAACCGCCTCCCCCAGCTTCACCCAATTTTCCGGTGGCGCATTGGTTCCCATCCTGGCCGCCTGCTCCAGATAATATCTGGCCGCGAGCACTGCTTTGTCTACTTGTGCTTCCACCGGCATCGGCGGTCGCGGCATCTTCTTTATGGATTGGTCCTCATAGATCACCGGGTCGGCGGGCAGTTCCTTCACATAAGCGGCGATGCGCATCTCTGCCAATGACATGGAGCGGAATCCCAAGGCCCACGCGGTCTCGGCGGCACGCTGCGATTCCACCAGCGAATTATGCGCCATCTGCCAGCGTGATTCATCGAAATACCGGACTGCTTCCGCCAACGGATCCCAGCCTTTCAATTTGGCATTGGCATCCAGTGATTTCACGATTTGCACCGCGGCTGCTTCCACTAATTTCAGCGGTTCCTCCCGGGGTGCAGTTAACGCAATCTCCTGGGGATTTCCCTCTGGCCGCGTCACTCGCAGATGCAAGGTCATCTGGCCAGCCTGAACGCCCTCACGGTCTATCGTTCCATCCAGCACCAGACTGCCGTTCCAGAACGTTTCATCTGTCCTTTGATATAATTTCTCATCAGCCAGTTTCTCGAGCCGTTTGCGCTCCAGCACGAACAGCTCCGGTTGCTGCATCAGGCGGCGCAGCAACAGCTCGGTGAACATCCGTTCAAACTTGGCACCTTCAGGTGTGGCGATCGCTGAATTGAAATTCAAAAGAGAAAGCGGCACGGCGGATGTCTTGGAAACGCTCAACTTCGGCAAGAACGCTGCTTGCCGTACCGCCATCAACCCTGCCCACACCTCCAGATTTTTCACCGGCCATGACTCCTCCGCCTGGGCTACGATGACGCCCGGCTTCGTTGCCACCAACTGGATGCCGAGCCGGTTGCTTGCACCTTCTGGCATCAGGTCCAAAAAGATCACTCCATCCGCTCCGAGCAACTGGCCCAATTGCACTTTCGCCCCTTTCTGCCCGGCTGAGAGTGCCTGCTCACGCAGCACCCGCTCGATCTGATCGCGCTCCAGTAACATCACCCCGGGTTGACGGCTCCAGAATACCCCCAGAAGATCCGCGATATCTTGCAACCGACGGTCGGTCGTGACGATTGCCACACGGACCGTTTGATCGGCATTCGTGACTACGCTTGATGTTGTGACGACCGTTCCCGTGGCACCGGATGGAAAACTGGAGGCGATGAACTCCTTCAACCATGCTGTTGACTCGGGCTGACCGGCCGCTGCCGCTACACGATGCAAATGCAAAGCCTCGGTGAATCCTGTACCGCTGGTGACTGAGCGCTCAAACAGCCGTGCGGCTTGATATTGTGCATCACGATGTCCCAAGCTTGCCGCTTTTAGAAACCACCGCTGCGCCTCGACAAAGTCCGTCACAGTTCCGAAACCGTTTAGATACATGATCCCAGCCTGATAAAGGGCATCAAGATGATCTTGTGATGCAGCCATCAACACCCACTTCAAGGCCGTCTTGTCGCGCACCGAGAATTCAGCCGCAGGATTCATGCGGTTCGAACCCGGCTGCCGGATGATCTTGTTGGCAGCATCAAAACGGCTAAGGTGACAAAGCATCACTCCCAGCCGGTATTGGGCTGCTGCATCTCCCCGCCTGGCGCGGCTCTCCAACCCACCCGCCGCTTCAGGCCACGAAAGGGAAGCATCATGATACAGACGTTCCGAATGCTCCCATTCGCTTTTGATCACTAACGGACGAAAAGCATTGGCCCGCCGCTGCCCTTCCGCCTGCTCTGCCGTGGAAAATATGGAACGTTCATCCTTTAGATAACTGGTCGCAGCCGGGTCTCCCGCCGCCACGGCAAGGGACAGCCATTTGAACGCCTCGGTCATATCCTTGGCCATACCCCGGCCCGTCATCAGCCGGTTGCAGAGCATATATTGTGCATCGGCAACCCCTTGGTTCGCCGCCTTCAGGCAATACACCGCCGCCACCTCGTCAGCGCGAGACCAGCCGGTCATTTGATGACAGGCGGGGCCATACTCTTCATCCGCCACGGCTTTCACCCGGTTTGGATAGTCAGAGCCCCGTTCTATATAGGCGAGCCGCAGCCGGGCCACGACATTGGATTGCTGCGCCGCCAGCCGATACCACTTGCCCGCTTCCTCGACATTTGTCGGACGTCCGATCCCGCGCTCACAAAGCACCCCCATCTTTAGTTGTGCCTCCGCCACACCGTTGGTCGCCGCCGAATAAAACCAATGAAACGCCTCGGCATGATTCGTCTGCCCCCGTTCACCAGACCAGTTGATCCACGCCAGATAATACTGGGCCTTCGCATCACCGGAACGCGCTGCCGCCTCGGCTTCCGCCAATGGTTTGTCATTCCAAAAGATCTGGGCAGGATGCTGCCACGCTTGCGGTGCCTGTTGGTTTTGCCCATGGCCCCTGCCAACCAACGTCAGAAACAGTATCCCAAAGATCCCCAGCCACCTCAGCGGTCCTTCACCCACTCCGGCCATTCTATTTTTCTGCATGGCGTGCTCCTTATCGGATGAAATTCTGATATTCTCTCATCCAGCCGATCCATACTTTCATCTTCTGGAGCTGGCTTTCGTCCAGTTTGCCCGCCAGCTCTGCGACCTCTGTTTTAGCCGTGGAGTTGCCCGTCGAAGCGGCGAGATACAGCCAAAAACAAGTTTCCTCCAGGTCCTGCGGCATTTCCTTGCCATCAACATACCGGCGGGCAAGCGCGTAAAAATGAGCTCCGTCATTCTTTTTCAACGCCTTGGTCAGAGCCTGATAAACCGGCGTAAATTCTTTTTCCCGCTGGCTCACATTACGGATTTCTTTGCCATCGGGCCCCGCAGTCATGATGCGGGAAAAGCCCGTCATCTGGGCCAGTATGCTTTCCGAGGAAGCGACGCCGTTCATCTGCAACGCCGCTTCATAGCGATAGGCCTTTATGGGATCCGCCTTCACGCGCGAACCGTCCCGATGCAACTCCGCCAGACGGCTTAGAGCCGTAGTATTTCCTTCGATCGCAAACTTGTTCAGGACTTGCACCTCATTCTTTCCCTTTGCAGCCTCGTCCATTTCACGAAGCTGTAAAAACTCACGGGCAGCACGATTGCCGGCATTCTTTGCCAGTTCGAAGTACGGTTTGGCCTCTTCTTTTTCACGCCAGGGTATCTTCTCCTCCCAGATCAGTTTCCCCAAAAGCTGGGCCGATTGCATGTGGCCCGCATTCATCCCCTTTTCCAGATAGTCGTGAGCTTTGACATAGTCCGGGATGAAATCTTTGGGCGGATTCGCCAGGCTTTCCCCAGAGAAGAACCGGCCTAGATTATACCATCCTTGAGGATGATTCCGCAGTGCACCCCGCTCCGTCCATTCCACCGCCAAGATCACATTCCGTTCCACGCCGTAGCCGTGGAAATACATCCAGCCCACCGCCAGTTCCGAAGCTGGCTGTTCCTTCTCCGCCGCCAGCCGGTGCCACTTCATAGCCTGGGCATAATCGATGTGGCCCCTGGTTTCCATGTAAACATTGCCGAGCGCCGTCAAAGCTTCCATATGCCCCAGCTCTGCCGCCTGCTTGAACATTTTGAGGGCACTGGTGACATTCACATCGTCTCCGCCCGGAGGATTGAGATAGAAGTAGCCCAATTGCAGTTGCGCTTCCGTGTCTCCCGCCAATGCCGCTTTTTCGATCTTCTGCCGAAACTCCTCTTTTTTACGAAACCCATCGGGCTGGCGCACCACGATGTTCGCCGCCTGGCGTACCGAGCGCCACATGCCGCGCTCGCCCGCCTGACGAAAATATTCCAGCGCCTTGGCCTCATCCTTCTCCACACCGTTGCCATTGAAATAAAGGACTCCGAGATTGTTCAGAGAATTGGGAAACCCTGCTGCCGCCGCTTTTCGATACCAACGCATCCCCTCTTCCCGGTCAGCCTTTTTCCCCAGACCCTCCGTGTGATAGTAGCCTAGATAATGCTGCGCGGTGAGATCGCCCTTCTCCGCAGCCGCCACCACCTCCGCCAGATTTAACGGCTGCCAGCGCTTGATGATCTCGATCAGCGGGATGACCGGCGTGATTCTTGCGACCGGCTCGGCGCAGAAACCGGACGACAAATGCTGGCAGATAAGCCATAATGCCAGTGCGTATCGCTTGCAGCGCCTGACGTTGAATCGAGTGTCCTTCATTTTTCCTTCACTTTGCCTCGCTTCCGACCACTTTCAATGCAGACTGAATTACCCGCCACACATCATTCCCGCACTTGCACCAGTCCAGGGGTTATCACAGGCTTCAGGTTGCAGGGGGGATGGGTCACGCATCACTTGCCCAGCTTCGGCAGAACGCGTTCAGCCAGTTGTGCCGCGGCATTCTGGAGCGCCGTTTTGGCGGCGGTGCGTTCGGCGATGTCCACGCCCACACTCGTCTGGCGGTCAGTCCACAAAATCTTGCCGGTGCCTTTTTCCACGACCTTGATCTCTACGCGGGCCTTGCAGGAATACAGGTTGCCTTTGCGCATGCCGAATTCGCTGAATGCCTCGCCGGTCAGTTCCACCTCCACCTTGGCCGTGCTGGTAGAATCCGCAATCGAGAAGCCGCTCTCACGCAGCAGCAAACCGAATTCTGTTTCAGCAGCAGGATCGATGATCTGTCCGCCGTAATGCTGCTCGGCGATCTTCACCGATATGAGCGGGAGCCTCTTGCCTTTGAGCGCTTCCTTGAGCGCCGCCACGCGGTCTTGGTGCGTGACAGGTTTGGCGACCAAGGTGTCGGCCTTCTGGCTGACGACCAGACCGATCTTCCTGGCCGCTTCTTGCGCCATGGTGTCGATGGCGTTGACCGAAGCGCCTTTGGTGATGTCACCATGCACCTGGCTGGTTTCCGAACTGATGATCTTGGAGACCATCATCACTTCATTCCCCAGTGTGAAGATGCGACCGGTGACCAAAACCTTGGCTCCGGTCAACTGGCCGACCTTGGCCGCTGTAGCGGAGGAAACATTACCAGAAAGGCCGAGTTCCTGTTCCCCCAACACCTTTTGCAATTCGGCACGTTCCACGGTGATGACATTGGGGTCTGCGGAGAGGTAAGCGCTGACAAGCGTGGCCACCTTGCCGCCCAGATCCTTGCCCAAGTCTTCCTTTGCCTCGAAGTCGAACACCGCCACCGAGAGCGGCTCCGCTGCGCGCACACCGGCAGCTGTGAACAGCAAGGATACGGCGATGAATAATGAAATGATGGTTTTCATGCGAAGCGATTCCATTTAAAGGTTCATCAAGCGGCCAAGCAACATCAGTCTGTTCTCTTCCGATGACCGCGCCAGCTCCACGAGCCAGACCAGCCGGAGTTGTGATAAAGGGTTTTGGGACAAGTCCGACAACCCTATGCCGGTGCCCACCACCAAGGTGCCTTGCCCATGAGGAAATACACACACGGCAGGCTCAGGGGTAAGGGAGCGGCTGTCTGACTCCACGAGCCAGACAACCTTTCCTCCCCATTCCTTGGCGTACTGAGCCGCTAGGCGGCTTAAATCATCATCCTTGCCCTTGCCGGACACATTCACGAGCAAGGCCATATTCGACTTCATATCCTCCCAATTACGGACCTCACGGACCTGACAACCTTGGCTGCGGAGAAGGGTCGCCAAACGATTGTCAGAATCCCCCGCTATCCCGACAGGCTCCCGGCTGGAAAGTTTGCGCAACGGCGCAAAAAGATCGGCAGGACAACCGATGATTTCGGTATCTCCCAATAGCGCCCCCACCTCACTGCTCCATGTGATTCGAAAGCGCGTGGGACTGGTCACTTTGGGCAAGGTCAGCTCCACCGTCGTCTTAATGGTCTGTTTTGCAGGCACGACCAGTTGTTTCTTCTGTTCCCAACCAGGGATCGGTGCCGCTGTGCTGGAAGTCGACTGCAGCAACTTCAGACGCAGTGACTCGGTCACAGCCCGGTCTTCATCGTTACGGATGTCCTGATAGACCGCCGCCGGACGGTCCACAAAGACCACTTGCGTCTGCGTCACCGGTTCCCAGACCAAGGCGGCCTGGATGATCGATTGGCCCAGCAACAAAAGTATGGCGGCGGCAATCCTCATAACTGGGCATGCAGCACTTCGGCATGAATACGGAAGCCATCTACCACTTGGGACGGATTCTGGCTGGTCCATACCTGGTTATCCGCCAGCACGATCAAGCGGTCATCAGCCCCCGTGAACACCTCAATGGAGTGGCCATCCACTTCCAGTTTTTGTCCGCTGAAAGTGATCACTACCTTGCATTTGCCATTCTGGCAGATCTCCACCAGCAAAGGGTTGGTAGCCGGCCGTTCCGGCTGCTCTGCGAGCACCAGTTCCATCTCGCTTCCCCGCACCACCACGCCGCGCAAGCGATCGGGAAATAGCGTGGCGACTTCTTTAAAAAGTTTGGCGTAATCTGGCGTGGCTGCGACCGCACCGTGAGCGGGCGCAGCCGGTTTTTCAGGAAAACGACCGGCTATAAAACCGATTGCCAGGCAAACCGTCGCAAACCCCGCTGCCCACATGGGCAACCGGCTTGAGGGCGCGTCTTCCTTGGCCCGTTGATGGACCGGACGGGAAAGCTGGCGGACCACTTTGCCGGGGAATTCAGCCTTTTCCTCAGGAGAACGCTCCGGTGGCTGCACTGAGCGCAAAAGCTTGTTCAGTTCCGAATCTTTCATGCTTCCTCCTCCGTCATCAAATCTTTCAACCATTGTTTTAACTTGCGCCGGGCCATGAAGATGCGCCAGGAAACCGTCGTTTCCGAACAGCCCAGCACCCGCGCCGCCTCCGCATGGTTCATCTCTTCATATACCGTCAGCACGATCGCTGCACGCTGCTCCGCAGGCAGTTTCAGCAAAGCTTTTTGAACGGCGTCCCCTTGTGCTGAATTCCCATCCCCAGCCGAATGCGACCGCCTAGTGGCTTCATGTTCGGCTTCCGTGGCCCATTTTTCATGGGCTTGGCTGCGGCGTCCCATCGCCTTCCGCCAGTTCAGGCATTTGTTCACCGCGATCTGGTAGAGCCAGGTGGAGAATTTGCTGCGGTCCTCGAACTGGTCCAGACTGTGATACGCTTGGATGAACGTCTCCTGCGCGAGATCCTGGGCATCCGCCAAGGAACCGGTCATCCGCCATGTAAGCGCGTCGATCATCTGCTGATAACGTCCGACCAGCGCCGCAAAGGCTTCAGTATCCCCAGCCCGGGATCGCCTCACCCATTCTGCCTCTTCGCCCTCAAAAGCCATGTTTAAGCTGATCGTTTTGCAGATTAAGACAACGGGGTTTGGAGAATCCTTGGTACAAAATGAAAATATTTCGGGGAATTTCCACAAGGCATACGGCTATGGGGCCGAATGTTAGGCAGTTACGACTCTTGAGGACAATGACCGAGTACAAAAAACGCCCTGATTCTGTAATCGCCAACCTGTCGGGATTCATTCATTATGTCCATCAAGCCTGCCTGCATTGTTAAACAATTTCGCTGCTTTTTGTAACTTTCAGGCAGGAATGCTTAAGTATGAGGTAATTGGATATGAATATTAAAATAATTTTGGCGGTTTCCGTGTTGGCCAATGTGTTGCTGGCGGGCTATGCGTTGCGACCACAACCAACGCCTCCACCTGCCCTCGAAGCCAAGGCACAACCAGTCACCGAGCCCCCCGCCCCCGCTACCAAGACGAAAGTGGAGCGGCAGACGGTCACCAATACCGTCACCAAGCAGATCACCTGGGAGATGGTGGAATCGGGTGACTACAAGGAATATATCGAGAACCTCCGCTCCATCGGCTGCCCAGACGAGACGATCCGTGACATCATCCTCGCAGATGTGAACAAGCTCTATGACAAGAAAAAGAAAGAGCTGCGGGGCGGCCAAAAGAAGTTCGAATATTGGAAGGGCGGCAATCCTTTCATGGGTATGATGGACTCCGATCTCATGAAAAAGATGAAGGCCTTGGATGACGAGAAAAACGCGGTCCTGCGCGCCCTTGGCATCACGCCTGACGCCAAAACGGAGATGGCCCAGGTCATGAATCCGCTGGATGCGATGATGGATTTCCTGCCGGAAGAAAAGAAGGTCAAGCTCATGAAGATCATGAGCGACATGCAGGCCAAGATGGCAGAGGCCAACAAGGACGGCGGCAACGACATGGAAGCGATGGGCAAGGCGATGAAAGAGATGGAAAAAGCCATCAAAGGCGCCCTCACCCCCGAAGAGTATCTCGATTACCAGCTCCGTTTTTCCATGACGGCCAATATGATGCGCAGCCAAGTGGCCGGCTTTGATCCTTCCGAGGAAGAGTTCATGAAGATCTTCAAGATGCGCGAATCTTTTGATAGCGAGTATTCTCCGATGACCCGCGGTAACGAGTCTGATGAACAGCGTAAAGCCCGGGATGCTGCGGAGAAAAAACTGAAGGAAGACATCAAGAACACGCTTGGTGACCAGCGCTATGCTGACTATGAACGGGCTCAGGATTGGAACTTCCAGCAGATCCATCGGGCGGCCAAAAAAGCCGATCTGGGCACGGCCGAGGCGGCCAAGGTGTATGATATGAAGAAGATAGCCGAACAGGAGGCGAACAATGTGCGCCGGAACCAAAATCTGACTGCGGAACAGCGCTCCGAAGCGCTGCAAGGCATCCAGCAACAGACGGAAACTTCCATCAAATCTGTCCTTGGTGAAAAAGGCTGGGACCAATACAACCGGGGCGGCACCACAGGATGGCTTAAAGGGATCAAGTGATGGCCTGACCGGGGCGACCGGCTAACTCATCAGATCCTCGATCTCATCGGCTTCCACCGGTATGGCCGCCATCAAATCCACCTGCCCATTCTCCGTGATGAGGATGTCGTTCTCCAAGCGGATGCCGATGCCTTCTTCGGGAATGTAGATGCCCGGCTCCACGGTCATCACCCATCCTGCCGCCATCGGCTCAGTGGTGAAGCCCACATCATGCACGTCCAACCCCATTGGATGGCCGAGGCCGTGCATGAAATACTTGCGACAGGCGGGGTTCTCGGGGTCTTGTTTCTTGATGTCTGAGGCTTTCAGTAGACCGAGCTTCAGCAATTCCTCGTTCATCATGTCCCAAGATTCGCGCTGCCAATCTCGGGCGAGCTTGCCCGCCACAGCGCCTTTGATACTCGCGCGCATCACGCGGAGGACGGCGTTGTAAACTTGCTTCTGACGGCGCGTGAACTTGCCACTGACAGGAATTGTGCGTGTCAGGTCAGAGTTGTAATTCGCATACGCCGCCGCGACATCGAGCAACAGCAGGTCGCCCTTCCGGCACACTTGATCGTTCTGGTGATAATGCAGCACACAGGCATTCGCACCGGAAGCGATGATCGGGCCGTAGGCGAAAGTGGCGCGATTCCACGTGAACTCATGGATGAATTCCGCCTCGATCTCATACTCCATCACGCCCGGCTTCACGAAATCCAGGATGCGACGGAAACCTTTTTCTGTGATGGCGCTGGCTTGCTTGATGAGCTCGACTTCATGCACAGACTTCACAACGCGCAACGGATGCATCACACGGGCGAGACGTTGGTAATCGTGCAATGGATAGCGCGCCATTAGGTCTTTGATAAAACGGCTGTCACGCGTTTCCACTTCCACCACGGCGCGCTTGTGCTCATTGGTGTTCAGGTAAACGTGTTCCACCTCGCACATGAGCATGTGCAGCACGGAGCGGAGTTCGGAGAGCCACTTCACCGTTTTGATGCCGGAGATCTTTTGCGCGTCCTCCTTCGAGTGCTTGTAGCCTTCCCAGATCTTCAGGTGCTCATTCGGTTCACGCAGGAACAGCACTTCACGCAACTTGGGATCGAAGGAATTGGGGGCGAGGAGCAAGAGCGACTCTTCCTGTTCGATGCCGGTGAGATAAAAGAGGTCGGCATTTGCCACCAATGGCAATGAGCCATCGGCGTTTGTGGGCAGCACGTCATTCGCATTCACCACGGCCAGGGAATTTGGCAGCAGAAGCTTTTTCAACCGCTCACGATTCTCGACGAACAACGCCGGATCTATTGGTGTATGACGCATGGGGAAACGGTGCGATATTTTCAGGCGGAAGACAACTGGGATAAACTGAAGAATACACTGAAACAGAAAACCGCGAGAGCAGACATTGTCTCCAGAAGTTGAAGCATCTATAGTTAGCGACGGCGATGAAACTTCCGGGTATGTTCAAATGGGTGCTTGTGAGTGTAATGTTTGCAGGCCTACCATATTTGCGGAAGAACTTATCCGTTCCGCTGACTGAATCATTGATCACCACAACTGTCTGATACGTGGAAAAATCTGAAACAATCCATCCCGACCCGATCGCTTACTTCAACCGTTGGCTCCGCGAGCCTGTCCTGGTCAAAGACCGCTCGGTGGCCGGGATCATCGCCGCGCTTGACGCACATCCATCCTCCAGTGATGAAAGTCGGCAGAACTATGTGATGCCCCCTGAGCGATGCCACGAGGAAGGAGATGATCGCTATGTGGTGTATAGCGAAAATCAGGATGTCTATTATTTCTTCGTATACGCAGGGGATGAATTGAAGACTGACCCGCCCGTCTATCTCGCATCCTCCTTGGATCTGCCTTTGGATCATGGAGTCGATCCTTCCCAAATCATTGGTGGAAATCATTGCCTCGTGGCGCAGTGCTTCACGGATTTTCTCTGGTTGATTTGGGGGCAATACATCGGTGTGAGATTTGAAGCGGGGGATCATCTGGCCAGTGGGGTATCGGGGCTTCATTTCAAACGAGGCACCCGTTTAGAGACTGGGTTCAGAAATCCTTTGGGCATCGAATTCCCAGCCGGCTACGACTGTTATTTTTCCGAAGACGTGATCTACATCCCGCAATGGGGCGCAGCCTTTTTAAATGAAGCTTCCAAAAAAGCTTTCCTCAATCATTTCAACCCGCAATTCACTCACGAATGGACGGTCACCGGAGATCCCATATCGTAAGGATAACCTTTCTGCATGAAACTTCCGGCGAAGTTCAAATGGGTGCTGGTGAGCGTGATGTTCACCGGCCTGACCATCTTTGCCGGAATCAAAATCCACGCGTGGCTGAATCCGCCACCGATGTATGAAGGGCAACCGGTGCCGCAATGGGTGCGTGAATTGGGCGATGCGAATTATCAGGTGGCGCATCGGGCACAAACGACGGTGCCGGGCATTGGCACGCCTGCGACGCCCTATCTTATCGATCTGCTGGAGAATCCGGAGAGTAAGCTCGATACGATGCGCAATAGCATGGCTCGCAAGTTTCCTTGGCTGAAATTAAAGCCGTATGATTTTGCGCGGGCGCGTTCCACCGCTATTCAGCTACTCGGGCAAATGGCTCCGGGCGATACGAACGCCGTTCCGGCCTTGGTGAAGGCTCTTGACGACAAGGATGAAACCTTGGCCGTTGCTGCCCGAGAATCGCTCTCACAAGCGGGTGAAGCGGCGGTGCTGCCGCTCGCGAAGGCGCTGAAACATGAGTCCGCGTCAGTGCGTTTTCTCGCAGTGTCGGCATTAGCGGATTTAGGACCGAATACTTCCGCGGCTGTCCCTGCTCTGCTGGAAACATTGCACGATGAAGTGCCTCAACTGCGCAGTGCTGCCATTGTGGCACTGGGCCGAAGTGGTGCGGAGGTGAGCACCTTGTTGCCCGCATTCGTGAAAGCCACGAATGACAAAGTCGTGACGGTGAAGCTGGATGCGATCAATGCCATCGCCGCGTTTCAAAGCGAAGCGGCTCCTGCGGTGCCTGCGTTGATCAAATTGCTCAAGGATGAGGAGCAATGGGTGCGTAGCAGTGCGGCGTTTGCTTTGGGACAAATAGGCTCGGCTGTCAATGAGACAACGTCTGCACTGCATGAAGCATTAAATGATTCTTCGGCTCACGTGCGTGTGACGACAGGAAATGCGCTCTGGAAAATCACCGGCAAGAGCGATGGTTTGGTGCCGGTGTTTTTGGAGGCGTTGAAGGAATCGGATTTGCGCCTGCGGAATTATGCTACTCAGGGTTTGCTGCAACTCGGTCCCCCAGCCTATCCGCATGTGCCATTAATATTCTCGGTGCTGAAGGATGAGTTCGAGCCGGGGCGTTATCATTCTGCTCTCCGTTTATTGGGCGATGCGGATGAGACGTTATTGCCTTATTTGCAACCCTGTTTAAAGGACTCGGACGCGCGTATCCGCGGAGGCGCAGTCTTTGTATTAGAGCGATTGGCAGCACGGCTACCGGCGGCGCTGGAATTACTGAAGGAAGCGACGAAAGACATTGATGCTAGCGTGCGGGAGGCGGCAGAGCGAGCTTTGCGAAATTTGAAAAATAACGGCGGTTAGGCGAACGGCAGGCCTGAGTTTAGACATTTCACTTTAGTTTGAGTATATTCCACCCGCCCTTCCTTGCTGGAATAACGGCAGATTTCGATTGAATCGAAAGGCAGATTGGCACGGAATAGGGGCTGAACTATGAAGTTGTCCGACGCACAGAAAAAGACGGTCATCGGCTGGATCGAACAGGGTTTGAAACTGGCCGATATCCAGAAGAAACTTGGCACTGAGATGGGCTTGAACCCCACCTACATGGAGGTGCGTTTCCTAGTGGATGACCTGAAGGTGCTGCCCAAAGATCCCGAGCCGCCGAAGAAGCCTGAGCCTGCTCCGGCCCCCAAGCCCGCTGCCCCCGCCGCTGGCGAAGAAGATTTCGCCGAGGAAGCGCCCGAAGCACCGGCACCAGCAGCTCCCCCTGCTCCCGGTGGAGCGGGTAATGTCTCGGTGACTCTGGACCAAATCACCCGTCCCGGCGCGATGATCAGTGGCAAGGTGACCTTCAGCGATGGCAACACCGCCGAGTGGTATCTGGACCAGATGGGCCGCCTCGGTGTCGTGCCGGCCGTGCAAGGTTACAAACCCACGCAGGGCGATGTGCAGGCCTTCCAGATGGAGTTGCAACGTCAGCTCCAGAAGATGGGCTTTTAAGTCGCCCTTATCCGCAACATCGGTTGAACGATGCGCAACGCAGTGGTATCCGATTTCCGGCGTTGTGATTGATTAAATGGCAAAGAGCCAACGTCAAAAAATTTACATATTATGGACCTGACCCGCACAGCTTACGGCACTTGGAATGGTGGCCGCTTCATGCACTTCGGTGAACCGGTGACCGACGACCGCTTCATCGCCCTCATCCGGCTCGCCTACGATTCCGGTATCCGCACGTTCGTCACCGCCGACGTTTACGGCACTGGCGCGGCTGACGAAATGCTCGGCAAGGCGCTCGCAGGCATCCCTCGCGACAGCTATTGCCTCGTGGGCACCATCGGCCATGACTTCTACGAAGGTAAGCGTGAAGGCTCGAAAGGTTTCCCGCGCTTTACCCACGCGTCCCTACGCGGTCCGGAGAAATATGCGGACTACGTGAAGTTCGCCACGGAGAAGGCGCTCTCCCGCTGCCAGGCGTCGAAGTTCGACCTGTTGTTCCTCCACAATCCCGACTCCATCGGCTACACCAGCGAAGCCGTGTGGAAGGCGATGGAACAAGTTAAGGATGCCGGGCTTACGAACCGTCTCGGTGTGGCCCCCGGGCCCGCGAACGGCTTCAGCCTCGATATCATCAACTGTTTCGAGAAGTTCGATGGCCTCATCGATTGGGCCATGATCATCCTCAATCCGCTCGAGCCATGGCCGGGCCGCTATGTGCTGCCTGCCGCTGAGAAACACAACGTGAAGATTCTCACGCGCGTGGTGGATTACGGTGGCATTTTTCATGACGACGTAAAGCCCGGTCACAAGTTCGCCGAGTGGGATCATCGCACGTATCGCCCCGTCGGTTGGGTGGAAGCGGGCGTGTCCAAGGTGGACCAGATGCGCAGCATCGCGGAGAAGCACGGCCTCACTTTGCTGCAACTCGCCTCCGCGTGGAACCTCACCCATCCGAGCGTCAAGAGCGTCATCCCTACCCTCGTTCAAGAAATAGATCCCAAGTCCAAACCGATTGAAGCGAAGGTGAAAGAACTCGCCGCCATGCCCGATGTGAAACTCACCGCTGAAGAGATGGCGACCATCGATCGCATCGGTGACAATACGAACTGCATGGCGCTCAAGGGCGGCAATCCCGATCACCAAGGCGACAACCTCCCCGATCGCTGGTCCATCACGCCGGAGCTGATCGAGGTCGGCAAGCGCTGGAATATCCAGCCCGAGCGCGACCTCATCTGCAAGCACCACTAAGCCGTAACCGCCGCATGACTTCCACGCTCGCCCTGCGCATCACCGGCATCAGCGGTTTCATCGCTGTGTGCCTCGGCGCGTTCGGCGCGCATGGCCTGAAAAACCTGTTGGAGCAAAACGGCCGTCTGCCCAATTGGGAAACCGCCGTGCTCTACCACTTGGTGCACACGGTCGTCATGCTCTTCGTCTGCCTGCGCTCACCATTCTTCCCGAAACAATGGTGGGCGTTTTTCATCGGCAACCTCATCTTCTCCGGCAGCCTCTACATATTAAGCGTCACCAACATCACCAAGCTCGGCATGATCACGCCTTTCGGCGGACTCGCCTTCCTGGCGGGCTGGCTCATGCTCGCCTTTCAAAGAACACCTGCGCCCCACCAAGCGCAGTGATTTCGTTCACGCCCCGACGTTTTTCTTGATCTCCTTCAGCTTCGCGAACTCCGGTTTCTGCGTGTAATATTTATCCAGCGGATAGCACCCGCTGATCAACCCATTGCGCGGCGCCGTTGTGCAATCGCTGAACGTGCGGCAGATCAGCTTCGTCGTCATCTCGCCCTTCTGCACTGCGTCCGCGATCATCGTCGGATAGCTCAGCACCACGCGACCGATGCCCACCATATCCGCCCAACCGTTCCGTACCACATACTGCGCCACATGCGGCAGATACTCTTGCAAGTAGCTGTAGCCGGAGCCGATGATGATCATGTCCTTCGGCGCTTTCGCACGCAATTGCTTCACCACCTGGATCTGCCGCTCCACGTCGATCAACGGATCATACGCCGGCTGATAACCATCGCTCGGCGGAAACGCCGCTGGCCGTTGCAAGTTCGGCGTGTAATACGGCGAACCCGCGGTGGTATTGATGATTTTCACGCCCAGCTCCGCGCACAGTTCGAGGAACTTGAACGTCTCCGCGATGTCGATCTGCGTCGGGTCCTGCTGATTCACGCCGAAGCCATACACATACGGCAGACAATGCGCGTGCTCTTCCGGAATGCCCGGCCCCAGCTTGCCCGGTTGCGAGAGCGTCGGATCAGGCCGATAGGGCACCTTGTCAAACGTGCTCAAGCGCACCGCGAACTCGATCTTGTTCCCGCTCGCGCGAATGCCCTCAATAATTTCGCGCAACACCCGCGTGCGGTTCTCAAAGCTCCCGCCGTACTTGCCCGGACGCGTATGCGCCCCGAGAAATTCGTGCAGCAGATAACCGTGGCAATGCTTGATGTCCACGAAGTCCGCTCCCACATCCCACGCGATCTTCGCTGCGCGGATGTAGCACTGGATCAGTTCTTCGATGTCCGCATCCGTGAACACTTGGTCATCGCTCGTCACATTGAACTTCTTGTCGAGAATCGGATGCCGGAACGCGATGCGTGATTCCCAGCGCTTCTTGTCCACCGGACGGCAGAACCGCCCCGAGTGCGTGAGCTGAAACCCGATCACCAGGTCATCCGTCGTGCCATACTTCTCCAGATGCGCCTTCTTCAGAATGCCCATCAGCTCCGCGAGACCCGCCTTGTTCTCCTCCACGATGATGATCTGGTTCGGATTCGCGCGCCCATCCGCGCGCACCGCCATCGCCTCCGCGCCGCAGATCAGCTTGGAGCCGCTCTCACCGAAGCGCTGCCAGCGCCGCCGCATCTCCTCCGTCACCCCGCCCGTTGTCGTCCCATCCCACCCTTCCATAGGATGGATCGCATAACGATTGCCAATCTTCTTCCCGTTCACCGTCACATGCGTGATCGGCTGCGCGAGCGGTGAATCCCCCGCCGCGATCTTATCCTCGCAAGGGATATTGATGCCCAACGTCTCGTTGAACTTGCGGAACTCCTCAACCGTCTTGAGCGAGGCAACGCGCGTGATTTTGAATGGTTCAGCCATAAATTAAATTTCTAAACTTTCTTACGTTTCGTTCTCGTCACCTTACCCGCATACCCTTCCAGAGTCTGGCGGGTCTTGCGCAACTCCTCTTCCAACCGCTTCACATTCGGCAAAGCCAATTGATATTTATGCGCCAGCACCTTGTTCGGCAACGAATCCAGCGTGTAATGCACCAACGTTTTATCCGTCGAAGAACACAGAATGATTCCCACTGGCGGATTCTCATCCTTATGTGTCCAATGCTCTCGCGCGTAATTCAGATACAGATGCATCTGTCCGGCATCTGCATGCGTGAACTCACCCAGCTTAAGCTCCAAGATGACTAGACAGCGTAAGCGGCGATGATAAAAGATCAGATCGACGCGATACCACGCCTGCCCGATGCGCAACCTCCGCTGACGCCCCACGAAAGTAAAATCCCCGCCCAGTTCGAGCAAAAACGTTTCCAGATGCCGGATGAGCGCCTCCTCCACGTCCGTTTCCGAATACTCATCCTTCAGATCCAAAAATTCCAACACCAGCGGATCACGCAGCACCTCATTCACCGAAGGCTTTTCGTCAGCCTTCGCTTGAGAACCCTTCTTCAGCATCGCCACTTTGTTCTTGGAGAGCAAAGTGCGTTCGTAAAAGAGCGTCCCGATCTGTCGATTCAATTGACGCACGCTCCAACCGCCTCGCAACGCTTCTTCCTCATAGAAACTGCGAGCTGATTCGTCTTTCACCGCTAGCAGTCGCACATAGTGCGACCAAGGAAGCGGAAAACGTTTCGCTAGAGCATCGAGGAAATATACCCAATCCAGTTCAGAAAAAGATTTCCGCGACGCTGTCGCGGAAATTGGAACGAGAGATTTTGCAGACTGTGTCTGCAAAATCCCAACAGACGAAGATTCTCCCGACAGTGTCGGTAGAATTTGAAAATCTTCCGACATCGTCGGGAGAATCTTGCTATAACTCAGAAAGAATTGCCGATATTTATTGAGGTTTGTATACGAAAAACCCCTCCCATGCCGTTCCGTCAAATCCTTCGCCAATCGCTCCAACAGCTCATCTCCATACTCCGCCCGTTTCTTTCCCCCTTGCTCAAACTCCACAATTCTCCGCCCCACCTCCCAATAAGTCGCCGTCATCAGGCAGTTCACCGAACGTGCCACCGCCCGCCGCGACTGCTCCAAAAGCGCACCGATGCCCCCGACCAATGTCGGATAAGCCACCACTTTCTTCGCTGCGCTTTTAGATTTCATTTTCATCTCCTCACACCAACGGCAACCGCTTCACGATATTCGCCAAAATCTCCCGATCCGAATCCGGCCGCTTCGCCGATTTCGGATGCGTGTCATCACACCCCAGCCACCCGCGCAGTTTCAAAAACATCGCCGCAGAATGCTTGTAAGCCGGCACCGGCGGACGAAACGCCAGGAAGCCCAGATACTGCATCAGATCGTTCAATTCGTAGAACGACGCATCACCCTTCTCCCAAGCCGCATCACGCTTCGCGAACACATCCGGCGCGAACGTGCTCAGGCCCAGCAGATAATCGCTGCCATACATCACCATATCGATGGCGAGGTCATTCCCCGTATACACACGGAAATCCGGTCGCGTCTCATCGCGCAGAATGAGCCGTTGCCATTCCAGATCGCGCCGCAGCGAAGAATGCTTCGCCCCGATGCACTCCTTGATCCGCATCAATCCCTCATAAACCTCGAGCGAGTAAATCTTCCCGAACGGCGCGAACATATCGCCCAGCTCGAACCCGATGAACCGCGAGCTATATTTCGCCAGCTTCTGATACGACGCCACGATGCCCTCATCCGATTGCCCCGTGAGTCCGTACGATTGAAAAATCACCGGCGTCCCCCCGCGCTGCTGGATCATCTCCATCTGCTTCGCATACGCATCGCCATTGAAAGCCGCACCCTGCTGATCCAGCACGAACGCCCCCGCCACAAAATTCCCGTTACCCAATTCCGCCCGCGTCAGGTCCAGCGCCTTGCTGCGGATGCCGTCATCGATGAGATTGCCGAACCCCGTATCCATGTTCACCGCCGGCGCGAGACCCGCCGCCGCCGTGCGCCGCACATGCGCCTTGAACCCCTCCCAATCCACCTCCCCATTCGCCTGAAATGGCAAAAGGATCGCCGAGATCCCTTCGATCTTCCGACGCGGCTTGATCATCTTCAACGGGTCAATCGCATTGATATCAATATTCTGGCTCATAAAATTTAAAGTGCTGTCCGTCCATTCTCCCAAATCATCTCCCCAACTGCAACCAACGACATCCGCCAATCCCTTACCCGAACCGTAGCCGCCGACATTAGTCGGCGCTAACCACCCTCACTCAATGTTCAGAGTTCGATGTTGGATGTTCGATGTTTCCCATCCCGTTACGCTCTCTTCTTTTCCCGTTCCCTTTTCGCGTATTTAGCGTATTTCGCGGTTACCCTCTTCGCTCTGACTTCTTACTTGCCCAAAATCTACCATCCAGAGAACAATCGGAAAAACAGTACTTTCCGATAACAGTTATCGTTTTTTCCGATGGAACTTTATCAGCTCGAATATTTCATCGCCGTCGCCCGCCAAGGCAACTTCACCAAGGCCGCTCGCTCCTTGCATCTCGCCCAAGCCGCCTTGAGTGAGCAGATCAAGAAACTGGAGGAAGACTTGGAAACCAAGCTCCTCATCCGCGATCGTCGCCGCACCCGCCTTACCGCCGCAGGCGATCTTCTTTATCACCGCGCCTGCCTCATGCTCGACATGGCCCGCCAGACCCGCAAAGCCATCAGCGACGTGAACGAACTCAAACGCGGCCGCCTCACCATCTCCGCCATCCCCTCCCTCATCGGCTGCTGGCTCCCGCCCGTCATCGAGAAATACCGCGCCAAACACCCGCACATCGAACTCAACCTCCTGGAAAACAGCTCCTCCGGTGTCGCCGAAGCTGTGAACTCCGGCCTCGCCGATCTCGGCTTCCTGCAACTCCCCACTGACCAACGCAAATTCGAAGTCCACGGCCTCATCCGCGAACCTTTCAATCTCCTCGTGCGCAAAGATCAGGCGAAAGGCAAAGACTCCGCCCGCCTCGTGGATTACCGCGATCACTCCTTCATCTTCTACAAAGGCCGCGCCCGCGATGTCGCCATCGACGCCTGTCGCCGCTCCGGCTTCGAGCCCAAGATCGCCTGCGAATCGGGGGAGCTAGACACTATCCGCGCCCTTGTGAACGCCCGCCTCGGCGTCGCGTTACTGCCTAACCTCGCCTTCACCGCCAAACTCCCCTCCACGCTCAAAGGCCTCGACATCACCCACCCCAAGATCAACCGCCTGCTCGGCTGGATCAACGCGAAGAATCGAAGCCTAAACCCCGCCGCCGCTGCGTTCGCGAAAGAAGTAAACGACCACCTCATCATCCAATGCTTCGGCTACATCCCCGACGAAGCATCCGTATCGTAATCGTTCTCATCGTGCCCTCGCCCCCTCCTCGTAGTGGGGCAGCCTGCCCCGTACCAACAGGTCGGGGGCGCCACCGCCTGTCCAGTCTCCCCTGCCGTGGGGTAGGCACCTTGCCTGTCACCTCGGAGAACCAGAATCCAGCAGCACACTTTCCACCGTTTTAATCAATTCGACGATGCTAAAGGGTTTCCGCAAAACCGCCTTTGCTCCCATATGCTTGGCGATGGGCAGATAACCCGAAGGACCGTTCCTGCCTCCGCCAGACATGGCGATGATACGCACACCGGCATCCACCTTTTTCAGTTCGGTGATGAGTTCCAGCCCCTCCTTCTCAGGCATGATAAGATCCGTCACCACAAGATCGAACCTAGCCGGGCTGTACAGCCTCACCGCTTCGGTGCCGTTCATGGCCCAGACTACTTCATGACCGGCTTGCACCAGGGTTTGCTCGATCAAACGCGCCAGTAAATCATCATCATCCACCACCAGTATTCTCGCCATACAGTTTCCCTCAAAAAACCCGACCGTTTTTTCCCGCCACCAACCTTGCACAACTCTTGACCGGTGCACAGCCATCTTCCCGTTTATTCGCCTGCGGGTAACCCCAGCACTTCTGGTACCACCTGCAAACATGATGCGTGAAAACCCATTCCCAGGCAAACGTTCCTATTCCGGCACGATCTTCAACCAGTTGATGCAGGTATTCTTCCCCTCGATTCCGGAACCGATCTGCAACGTCAGCCATTCATCTTTCACTTCGATCGCCACCGTTTTTTGAAAATATTTGTCCTTGGCCGTCGTGATGTTGTCCGCCACCACCACACCTTCGATCGTCGCACTCTGCCCAGTCTGCTCCGTGGAAGAATCACCCAACGAGATCGTCACCTGATAGCGCCCATTGGGCAATGCGCATTCCCAAATCGCCTTCTCACGAGTGAAGACAAAGGAATCCAGCTCCGATTCGCGCTGCATATAACGCCGTCGAGTGTTCTGGCTCAAATCCTCCATCCAGCCGAACATCCGCTGTGGCGTGCGTGGAAGCCCCACATCGGTAAGGAAACCGCCCACGGGCACGGAATCCGCCGTGGTGAAATTGAATGAGCGCGTGCGCACTCCGCGCCAGACAGCAGGCTCAGCCAATGCGGCATCCACAAAAGGCGGTGCCTTCAGTCGCGGCATCGCCGCGTTCTTGTCATCGAAAGGATTCGCATCTTCCAGATCGGGAATGGCATCCCCATCGGCATCCTTAAAACTGAAACGCAATGTTCCGCGATACGGCAAAACCTTGATGATCTCCCATGCTTGCTGCGCATACTCCGCACGTGAGAGCTCACCTTTGGGCACCTCCATCCTTTTGTCGAAGAAACGGTGATAAAGATTCGTGCTCAATACCGCATGACGCCATTCAGGCGAAGTCTTGTCACCAGCTTTGAAATCGATCTGATCGCGATACAGATCCAGCCCCTGCCGGATGGCGAGCTGGTTGATGGCGACAAAGTTCGGGTGCGACGTCTCCAGATCGCGGAAAGGCCAGAGCATCACCGGCTCACCGCCATCCAGGCGAGCGCACAAGCCCTCCCACACCTGGGCAAGGAAAACAAAATCATACGGGATCTCTCGCGGCTTGATGCTACGCTGCAAAGCCACCGCCGCCGTCGCTCCACTCGCCTGGCCGATGAGAATGCACTGATCCTGCAAGCGCACCGCCGAACTCACGATGCTGCTGAAGCCCAGATTCTTCTGCGCACCCAGCAGTCCATTCATGCGCACAGGGATCAGGCTGCGCAAGGGAAAGACCGAACGCTTGCTCTTTGTATCCCAGCCGCGCCCTTTCTTCAGGTAGCATTGCCATGGACCAGCCGCCCCTTCTTCCGCCAGGAACATGCGGCCAGTAGGATGGAAATCATAGACGAACTGCCACGGAGCCACCCCATCGTAATACATGATGGGCGCGTATTCATCCGGCCCATTGAAGTGACGCCCATCCTGCTCACGCATCATGTAGAGCGCTTTCAGGCGAAGTGATTCGCGCACATAGGGTTTCGGAGGCAGCTTGTCCGCCGTCCCGAACTCATCGGTAAGTTTGAAATTGCGGAACGTGTGCGACTTGTCCGCCATGCGATCATGCACCGTCGTCTGCAAATGATGGAACATGCCGAGCGAATGGCGTTTGGCATCGTCAAAAATGATCTGCCGCTGTTCCCGCGTCATCTCCACCACATTTTTCTTCGAAGCCCCCTTCTCCGTTTTCTCCAACGCATCCACGACATGCTGCGGCAGGACATCGAAAGGATAATCCTGAATGCTCCAGTTCAAGAGAATGACATCGGGCTGGTCGTTCTTCAGCCCGAGGCCGTCGATCAGACGACGTTGTGTGTAAACCGTCTGCTCGCCTTCGTAGAAGCTCTTGGCATCAGGAATCCATGGCGCGTTGAAAGGACGATGCGGTTTGAAAGGCCACTTGAGCTTTTGATAATCGTCCTTCGTCATGCTTGAAGTGAGCCAATAAGCGCGGTCATCGTAGCGGGCGGGCTTGGGGATCAACGCATCTTTGCCGGTGGCCTCGATCACCACGCAATACGTGATCGGGTTCATGTCCGTGATGGGATAACCCTCATGGGTTTCCGGTGCGCTGGGTTCGTTGTATTTGTTCTTCAGGTCAGGGCCATATTCGTATTCCGCTCCGGAGAGTTTCACCGCCTCGCCCCAGTCAGAGGCGTCAATGGTCAGCTTCGCCCGGATGGTGAAGGTGTTCGTATCCCCCGACTTACTCCCGCGAAAGGTCAGCCCTTGCAACGTGTTCTTGTCTTCCGAAAGCAACGCCGCCACCGGATACGCCCACGAGATCAGCCGCACTTGTTTGCGATCAATGTAAGGCTGAAGCATCTCACGAAACACCTTCTCGCCTTCTGCCGGACGAAAGGTGGTGAAGGCCGTCCACGCATTGCCTGGCTGTTTTGCTCCGTATTTCTTGAGGTTGAACGCTTCGATGCGGTCACAGAACTCTTTGAACAAGCCCGAGCGAGGGAAAGGCACTTTGTTATCGAGGCCACGATTCTCATCCACTGCGCTCACCGCTTCCGCCGTGAACTGTCCACCCAGCCACTCGATGTCATTCACGATGACGATGTTGGACACTCCCATACGCGCCGCTTGGATCGCCGCCGCCCAACCGGACTCTGTGCCACCCACGATAAGCAGATCCGCAGACTGGTTCTTGGGCTGAGCATGACCGAGCAAACCGGAAAGAAGCATCCATGCAAAGAACACACGCAGGGTGAAAAATCGTATCATGGTGTTGCCGATACGTTGCCACCTCCGTTCTGCCTCAGCAAGGATGCATTCGACTTTCACCCGTTCCACCGCTACCCTTGCACACATGTTTCCATACGTCGCAAATGCGGATGAAAAGCCTTGGCAACCTGGTCCTTATGAGGGCGTCGAATTGAAGATACTGCATAAGAATCCGGAAACAGGTGGTGTGGTCGTGCTAAGGAAATTCAAGGCAGGCGTCACCGTCCCGGCCCATACACATCCACTGGCGAATGAATGGGCTTACGTGCTCTCCGGCGAATGGGAAGAATCCGGCGTGAGTTACAAACCCGGCACGACCTTCTTCTCACCGAAAGGCGTGCAGCATGGCCCACATGTGGCCAAGGGCGAGGTCATCAGCCTGACCGTCTTCGACGGACCTTTGACAGTTGTGTAAAATCCCGCTCCGTATGGTTGACGGATTGCATCTGATGGATTAGGGAATCAAGTATGCAGTCTCAAAGTGCGCCACGTTTCTTGCTGACGGTCTGCCTGATCGCAGGCCTGGGCGCGCATTGGGCTGAAGCGGGCGAGAAGATCCTGTTCTCCAGCGGCAAGGACAAGGACGCCAAGAAAGCCAACCTGGCCGTTCAGCAAGCCAAACCGGCCTTGGAGACGTTGGACTTTAACCGCATGGGCGGTCGTGGCTCCAAAGCGGAAGAAATGGCCCCCACAGAGCTGCCTCCATCCATGCGCCCGCGGGAAGTCGTGGACCTGCAGAAAAAAAAGAAGGACGGCAAAGACTGGCTCTCAACCGAAAAAGACGAGGCAGACGATACGGATTCCCAAGATCACAAGACCCGCAGCAATACCAAGGATAAGAGCAAGGAAAAGGATCTAGCAGAAAAGAAGGATTGGGACGAACGCCGTGAGAACAAGCGTGACCGTTTTGATCAGAAGCAAAACGATCCCTTCCGCCGGGAAAACCGGCAGGAGAATCTGTCCCCTTTCAGCAACGGCAGCTCCACTAACCGCGTCCTCTTCGGTAACAGCACCCGCCCGGAAAATCAGCCGTTCCGCGCGGAACACGCTCCTGGCTCCCCGATCCGCGAGCATGGCTTGCCACCCAGCGCCGGGTTTAACTCGTCAGCCGAATCAAGCAAGGCTTCCGCCTTGGAGAAACTCGGATTCACACGCCCACAAACTGGGAACCTTGGAACCGGATTCAACGGAAACAATGGCAGCCCCGGCCTTGGCATCAGCCAGAACACTCCTCGCGCTACTGCCGGTCCGCTGGGCACTTTGGAACGTGCCAGCACCTCGGCAAACAATGTTCCCGGTGGAATGGCTCCTCGCAACTCCTCCCTGACTCCGAACTTGGCTCCGGACCCGTCACGCCCGGACCTTTTCCAGCAAAACGGCCAGTTGCGTCAGGAAGAACGCCCCATCTCCGTTCGTCGCCCTGCCATCCTGCCCACTCCCCAGCGGCAGTTCTGATTCTGCAAGCATCACTTCCGCGCCTTTTACAAAACCTTTCCATTCCTGCGCGGTTCATTAGGCTGGGCCCGTGCCAGACTGGTTCTATCGCACCGTTTCCCGTCCCCTGCTCTTCCGTCTGCCTGCGGATAAGGCCCAATCGTTGGCCTGCAGTTTCATGGGTATGATAGGCGATCTGCCGCAAGGACTCGGCGGTGCATTCATTGATTTCCTCGGCCACATGCGGCCCGATGCCCGCCTAGAGAATACTTTGTTGGGGCGCAAGTTCATCGGACCTGTTGGCTTAGGCACGCGCCTGGATGGAACTGGACTTGCGATAAATGCGTGGACGCGTTTCGGCTTCTCCTTCATCGAGCTCGGCCCTCTCACAGATACCGCACAAGAGGCCAAGAACCTCGAACGAGATGAAAGCCGTGAAGCGCTAAAGATGTCTTCACCAGCCACCATCGATGCACCTGGCCTGGCGGATAGATTGAGAGGGAAGCAAACCAGTCCGGTGCATTGCATCGTGCGATTGCGCGTGGAAAAGGCGGACTCGGCTTCGGCAGCAAAATCACTTCTTGAGCTTGCGGGGACGCTGAAAGCCCATACGGGGATTTTTTCTATAGAAGTAAGCACACAAGGAACTTTGCCCGGGTGGTCTGCCGCAGAATGGGGCCAGCTCTGGGAAACACTGCATGCAAATGCGCCGAAGCATTCGTGGCTGCTCGTGGTGCCAGTGACTCAACGCCTTTCGTTTCCGGACAATATTTTCTCTGGTTGCGACGGTGTGATTCTGGATGCCTATCAGGTGCAAGGAGGCACACAGATATACAGCCCGGCAAGCAAACCACTTTTGGTGGATGCGGTGAAGCAAGTTCGAGGAGTGGCCGGCGATACATTGCCTATCATCGCCTCCGGCGGCATTCATCAGCCCATCGATGCAAAGGAGGTTTTGGGAGCAGGCGCTACGTTAGTGCAGATCGATACGGGACTTATTTACTCCGGCCCCGGCTTGCCGAAACGCCTCAATGAAGCAGTGTTGAGCACTCTGCCTGCGGCCGAAGAGACAGCACCGCCACGTCTGGCAAAGCTCTCATGGTTTTGGACGGCGCTCATGGGACTGGGAATGCTCATCGGCAGCGTACTGGCATTATGGATCGCGCTCACACGGATAGTGATGCCATATGATGAAGCCTTCTGCGGCATCAGCCGCGCGCAGTTACAGTTGGTGAATGAACGATTGCTGCCTTTCATGTCACATGATCGCGTGTCACTGGCAGGCACGATGATTGCCATCGGTTTACTCTACATGAGCTTCTCATGGTTTGGCAGCAAACGCGGTGAGCATTGGGCGAAGGTCGCTGTTCTTATCTCCGCTGGAGCCGGTTTCTTTTCCTTCTTCCTGTTCCTGGGATTCGATTACTTCGATCCCTTTCACGGCTTTGTGACCGCAGTCCTGTTTCAGTTATTCGTGCAAGGCATCGTGGGTGATTTACCGCAACGCACTCACTCATCCCCACCAGAATGGACGGAGACGAAAGAATGGCGACGAGCGCAATGGGGGCAACTATTGCTGGTGATTCATAGTGTGGGACTGCTCGGCGCAGGCGTCATCATCTGCTGCGTCGGCATTAACGATGTGTTTGTGCATACGGATCTGAAATTCTTGCAAACGGAGTTCATCACGTTGCGTGACGCGAATCCTCGTCTGGTGCCCTTGGTTGCGCATGATCGTGCCACGTTGGGCGGGATGCTCATCGCTTCCGGATTACTCTACCTGCTCGGCAGCATGTGGGGTTTGCGACGTGGCGCGAACTGGCTGTGGCATGCGTTTCTCTGGAGCGGTCTGGCGGCTTATGTCTGTGCCATTGGTGTCCATTTCCACGTTGGCTATGTAGATTGGCACCATCTGCTACCAGCGTTTGCAGGAATGGGATTATTACTCATAGGGCTGGGACTTTGCCGGGAATGGATGAAGAAAGAACAGTAAATGGATTCATCCTTCAATCGAATACAACTCACGGCTTGCCGTCGAAGGTGGGTATGACAGTTTCTAGGGGAATGTCCCGTTTGCATTCACGGAAAATTGGTTTGGCCATCGCCTTGTTCGCATGCTTGCACACACAAGCTGCGGATAAACCGGATTATTGGGCCGTGGAAGATGCTGCGCCTCGCGCCAAGCTGCCGCTGTATCAAACCATTCCCGCCGCCAAACCGGGTGAACTCACACCTGCCAATGGTTTTCCAAAGACCGAAACATTCAGCAATTGGTCACGCTCTCATGGAGACAATGGTTCGGCGCGATTCTCGGCGCTCACACAGATCAACAAATCCAACGTGAGCCAACTCACCGAGGCGTGGGTGTATCGCTCGGGTGATGGGAAAGGAAACATCCAGTGCAACCCGGTGATCGTTAACGGCGTGATGTATGTGCCGACAGTGGGACAACACATCGCCGCCGTGGACGCGACGAATGGGAAAGAACTTTGGCGCTACAAACCAGAAGGACGCCCGGCGTATCGAGGGCTGATCTATCACGCGGGCAAAGATGCCAAGGAAGCACGTCTCTACTTCACGGCGGGCAAGCATCTGTATGCGCTGCATGCGAAAACAGGGTTGCCGGTAAAAGAGTTCGGCACAGATGGTCGCATGGAATTGCCGGGGAGGTCTTCCGGTGGATTCGGCGCAGCGACGGCTGGCCCCGCCATCTTTCAAAACATCATCGTGGTGCCGGGTTTTGAGAAAGATGTGTGGGGTTTTGATATCAACAACGGCAAGCTGCTGTGGACGTTTCATACGGTGCCGCAGGAAGGCGAATTCGGCTTCGATACTTGGGACAAGCCGCAGAACGTGGCGGCGAATTGCTGGGGCGGCATGGCGCTGGATGAGGTGCGAGGCATAGCCTATATCGCGACGGGTTCGCCGAAGCCAAACTTCATGGGGATGCAGCATCGCGGCGAGAATCTTTTCGCGAATTGCGTCGTGGCCATAGATGCCCGTACGGGAAAACGGCTCTGGCATTTTCAAGAGATCCGCCACGACATTTGGGACCTCGACATCCCTGCCCCGCCTGTCCTGAGCACCATCACGCGCGAGGGCAAACGCGTGGATGTAGTGGCGACGGTGACGAAAATCGGCAACACGCTCCTGCTAGATCGCGTGACAGGCAAGCCGATCTTCCCCGTGCGCTTGCGTCGCGCGCCAACCTCCAGCGTGCCCGGTGAAATCACGGCGCCGTATCAGCCGGACATCGAATTGCCTCAGCCATTTGCGAAACAAGATTTTCATACCAGTGATATCACGCTACGTTCAGAAGAAGCAGCGGAGTTTGTGCGCGATCGCTTGAAGAGTCTGCAATACGGTTGGTTTCAACCACTGAGTGATCGCAAGGTAACTGTTTTCTTCGGTGTGCATGGCGGTGCGGAGTGGACAGGTGCAGCCACAGATCCGACCAAGGGCCGCCTCTACGTGAGTGCGAACGAGATTCCGTGGTTGATGAATCTCATCGTGAATGATGAGCCGCCTTTTGACGCCAAGGCGACACCGACCAAGGGTGAAGAAACCTATCGCGCGACGTGCGCTCAGTGTCACGGGAATGATCGCATGGGCATCGGTGTCGCGCCGCCTCTGCGCGGATTGCGGCATCGGATGAAGGATGCGGAAGTGGTGGAGCTTTTGCAAACAGGGCGCGGCTTGATGCCCATGGCTCCGTCGATGAGCGGCGATGAGCAGAAGGCATTGCTCGATTTCCTGTACTTGCGCGACCGTCCCTTGCCCGCGAACACGGTGAAGCCTGAGCGCCCTAGTTACGTGCAAGCGGGCTGGAATCGCTTCCTCGATCCCGATGGTTATCCGGCCTCGAAACCGCCGTGGGGTTCGTTGAATTGCATCGATCTGAACACGGGCAAGATTCTTTGGAAGGTGCCGCTGGGTGAATATCCTGAACTCACGAAGCAAGGTATGGCGAAGACGGGCACGGAGAACTTCGGAGGTGCTATCGCGACGGCGGGTGGACTGGTCTTCTGCGGTGGCACGCGGGATGAGAAGCTTCGTGCGTTTGATGCAGATACGGGCGCGGAGCTTTGGTCCGTGAAGCTGCCTTTCGGCGGCAATGTGCCACCGGCGACTTACGAGGTGAATGGGAAACAATATATTGTCATCCCGGCCACAGGTGGGGGTAAGCTGGGCGGAAATCAGGGCGATGCCTACGTGGCGTTTGCCCTGCCGGATGTTAAAACGAAATGATGATGACGACACGTCAGCTGTTAAGACAGGTAGCTCGCGGCTTCACGCTGATCGAGCTGCTCGTCGTCATCGCGATCATCGCCATCCTTGCGAGCATGCTACTGCCCGCTCTCTCCATGGCTAAGGCCAAGGCGCAACGCACTTCTTGCGTGAACAACCTGCGGCAGATGAACAGCATCCTGCATCTCTACGCGCTGGATAATAATGGCGCGGTGCCGCTGGGTTATCGCGGTGGGCGCAAGCAGTGGAACACGATGGTTTATAGCGGCACGGTGAATCATTTCGTGATCTTCGGACGGCTTTACACGGCGAACATGCTGGAGACTCCCAAGATACTTTATTGCCCCGCTGAACGTGCGGCGTCGCAGAAGTTTCAAACCTCGGAGAACCCCTGGCCACCGGGAACGAACGGGGTGAATGTGCAAGGCGGTTACGCGACGACGCCGGTGGTGGATTGGGGTGCGACGAATCGTCCGCCCATCTGGCCGCGCCTGGAACGCCTGAGCAAAGTGGCGATCATGGCGGATACGCCGGGACTTCCCGAGCGTTTAGATTCACGTCATGTAACAGGTGTGAACACACTCTTCGGCGATGGTAGTGTGGCTTGGATGGAACGCACACACTTCGACAAGCCGCTGGCGAACTGCACCATCATCAGCCCTACGAACAACGCGGCGCAGGATGAGATTTGGAAGATCCTCAGCCTCGGCAATGTCGCGACGCCTTATTAAGAGATTTTCCAGATCATCTCTAAGGTGCGGGCGAGTTCTGCACCTTGTCCGCTTCGATCAAAAGCTTCATCATCTCTTCCGCAGCGGTGCGGCTTAGTTCGCGGATGAAACTGCGGTCGGTGTTATCGCCGAATTCCAACGTGATCGCGGCGATGCCATATTGTTCGTGGCCCCAGAATTTCGAGGTCGGCATCCCAACATTGTGAGCGCCACTGCGATTCGGCTGATAGTCTGGCAGGCGTTCCTTGATCTGCGCGAGCCAGGTATCTGTGAACTTCGGCGGGAAGATTTTCGCATCCTCTTGCTGCGTATAAAAGATGTCCTGATCCGTGGAGTGGAAATCGATCATCAGATACGGCTTCGCGCCTTCTTCTTTCAAGCATTCCACGATCGCGTCACGAACCGCTTGCGTCTCGGGTTGCGCGAACTTCACCCAATCGCGGTTCAGGTCCACACCACCGAGGTTGTGCCGCCATTGACCTTCATACACGCCATCGGGATTCACCATGGGCACGACGAACACGCGGAAGCGCTCGCGAAATTTTTGGCCTAGCGGGCTATCAATCGTCAGCGCTTCGATGAAGCGCATGAGGCCGAGTTGGCCAGTCACTTCGGGCGGATGCTGGCGGCTGATGAGGAACACGTAATTCGGCGGCGCATCGTCGTTGATCTCGAAGGCTTCAATAGGCCGTTTCGCCATGGATTTGCCGATGTTCGTGCGCGTGATGTAGGACTGGATCACGATGTTATCGAACCACTCGTTCAATGTCTCCTGCGTGATGATCTCCTGACCGGACACCCACAGCGGCTCCGTTTCCACCTTGAGTTGCAGCGTCAGTTCCGTGCGCTTCGGCGAGACTTGCCACAGATTCGTCGCGAGCGGTTCCCATGACATACCATCCGTGCTGGTCTTCGGGCGATAGCGATGTCCCCCGCCCTCGTAGATCACGTGCACCGTGATGGACTTCGCTTCCTTCGCCTGCACTTGGAAGGAATACCACGCGCTGTTGTTCACCGGTGCATTCTCGGGCTTGATGAGGATGCGATACTCGTCTTTACCGAGGCGCGTGCATTCGTTCACGCGTGCTCCGGCGAAGTCGTTGTTGAAGGTCACACCGTCTTCCTTGAAGACCCACTTCTTCCGTTCTTGCAGGATGACTTTTTTCTCCGCGGTCTCAGCGGCTTGCGCGGGCGTGACGGAGAGCAATTGGCCTGCGAATAAAATCGCGGCCAGTAATCGCAGTGAAAAAGTCCGATGACGACGAAACTGCTTCATGACGTAAGAATAGCACACATCGTTCGCCAGTCTGCCTTTACTGCCAAGCGTAAAGACATCTACATCTGCGCTTCACCCGGCGTCTCTTCACCGCTACTCTCTCGCTGTGAGCCAATCCATCCTATGCCGCGCCGCCGTGCCTGCTGATGCTCCCGCCATCACCGAATTCCAGCTCGCGATGGCGTGGGAGACGGAGCAACTGCGCCTCGATCCTCTGAAATGCACTCCGGGCGTGCTCGCTGTTTTCGAGCAACCCCAGCGTGGCCGTTACTACGTGGCCGCGGAGGGCGATCGCGTCCTCGGCGCGCTGCTCATCACCAGCGAGTGGAGCGATTGGCGGAATGGCGACATCTGGTGGATCCAGAGCGTCTATGTCATTCCCGAGGCGCGCGGTCGCGGCGTCTTCAAGCACCTCTTTGCCCACGTGAAAGCGCTCGCAGAATCACGCGCCGACGTCTTTGGCCTGCGCCTCTACGTGGACAAGCGCAACACCCGCGCCAAGCAAGTCTATCAACAGCTCGGCATGAACGGCGACCACTACGAAGTCTGCGAATGGATGAAGGGCTAACCTTTTCCACCATTCGACACTTCAACCTCTCGCCGGGCCGGAGGCCGGCGCTCCGTTACAACCTCGACACCAGCAGCTCCCGCTGAAAGATCATCTCCTTCGGCAGATGCGAGTAGAGCTTCAGGAACAATTCATCCTGTGAAATCAACTCGCGCCGCCACTCTTCCGTATTGATCTCCTGCGCCTTCTCCAGATTGCCGATGTCGAAATCCTTCATCCCCGTCAGGTCGAACGATTCCGGTCCCGGCACCCAGCCCAGCGGCGTCTCATTCGCATTGGCGCGACCGTGGCAACGGTCGATGATCCACTTCAACACGCGCATGTTCTCGCTGAAACCCGGCCACAGGAACTTCCCCTCGCCATCCTTGCGGAACCAGTTCACGTGGAAGACGCGCGGCGGATACTTCACCAGCTTCCGCATGCGCAACCAGTGGCAGAAATACTCGCCCATGTTGTAACCGCAGAAAGGCAACATCGCCATCGGATCACGGCGAACCTGTCCCACCGCACCTACGGCGGCTGCAGTCGTTTCCGAACCCATCGTCGCGCCGATGTAAACTCCGTGTACCCAATTGAACGCCTGGAACACCAGCGGCAACGTCGTTGCGCGGCGACCACCGAAGATGATCGCGCTCACCGGCACACCGTTCGGATCATTCGCTTCCGGGGCGAGCATCGGGTTGTTCGCCATTGGTGCCGTGAAACGACTGTTCGGATGCGCCGCTTTCTCTTTCGAGTCCGGCGTCCACTTGTTGCCTTTCCAGTCGAGGCACTCCTTCGGCGGCTCACCATCCTTGCCCTCCCACCACACATCGCCGTCCGGGAGGAGCGCCACGTTCGTGTAGATCGTGTCCTTTTGGATCGATCGCATCGCGTTCGGGTTCGTCTTGAAATTCGTCCCCGGCGCGACGCCGAAGTAGCCCGCCTCCGGATTGATCGCGTAGAGCTTCCCGTCCGGGCCCGGCTTCATCCACGCGATGTCATCGCCCAACGTCCACACCTTCCACCCCTTATAACGCTCCGGTGGGATGAGCATCGCGAAGTTAGTCTTGCCGCACGCGCTCGGGAACGCCGCCGCCACCCACGTCTTCTCGCCCTCCGGCGATTCCACGCCCAGCACCAACATGTGTTCCGCCAGCCAACCTTCGTTCCGCCCCAGATACGACCCGATGCGCAATGCCAGGCATTTCTTCCCCAGCAACGCATTGCCGCCGTAACCCGAGCCCACCGACATGATCTGGTTATCCTGCGGGAAATGGCAGATGAACCGCTTCTCCGGATCCAGATCGCACGTGCAATGCGTGCCGCGATTGAAGTCACTCCCCATCCCCAATTGCTCGTAAGCCTGCACCCCCATGCGCGCCATCGTGCGCATGTTCAGCACCACGTAGATGGAATCCGTCAGCTCGATCCCCACCTTCGTCATCGGCGAACCCAGCGGCCCCATCAGGTAAGGCACCACATACAGCGTGCGACCGCGCATCGACCCGGCGAGCAACCCGTTCAGCTTCGCATACATCGTCTTCGGATCCGCCCAATTATTCGTCGGCCCCGCGTCCTCCGCCTTCGGCGTGCAGATGTAGGTGCACTGCTCCACGCGCGCCACGTCATTCGGATGCGAGCGATGATAGTAACACCCCGGCAACTTCTCCTGGTTCAATTGGATCAACACCCCCGCCTCCACCGCCACCTGCAGCAGATACGCCTTCTCCCCCTCCGAGCCATCACACCAAAAGACCCTATCCGGCTGGCACAACTTCACCGCGTCCTCCACGAACGCGAGCACGTGCGGATTCTGGGTGCTGCGCTCTCCAAAAAGTTTCGTATTCATAACTCTATTCCCACCGACAACCTTCCCGAACGACCATCGCTTTGCTGGACAGATATTGCCCAACATCAACCATTCATGTGCACTCAAAGTAAGTCGTGAACACCCCTCCGCGCAAGAATGGCCACCCCCCGCCCCCGTGAACCTTCTCATCCACCCCATCGAATCCATTAATCATTTCACCTCAGTAAGGTAAGAGTTCCGCTTTTAAGCAGCTCCCCATTTCCCCTCTCTGAACGTTGAACGTTCCAAGTTGGACGTTGGACGTTTCTTAATCCCCATTAGTCACATCAGCCCCATAAGACCTATTCCCTTTCTTCTATTGTGAGATTTTGAGCGTTGGAATTTACCCGTTCCCTTTAATCGCCCGCCAGTGCAACTGGCACTCCTTTGCCAGCCGAAAACCCTTCTGCCAGCACCAAAACATTCTCACAAACCTCGCAAGAATCAATCACTTTCACTTAAAAAGTTATTCACAATTCTAATGGATTGATAATGAGCAAATTACACAAAACCCACCTTTCATAAGTCACCTAATCCGGTAGGGCGAGAGTCCTCTCGAGCCCATGCATCTCCCTGTCCCGCCCAAACCTTGCCTTTCCCCCTTCCCTCACCCCCCAAGACGCGTCCCCTTTAACAAACACCTTCCCCGTTCCTAAATATATGCCCGCGGGCGCAACCCACCCTCGGCACTTGCACATAAGTGCCGAGGTTTTCCACCAAAAGCAGCCACCGAGGCGATGATCCTCTAACCGTAGTGGGACAGGCGCCATCGCCTGTCCAGTCTCCCCCTTTGGAGTGCGGAGGCTTGACTCCGCTTTCCGCCCAACGCGGCTTGACGCGTCGTCTCCCCCATATAGGCCCACCGGTGCAACCGGTTTGGCCCGCCGGTGCAACCGGCCCCTACGCCGCCCTCTCGTAAAGATACCTCTGAAACCCCGCGAACGCTCTCCCGATCTCCTCTGGTTTCCCGAGCTCCGCAATCGCATCCGATATCGCGCTATACTTCAGCTTCAACAACGGCGTCAGCTTCTCCTGATCCAACTCCTCCACGCCGATGCTCACATAATGCGACAACACAAAATCCAAGAACACCCGTTGCTTCGTACCGAAGTGCGAGCTGATGGATACCTTCGCTCGCGCCGCTCTCTCCTCACGTGTGATCGGTGCCCGCGCGTAGGCCACATGCAGCAGCACATCGAAGAGATCACTCTTCTCCGCATCGATCAGTTTTTGCATCTCCCCCAGCGCATCATGTGTGAACCCTTTCTCCGCCAGCCCTTGCAATAACTTCGCCCGCGTATCCGGCGCACTCCACAGCTCGCGCAATTCATCCTCGTTCTTGAAAAAGTCCGGCAACTTGCCGAACAGCATTTCCATGAACTGCTGGGAAGACATCGGCGTTCCATCTGGATGCCAAAAGCTCGTCATCATCATGTGCTGGATGCTCCGCTCCTTGCCATCCGCCAGCTTCACCTTCACTTTGGGCTTCTTCTTCTGGCACACGCATGGCGTTGCCCCACACACCTCACACGCTTCTGCCGGACACTCGCATGGTTGCTGCCCGCACTCGGGACACGGCTTCTTCTCCGGCTTCGCACAGGCACACGGATACTTGCCGCACACATCACATACCTCTGGGTCCACCGGCTCACCATCCCATTCCGGGTCCATGAAGTGCTGATGCGCCTTCACGAAATCATAGATCGTGAAATACTCCTTCCCGTCATACAGCCGCGTGCCTCGCCCGATGATCTGTTTGAACTCGATCATCGAGTTGACCGGTCGCAGTAACACGATGTTCCGCACATTCCGCGCATCCACCCCCGTAGAAAGCTTCTGCGATGTCGTGAGGATAGTCGGAATGGTCTTCTCGTTATCCTGAAAATCGCGCAAATACTGGTCACCCAGCGCCCCATCATTCGCCGTCACCCGCACGCAGTAGAGCGGATCTTTGCTCATCTTCACTTGGTTGATCAGATCACGGATGAGCAATGCGTGCGCCTGATTCGCGCAGAATACCAGCGTCTTCTCCTTCTGGTTGATCTCGCCCATGAAGATTTCCACCCGCTTCTTCTCGCGCTCACGGATTTCGATGCTCTTGTTGAAATCCGCCTCTTCATAAATCTTCCCGCCCTCGATCTCCCCCTCCACCACCGTGTCATCGGAAGTATAGACGTAGTAATCCAGCGTAGTTTGGATTTGCCGCACGCGGAAAGGCGTCAGGAACCCGTCATTGATACCTTCCTTCAGCGAGTAGATGAACACCGGTTCGCCGAAGTAGGCGTAGGTATCCACGTTATCCTTCCGCTTCGGCGTCGCTGTCAGACCGAGCTGCACTGCGGGTGAAAAATATTCGAGAATGTCCCGCCAACTGCTCTCGTCATTAGCCCCACCGCGATGACACTCATCAATGATGATGAAATCGAAAAAGTCCGGTGGATACTCCCCAAAGTAAGGCGATGGCTGCCCATCCTTCGGCGGTCCACTCATGAACGTCTGGAAAATCGTAAAGAACACACTCGCATTCTTCGGCACACTGCCCTTCTTCCGAATCTCCTCCGGCTTAACCCGTGTCAGAGCATCATCCGCGAAAGCCGCAAAGGATGTGAAATCATTATAGGCTTGGGTCGCCAGCGTATTCCGGTCTGCGAGGAAAAGAATGCGTGGCCGACGCGACGGCTCATCGCCCAGATTCCAACGCGCTTGAAAAAGTTTCCACGCGATCTGAAATGCGATCGAGGTTTTGCCGGTGCCCGTGGCCAAGGTCAGCAGAATACGATCCCGCCCATCTGCTATCCGCTCCAGCACCCGTTTGACCGCGATCTCTTGGTAGAACCGGATGTCCCAGCTTCCGCTCTTGTTCGGATACGGCACCTCGTTGAAGCGATCCCGCCAGGCATTCTCCTTGGCATACGTCATCGCCCACAGTTCATCGGGAGTGGGATAGGCGGCTACCATGCCTTCCCTTCCTGTTTCCATATCTATGCCGTAGATGCCCTGCCCGTTCGTCGCGTAGGTATAGCGGATCGCCAGCTTGCCCGCATAATCCTTCGCCTGCCCCACACCCTCCGTCAGTTCCTCATCCCACGCCTTGGCCTCGATCACCGCCAGTTTCGTATTCCGATACTCCAGCACATAATCCGCAATGATCTCCTTCCCCTTCTTCCCATGACCTTCGATACGCCCCGGCGCAATCTTGTGTTCGCGCCGGATACGACTGCCCTCCACCACGCCCCAACCCGCCGCTTTCAAGGCGGGATCAATATACTCGGCGCGTGTCTCGGCTTCGTTCATAACCTTAATGAATTTTAGGCACTTGCTTGAGCCTCCTGTATTTGCCGAAGTGTTCTACCATTTACGTCTTTCCATTCAATGCGACCATTCGAAGGACGTCCTAACACGATTGATGACGCCAATGAAGGAGAATTAAATGTGTAGTTTTGCGAGAAAACCAATGAATTCCCTTCTCGAGCTAAAACACCATTCTTAACCAATTCAACACGTAAATCGCAGACGTAGCTAAAGTTCTCCATTAAAGATGGCGAATCGTCGATTGAAGCTTTAGAACCAATTTTAACTACAAAACCTTGTGGCGTTTCGTAACCAGACGCAGAAATGCCCTTTTTACTACAAGTCAAGAGTATAACATCTGCACTCGAAGATTGCTGGCTCTGCTCAAAAGCTACAATTCCAAGCACTGGCAACATTCCAAGGATATTATCCAAAAACACATCCATATCAGCTCGATCAGCCTCAGATAAAGTCGGTTCTGCAGGGTGGTTTCCATTCTCCAAAGGGGTGCGCTTGGCTCCTAAAGCCCGTTTAATTAAACGCGCTTCTAAATACTGAACGTGCGCTTTGTTTAGCTGCCCAGGTCCTGCCACAAAGAACACCCCGCGCGTCCAAAAATCCTTCTTGGCATAGTGCTGCTCAAATCGCGGGCGCACTGGATCACCTTCACCAATATATATCATTTCACCATCACCATTGTCTCGCGGTCCTATCAGCAGGTAAACTCCAGTTTGCTGGAACTCGTCTCGATCACGAACTTTCGCATAAAGAGCGCGCGGAAACATCACTGCTTTGCCGATCCAATTGCTACGGTCCACCAAACGGAGCCCGTCAGGATCACCATCGACAATAAAAATACGCAGTGAAAATGGTGTTGATTTATTCATGGTGAAAAATTTCAATCTTAAAGCTTCCCTTCGAAAGCCTGATGCAGCAGCGACTTTTTCAAGGCCTCCAACGCGGCGAGCTTTTGCTGGTAAATGGATTCGAGGCGTTGGGTTTTAGACTGCAAAGTTTCGAACGTTTCAACGATGCGTGTTTGTTCATCAATAGCTGGCAGCGGCAGCATAAATCCTTTGATTTGTTCCGTGCTTAAATTGGGCTGAGCTGCACCTGCTGAAATACGAAGATTCTCCTCAACTTTTGTGGAAAGAAAGTGATAAAGAAAACGCTTGTTGAGTTTTTCTCCCGGCTCAAACTTTCCAACCCGTTGATTCAAATAAGAGACTGTTCTCTGGGTGTTGAATCCAAGTTTTCCTGTAGTTGCACCTGACATCGCTATCAGCAGATCATTCTCAACCACCCGATATCTGTCTAGATTCTCCTTGTAGTCTTTAGGGTCAAAAAAAACGAGCCTGTTATCAGTATCAACTCGGCCATCTTGAATATTAGAAATACGCAGAATCGGGACACCTGATGGCTTAAAAGTGTTGCTCTTAAATGCAAATCCGTTCTGAAATCCGCATACGTCGTCCAGTTTTGATTGAACCCAACCTTTGCCGCGCTGGGTGAAGACGGATTGGAGGTGGCTTTCAAAGATGGCGCGGGCGTTTTGGAGGTTCTTTTCGGTGTTGGCTTTGGCCGTCGCCAACCCGGCAAACGCTTCATCCAACACCCCCACAATCCGCCGCTGCTCATCAATCGGAGGCATGATCAATTCAAAGCCAGCTAACGTTGCGCCTGAAACGTTAGGGAAAGTAGCTCCTGTACCTTTCCCATGAATCTCATCCCGCTTGGAATTGATGAAGTGATTGATCCATGGCTGATATTCCTTAGCTCGGATGGCAGCCACACCACGTCCAATACAAGCATCAAAGCCAGCTATGTTCATTCGCCCAGTCGTCGAACCTCGAACACACAGGATAAGATCACCTCTCTTACAGAATTTCGTGGGCTCAGTGGTGAACTTGGAACGAATTGTCTCGCCAAAAGATTCATCACTGAACTCTACCGGGCCATTGATGAGCGGCACGCCTTCTCCAGTCGTGTTGTAGCTGTCACCATCAGGGCTTTGCCCCATGCTGATTTCGCATACTTCATCCAATCTTTTCCGTTGCCACCCCTTCTTCATCTCAACAGCCCCCTAATTTTTCCCAACACCTCCGCGCTTTCCATATCCAAGGCAGCAATCTCCTCCATAATCTCCTGTGGGCTGCGATGCGTCACTTCTTCGCCTCCGTTCGGGTTCTTCACCGAAAGGTCATACGTTTCCGCATCAATATCTTTTACATTCAAGCTCCAGCTCTTGGGAGAATCGGTAAACGTCTTCTGCAGTTTCACAAACTCCGCCAAGTCATCGTCATTCAGCGGGTTCGTCTTACCCAAGCTGCGGCCCGGGTCTAGCTGGTAGAACCACACCTTTCGCGTCGGCGCGCCCTTCTCAAAGAACAGCACCACCGTCTTCACCCCGGCTCCTTGGAACGTCCCCCCCGGGCAATCCAACACTGTATATAGGTTGCAACTCTCCAACAGCAGCTTCCGCAAACTCACCGAGGCATTGTCGGAATTGGAAAGAAACGTGTTCTTGATGACAATGGCTCCGCGCCCGCCCGCCTTCAGTATCTTGATAAAGTGTTGCAGGAAGAGAAACGCCGTCTCTCCCGTGCGAATCGGGAAATTCTGCTGCACCTCCGGCCGCTCCTTCCCGCCAAACGGCGGATTCGCCAGCACCACATGATACCGGTCTTTCTCCTGAATATCCGCCAGATTCTCCGCCAGCGTATTCGTGTGCACGATATTCGGTGCCTCAATCCCATGCAGAATCATGTTCATGATGGCGATCACATACGCGAGTGACTTCTTCTCCTTCCCGTAAAACGTCCGCGTCTGCAACGTCTGTAAATCCTTCGTCGTCAGCTTCCCTTGCGATAGGTAATCATGCGCCTCGCACAAGAACCCCGCCGAACCCACCGCCCCGTCATAGATCGTCTCCCCAATCTTCGGCTTCACCACCTGAATCATCGCCCTGATGAGCGGACGCGGCGTGTAATACTCCCCGCCATTCCGCCCCGCATTCCCCATGTTCTTGATCTTCGCCTCATACAGATGGCTCAGCTCATGTTTCTCCGTCTGCGAGCGGAACCGCAGTTCATCAATATGATCAATGATGTCCCGCAGATTGTATCCGCTCTGAATGCGATTCTTAATCTCCCCAAAGATTTCCCCGATCTTGTACTCCAGCGTATTCGACCCCGTCGCCTTAGCCTTGAACCCTTGCAGATAGGGGAACAGTTTCCTGTTCACAAACTCCGTCAAGTCATCCCCGCTCAGCGCCTTGTTATGGTCAATCTTCCCATCCTTGTCCTTCGGAGCCGCCCAACTCTCCCAACGATAATCCTTATCCAAGATGAATTGGTATCTCTTCCCTTCCATCTTGGCCTCATCCGCCTTGTCCTGCTCCAACCCATCCAGGTACTTCAAAAACAGCAACCACGACGTCTGCTCCGTATAGTCTAGCTCTGTGGTACACCCCGCCTCTTTCCTGAGAGCGTCGTCAATATTCCTGAAAGCTTGTTCAAACATCTGGTGATTGCCCCCGTTGTGATTCCGTGTTCCTCGGGTTGGCCCCTGTTTAATGCCCCACCCCCTCCCTCTGGTCCAGCCCAAACCCTACCCCAATTCGCGGAATTCGCGTCGAAGGGTGGAGTGAAGTTCGGACGTTGCTCCCAGCCCTTCCCGCCCGATGGCTCCATTGCTCGCTCAGCTTAAAATCGCCGCCGGTCCCCTGGGCGTGCCAAGCGAGTGCAGAGAGCTTATCTCGCCGCAGTTCCGCTGGCGTTGGTAGCCACGCTGGGGACGGCTTCCGGATACACGGCTCCGGCGCGTATCCAGCGGATGAGCTTCATGATCTCTTCCTCGCTCACGGTGCCTTTGCCAGATGGCGGCATCACATCATCGTGGTCCGGCGGCATCATCACAAGGCGAAGCAGGTAACTGGCTGCGGGATCATCCAGCTTGACCGCCGGTTCTCCGCTATCGCCACCTTTGAGGACGGCTTCGCGCACATCCAGCCGCAGATCGCCCTTCTGCTTCTCCGGGCCGTGGCAGGAAAAGCACTTGGCTTCAAAGAGGGGTTTTATGTGTTCCACATAATACTTGGTGGCCTCATCTTTCGGGGGTTCCACGATGGCCGTCGTGCTCTTGCCGCCGGCGAGTTTCTTGATGAACTCCGGCGCGTTCTCCGTGAGGTAGGTGCTGCCGTGAGTGAGATTGCCGCCGAGGTGGCCGGTGATGGTCATCACGCCCATGCACAGGCCGATGAAGGCGAAGTAGAGGCCGCGGATGGCCCGGGCCTTTCCAAGGGCGAAGCTGAGGGCGGCAGTGATGCCGGTGACGACGGCAAAGGCGACGCCAGCCCAGCGGTGGCGGTCGAGGGTGACGGGATCGTAATCCGCGCCCAGGCCGCGCATCCAGCCAAGCCCGGCAGCGAGTGCCGCGGTGAGGGCGGTGAGGACGAGGATAAGGCGGATGACCTTCCGCAAGAGGTCGGCGGGTTGAAAGAAGTGGAGTGCTTCCAGGACGAGGGCGATGGTCATGAAGCCGATGGGCAGATGCAGCACTACGGTGTGAAAGGGCCCGAGGAACGCGGCCCAGCTGAAGGTTTCCGCGGGCTTGGCACCTCCGCCTGAGGCGAATGCCTCGGTTAAAAAAAAGGTGCTGACGAGGGCGAAAATCCCGGCCAGGAGCACTGATTTCTGCAACGATGTCTTCAAACTGTTTTTCATCCGTCATCCGTCCGCCCGTTCATGTTCTGTCCCTTTTGGATAGATGACGACTGGGCTAACGCTTGATTAGACGTTGCCGGATGCCATTTTGTTTACCTGAATTTTAAGAATGAGGTGAAGCACGATTTGTGAAAGAATTGTACATGGAAAATGGGAGCCGACAGGGTATGAGTCGGCTCCCGTTGCCAGTGTTGAGGCAAATTATTGCTAGTCTTTCGCCGTGATGGACCACATGCCGGTCTGCTTGCTGGTGAGCAGATTGGTCTGGCCCAGGGTGAAGTTCCGGCCAAGGAATTCTACATGGGCATCCATCATGAGGTAGTTGTAGGAATCGGCACCGTGATGGGAGCCGTTCGGGAAACCGAGGGCCACGTTGCCGCTGTCGAACTGGTAATCGGAGTTCGGGACCTCGCCGTAGAACGATTGCCCGGCGTAATTGCCCGGATGGATGCGCTCCACGATGGCAAAGGTGGCCACGGTATCCGTAACCAGCGCTGCGCTGATGGCGCGTTGACCGCGGATCTTCCACGCATCCGTGGTGGCGGTGGCGGTGTTGTTGATGCTGTTCGGGTTCGCATCTGCCTTCCAGGTGGCTCCGCCCATGCCGTTAGGTCCGGTGGTGGTGCCTTCAATGGCGCCTTGTTGCAGGCACAGGCCCACACCGCTGCGGCTGATCTGGCTGGGCGGCCAGATAAGGGTATCAAACGCCGGTGCAAACGCCCGCGGTCCCGCATGCTGCGGCAGCGAATAGCTGCGACGCACCGCATTGGCTGATGTGGGCGATACTTTGTCCGCCGGGCACTGTGCCCATTTCAAGGCGTGGTTGTTTGTCTTGGTGTAGTAGTTTCCGCTGAGTTGTTCCAGCGACGCGGTGCCACCCAGATAAGGCTGCAGCAAGTCATCCCAACAAAGGCCTTCCTTGTTACCGTTCATCGTGAAGCGGGCATACGGGATCTCATTCTGGGCATCGCCCAGATACATGTGCATGGCTGTGCCGAGCCCCTTCATGGTGTTCATGCAGGAGGTTTGGGCGGCTTTTTGTTTCGCCTTGCTCAAGGCAGGCAAAAGCATGCCTGCGAGGATGGCGATGATGGCGATGACCACCAGCAATTCCACAAGGGTAAAGCCAGCGGGTGTACTACGACGGGAGGTTTCAATACGACATTTCATTTTCATGTTACAACAAGTCTTGTGCGCAAAATTTGCGAACAAGGCCGCGCAACATGGACGATGAATGATGTCAGAACAACCCCTCCACAGTGACGTTTCCGTTACGTGTCTATGACTATCCCGAGACGCGAACCGGACAGCTATCAACCTGTCACTTGCACTGTAAATGCTAACTCCTTCTCCTAGGGGAGAAGGCCGGGATGAGGGGAAAGGCATCGTCCATAAGCAACGTAGGCTGCCTCTCCAAGCAGTGGCTAAAAACAAATCAACTAACAATTTCAGTCACCGCCTGCGGCAGATAATCCCTCACATCTCCCTCAATGCGCAGACTCACTTCCCGCGCATGGTCATGCTCCGTCACCCCTTGATTGATGATGACGTAAGGCACGCCATTACGCGCCGCCACCATCGGCACCGTAGCAGCCGGATATACGGATAGCGATGATCCCAAGGCGATGACCAGGTCACAGCGCCACGCAGCAAGATTTGCCTGATCGATATCCCTTTCGCACAAATTCTGCCCGAAGCTGATGGTCGCTGGCTTGAGCAAGCCTCCGCAATGACACATGGGCGGCTTGCGCGTCCGCTTAAAAAAATCGTAATGCGCTTGCGGGTCCGTACGTTCATCACACGTCAGACATTCGATGAGCAGATTGGTCCCGTGCAGCTCGATGATCTTCTCCGCCGAATTTCCCGCCTTGGCATGAAGCCCATCGATATTCTGCGTCACTAGCATCTCCAGCCGTCCTGCTTTCTCCAATTCTACGATCGCCCGATGCGCTTCATTCGGCTGCGCATCTCGAAAACCTTCCCAACCCTCCAGCTTGAAATCCCAATGCTCGATACGTGCCTTCTCCGACCGGATGAAGTCATCATAATAAACCGGCTGCCGCTTCTTCCACACCCCGTTCGGCCCGCGAAAATCTGGAATGCCACTGCCCGTGGAAACACCCGCACCCGTGAAAATCAAGATGCGTTTCGCGGGGCGTAATAAACTTACGAGCTTCTCCCTGTCTTGCCTATTCAAGTGTCCTTCCTTTCCGCCCACCGTCCCGCCAGCCATCCACAGATGATCAACTGCACCGAGTGATACACCATGATGGGCAGCAGCAGCAGTCCCAAGGCCGGATGCGCACCAAAGATCAATTGCGCCATCGGTACACCCGCCGCCAACGATTTCTTCGACCCGCAAAACAACACTGTGATGCGCTCATCCATCGGAAACTTCATGCGATCACAGATCTTCCCCGTGATGAACATGACCAGCGAGAACAACACCGCACTGCCGACCACCGTCATCACCACCGTCTGCACTCCTTGCCCGGACCACACTCCTTGCTTCGTAGATTCGGCGAAAGAAGTATAGACCAGGATCAATATCGTCATGCGATCCGCCACATGCACTCCCTTTTTGTGCTTGTGTACAAACGCCCCCAGCCAAGGACGGCACAACTGCCCGCACACCAGCGGCAGCACCAGCCACATGATGAGGTCCAAGATCACCTTCCCGATGGGCAACGATTGCCCCGTGGTCTTCATCACCAACCCCATCCACAAGGGCGTAACGACCACGCCGATGAGGCTCGAGAGTGTGGCATTGAAAACCGCCGTCGGCACATTCCCTCGCGCCGCCGCCGTCATCGCCACGGAAGAAGATACTGTGGATGGCAACGCACAGAGAAAAAAGAAACCAAGCCGCAGATTTTCATCCACACTGCCGCGCAGCAGAAAGTAGATGGCGAAACCGATCACAGGGAAGATCAGGTACGTGGTGCTTTGCACGGCCAGATGCAGCGGCCAGCGCAATGTGCCTGCCTTCAACGCAGCGAAAGAAAGCGCTACGCCGTGTAGAAAGAAGATGAGCGCCACGCCGCACTTGTTCAGCAGATCGGCATGCAGCCATCCGCCCTTCGCTCCTGGCTCAGGATAAAACCACGCGAGCAAAACAGCCACCACCAATCCCGTCAAAAACCAGTCGAATTTAAATTTCATTCACAGACCGCATTCAAAATATGCTGACGCTCCTCACTGGTCGAGCCTCGTGCAAGCGGTCATGGGGAGAATCCCCCACAAGCCGGAGCACGCATCTTGCAAGACATTGAAGTATAAGCCGCGACGGGTCACGCGCTCCTCATCGATTGGGACGCAGCAAAGAATGCATATCCCCAGTCCGGCAGAAAGTCCTACTATGAAATGGCAAAGATTACTCCCTGTGACACTGGCCACCCTCGCGGTCGCTCTCATCATCACCGGTTGTGCCCGGCGCACGCGCACCGTGGTAGTGCAACAACCTGCTCCCACGGTCTACGTCGCCCCGTCACCGACGGCCACTCCCGTAGTATATCAGGTGCAGCAGGCTCCCCCTCAACCCGTCGCAGAAACCCGGCCACCCGCTCCGAGTTCAGGACATGTTTGGATCTCCGGCTACTGGGCCTACTCCAGCACCGGCTATACCTGGACGCCTGGCCGCTGGATGAAACCGCCCCGCCCGAAATCCGAATGGGTGCCCGGCCACTGGCAACGCACCGGCAACGGCAACACTTGGGAATTTCGCGAAGGTTATTGGCGTTAAGCCGCCTTCCTTCATCATCTGATGAGGCAGTGTGTCTAGCGCCCCATCAGATGATGCTCAAAAAATCGGTAAACCAACTCATTGGATTCTTCCGTGGGATCATGCTTTGGCCGGTTGGACATTCCCACACCGTTCTCGATTCCCAGCAGTTTATACACGGAAGCAGCGTGATTCAGCGCCACCCATCGCGCCGGAAAATCTTCCGAACCGCCGGAGACAAAGAATGGTCGCGGCGCCATGAGCGCCTGAAATTCCGGCAAGTCCATCCCCTGCTTCACCATCACCTGATAAGCGCCCGTACGCGGATTCTCCTTTGTAGGCAGTCCACGTTTGCGGGTCACTGACGGGTCTTTTCCCAGATACCATGGTTCCCAATAATTCACGCTTGTGCGCTGCTCATCAAAAGCCACCCCGGGATCGGACCACACACCGCAGGCGAACTTGTCATAGAGGCAGGCCGCGAACATCGCCCACTTGCCACCATAAGAGTGCCCCATGACTCCGATGCGTTTTGCATCCACCTCGGGCAGATTCGCCAGGGCATTGGCACAATTCGCCGCCACATACGCATGGTATGAAAGCGGCTGGCACTGCGCCCCGGCAATGTCCGGGGCAAACGCACTGCCGCCGGGAGAACCGATTGAGAGCGTCACAAAACCGCGCTTGCTAAGTTGCAAGGCAAAATCCCGCAACGGTTTTCCGGCCAGACCCACGCTCGTTTCCGGCTCGTAGAAAGGCACCAGCACAGCGGGAAATTTCCCTTTGCCAGGCGGCTTCAGCAGGTAGCCCTCGTGAAACTGGTTCGCCGAATACTGCACCCTCACCTTGTGCTGGATTAGATCACCACGGTTGGTCGTGCTCAGTATCTCCAGCTTCGGATCCCTGAGCAACTCCGGCCATGGTCCCATCAACTCATGCCACTTGGCCAACAACTCTGCGCGGCGCTTCGGCCAGTCCTTCGCGGACTTCACTTCCGAGCCATCGTAAAACTTAAGCGGCGAACGATAGTTTCCCAGCCTCCCCGCGAATTCAGCCGGTGGCTGGAAATAAGGAGCCAGATCCGCCGGCAATTGTGCCGCTTCAACCCGGAAGCCCAGAAGCGACATGATACCTGCCGTGCATGCCAGAATAAAAAGAAACCCAGCGCGACAACATCTCATAGTGACATCTCAAATCTGTTCTCGGCAGCACCATTGCCACCTGATCCTTCATTCATTGGCTACCCGTCTGACACGGTAAAATCGCCGTGGCAAGCCGCTCGCCCCGGCATCCGTGACAATGCTGGTGCCAGCACCCAGCGTGATGTCATTTACTGGCGACCATATAATGCCCCCAGTCACGCTGTCAGCATGATCCACCAGCAAGCGTGCGCCGGATTTGCCCGTCAACCTGAGTTCAGTCCCGCTCACTGATGTCCAACTCGTGGCCAAGTGGGTGATTTCACCGGCCACATACTCCATCAACCCAAAATCATTCCCCACCGTCACCGTATATTCTCCGGATTGTCCCGCTCCTTGCACAGAGACAGTCAGCATATGCTCATCCGCTCCTGCTAGGATTTCTCCATTACGAAACCATTGATAAGTGTAAGCAGAGGGATTCGCCATGGGGAGAGAGAAAACCCGCGCTTTACCGGTGGTCACTACAGCATGATCTGCGACCAGATCCAGCAACGGCTTGATCCCAAAACTCACCGCAAAAAGATCATCCTCTCCAGAACTGCCAAAACTCGTGCCCGCCATGATCAGCCGGTCACCAGACGCCAGCAAAAGACGGATCGGCCGTTCACTCGCTCCCGTTTCATCATCAAATGAGATGCCTCCCAGAAAAGTCCCATCCCGCCGGTAAACCAATGCCCAAGCATCATCTGCCGTGGCGGCGGCAAAGGAATATCCCCCCAGATATAAGTAACCGCCAGCACCCAAGCCCACCCCTGTAGCCATATCTGTAACTGAACCATCACTGGCGTGACGTCGCACCCCCGCGCCATCACCCTCATCAGCCCAGACAGAGGAATAATTTCCCGTCTCCGTCAACCGCAACAGCACCATGTCCCATCCGGAAACAGACCTGTCCGTGTTCCCCGCCACGATCACATCACCAGTGGTATCCAGGACCAAAGACACAGCTTCATCATTGCGAGTGCCTTCTCCGTTATAACTTGTAGCCCAGGCCAGCACACCTGCTGGATTGAACTTTGCCACCACAATATCTTTTGCCCCGCTCGTAGTCACCGTCCCGGCCACATACACTGCTCCACTGCCGTCGCTCTGCATGGCCGCAGGCACATCGAAACTGGTGCCGCTGTGGTTATAACGCCTCACTCCGGAACCAGAGCCCGCATCAGGCCAAGCCGATGCGGGATTCCCATTCACATCAAGCTGCAGTAAAACCCAGTCGGCCTCCGTGCCATCCCCGGCGGATTCCCCCAAGACCAGCAGATTGCCGCTGGCGGTGAACTTCAAGCTCTTGGGGGTATCCGTGAAATGACCGGGGCCATCATACCGGACCTCCCAAAAAAGAACCCCGTTCAAACTATACTTTAGCAAAAGGATGTCGGAAAAAGTCCCCGGCCCTGCCGAACCCGCAGCCACATACGCGGAACCATTTGCATCCACCAGCACCTGCAAGCCGCTGTCAAAACCGCTTACATCACCATCATAACGTCTGACGCCATCTCCCGCTCCATCATCAGACCAGAAAGGTGATGGACTGCCTTCCTCTGTGTAACGGAGGGTCACGATATCCGTATTTCCCGCACCATTGATCGAACTGCCAGTGACATAGACATCCCCATCCAGGCTGACGACCACCGCGTTTGGAATGTCATCACCACCCTCGCCATCATACTCAACCTGCCAAAGCACCTGCCCCGCTGGACCCAGTTTCAAGGTGATCAGATTCAATCCCTGCACTTCACTGGCAGAAGCGCCTACAAGATATGTATTGCCTGCCGTATCCGTCGTCACCGCTCTCAACTGGTCGATGCGCCCGGCATACACGCTGGCTACCTTCTTCCAATCAAACACCAGTGGGGAGGATATTTCACCCACAACCGGCAACACCACCCCCATCAACATCACCAGCCCCCATAGCAGGAAACTGCGTCTGCCTTCAGTGTTAAATGCTGCACGCTGACCGCTCATCAATGGGTAACTTACAAACATGCAACGCGCGTGAAAACGAAAAAGGGGGGAAGTTTGGCTTCCCCCCATGATTCAATCATTTTTGCGGCTTAACGCTTATTGGCCAGGCTTCAGATCGTAAACCGATACGTTCACCGGAGCTGACACTCCACCGCTGCTGGCTGCATCTGAGACAACGGCTGTGAGTTCGTAATCACCCGCTGCCAAACCGTCGATTGCGAGTTCATAAACACCGTCGCCGGTCGGGACGGCTTGGCCAATCCAGACGCCATTGGCGAGGATGTCCACCCGGGTCATTGGGCTCGTCACGCCCGCCGTCTGAACCGTGACGTTCAAGGACTCACCCGTCAGGCCCACACCACCCTCAACCGGCGCGGTGATCACCGCCGAAAGCGGGAACAGCACGCCAGAGGATGTCGCACCACTGCTGCTCAGGCTGAACCGGGATGTCTGCACACCCGCAGCACCAGAGCTGACGGAACTCAACTGCGCCTTGCCTTTGCCCATGGAAGTGGATGAGGAACCACCCACGAAGTTCATCACCGCCACACCGTCACCAAAGACGATATTCACCGTGATCTCAGCCGACAGTTGGGAACCGTCACTGATTTGGAACTTGAATGAATCCGTAGTGAATGCACCTGAGGCCGGTGGTGTGTAGAACACCTTGCCACCGCTCAACGCGTAAGTCAGCAGAGCCGTGGATGGCGGCGCACTGATCTGGGAGCCCAAGCTGCCCAAGATGTTCTGATAGAGCGTGCCATGTGCCGGAGCTTCCGTGATATACCACGTCAGACCCGTCTGCGCCGTATCCACATCATAAGCATCCAGCTTCACGAGCACATCCGCGCCTCCGATCTGCGCTTCCACCGGCACCTCTACGAACTTGGCTGCCGTACCGCCAGTGCCAGCCAGCAGTGAGGCATCGAAGCCATTGCTGCTGGAGTCATCCGCCGTCGTTGCCACCAAGGCATCATCCAGTTGATACCAAGCAACCAAGCCGGTTTCAGCACTGATCGGTTGGCCCGGGTAGCTGTTGGTGATCTGGGAATCAGAACGGGCCACCGACCAGATGCGGAACTCGTTCACATGTCCCTTGAAGTAGGCCGTCGTGCCCAAGTTGGCCGAGGAGTTGTTGATGGCACCCACGTCGTAGAACAAGCCGCCAGTTGCCCCGCCTTCCCATGGAGCCGTGCGGTCACCCGGCACGAACCCGACCGCCTTCACACCATTCAAGAAACCTTCCGTGCGGCTGGTCGCCTTGTTGTAGCGGACCACCACATGATTCCAGTTGTTGGTTTGCACATACCCCAGCGAGAGCGAGGTCAGGTTCCAAGCGCGTGCCTTGATCTCGCCCGTTTGCAACAACTCGATCTGGCTGGCGCGCCAGCCGTTGAGACCGTTCTGGCCGCGTTCGGAGATCAGCACACCGGGGTTCAAGTTACCCAGGCTGTTCGTGCTTGGACGGAACCACAATTCCAACGTCACTGTCTCATCCGTGAACTTGTTGCGGAGGTTAGGGGTGAACAGATAGTTCGTACCGTTCAGCTCCAGCGCCGTGCTCACAAACTGGGCGATCGGGGCATCCCCCACCGGGCTGACTATCACCTGCGCCGTACCCGTCACTGAGTAGTTCTGGCCGTCATAAGCCTTGAACGTGAACGCGTTTGTCGTGCCGGTATAGTTCATCGGCGGCGTCCATGTGAAGCTCTGGCCCGTGGCCAGCGTGGTCACAAAGTTCGTCACCGGATTGCCCGCCTTCAGCAACGTGCCCGAAGATACGGACTGCAGCACCAGCACCACCGTGCTTGGGCCGTCACCGTCCGAGACACTCATGCCCGTCAAACCAGAGATCACATCACTGTAATTGATGGTGATGGCCGAATCTTCATTGCCCGTCTTCGTCACCGTCGTCGGTGTCAGCGTGGGCACCGCGTTCGCAGCGCTCAGCACATTCACCGTCATTGTCACCGAGGCCGAAACCGCGATGCCGTTGTTCACGCGATACTCGAAGGTCATGGTACCCGGAGTGAGGCCGTCGATATGCACCAACTGGTTGGAGACCGTCACGAACCCGCTGCCGATCGCCATACCGTTGGTCTGCTGCAACTGGGCCACTGTGTTGGTACCCGTCAATCCGCGGACCTGGGCGAACATCGCCCCCGTATTGTCCGGGTCATACCCGTTCAGGGCGATTGTCAGCACCTCAGTATCCAGCATCGTGAACGTCCGGGAAGCCGCGTTGGTCATGGCTCCAGACGCACCCCACACCGGCGTGTTACCCACCACGCTGATGAAGTTATCATTGGCCGTCTCATCCGCCATGATGGTGCCCACACCATCCTCGAAGCGATAGTAAGCCAGCAAGTTGGCCGATTGCGGATCCACCGTCTTGTTCCAATTGGCCAAAATCTCCGCATCCGAGCGGGCGATGTTCCAGATACGCACCTCGTCCATGCTGCCATCGTAAGCAGCACCACTGCCCAAGTGCGTCGTGTTCGCCAGGCCCAGACCGTAGTAGATGCCACTTGCACCGTTCTCGATCGGAGTCGTGCGATCACCCGTGACTGAACTGCCCGATTTCACGCCATTCAAGAAACCATCCAACGTGCCGGAGCCGGACTCGCTATAACGCAGCACCACATGGTTCCATGTGTTCGTGCCCACCGTGCCCAGTGAAAGGCCCGTGGTCGGATACGTCGGCAAGTTCCACACGCGCAAGCGCACATCCAGCACACCCGGGGAAACCTGAACCAGCTCGATCCATGAATCGCGGAAACCTTTCAGGTCAGCGGCACCGCGCTCATCCAAGAGCACACCGGCGGCATCCGCCCGGAACCACATCTCTACCGTCACCGCCTCATGTCCAGTCTGACCCGGAGTGAAGCCGTTCCATGAACCGGAGTTATACAGGTTGGGCGTCAGGCCATACATGCCACTGCCGTCGAAATCAGCCGTCGAACCGCCATTGGCCGCCGTGGGTCCGATGCCGATAAACACCGTCTGGGCACCTGCGCCAGCCGGTGACTGGTTATCCACCACACCCACCGTGTAAGAGCCGGGCACCGTGCCCAACGCCTTGATCGTGATACCCGAATTCACGTTGTTTGTGGTGTAACATTCCTGGAAACCTGCGCCCGAGATCACATCCAGCTTTAACCCGCCAAGAGCACCAGTCACCGGAGCCACAGCGAATTGCAAGTTGCGGTTGGCAAAGCCGAACGCCAGCGGTTCACCGATATAATCCGCCATGTCCACCGTGATGTTGCTCACCACGTTGGTCTTGAAGCCGATCACACCCGCACCCAGATTGAATGTATACTGGGCCGGAGCCTGGGCACCGACGATGAAGTCACCGGCTTTATCCAGTTCATTTGCCCTCACACTCGGGACAGCCCCCGTCACGCGGGCGCCAAATGTCGTGCCGAACCATTGTTCACCCAGACCGTTCACATCCTCGTTGTAACGGCGGATGACAAACTTGCTTTCCTCCGTGTTGACCGTCAAAGCCGTCACATCAGTATCCAAGAAGGCGAACTGGGGATCGAAATCACCCGTAAATCCATCAAGGAAGTCGATTGTCCATGAGCGGTTCAAGATCGTGTCCTTGTTCAGACCCGCCACCTGCTGGCTGCTCACCACGGCTGGCGGATAGCTGGCCTCGCTCGAGCCGACGTAATTCGTCCGGGCTGAAGCCACCAAGCGTCCCGGCCCCGTGATGTCGATGTCCGTGACGATGACCGGCGTGTAGTTCGTGCCATCACCCACGGGGAAGGTAAAGCTCTGGTCATTCACCACCGTGGGGAACGGCTTGGCCAACTGGCCTACCACGTGAGCAAGTGCACCAGTGCTGCCCGTCACATTCGTCACCGTCATCACGATCGGCGAGCCCGCCGGGCTGGTGAAGAAGTGACCCGCTGAGAAGGTGAGGTTGGAAGCCGTGGTGCTTTGGCTCAGCACCACACCGCTGGCGTTATCAATGGAAAGACGCAACACCCGCTGTCCGGCATCACCCGGCAAACCATTACCCGTTACCTGCAACGCACTGCCGTTGTAGGAATAAATGCCGTTAGTGCTGTAATTACGCGTTGTCGTCCGGATATTGCCCGTGGCGCCCGAATCCGTGATGCCGTCCACTGAGCCGATGCCCAGCGTACCGTTGGCATTCAAAGTGAACGTGCCCGTTCCCAACAGGTTGAACGAACCCGTGTTCAGGCGGGCCCCCGCCGTCACCTGTGCCAGACCGGAACCGCTGTTCACCGTCGTATCAGCCGTCAGGGCATAGGTACCCGTGCCGCCGAAGGTGACATTCCGCATGCTCAAGAGTTCCACGTTCACGCCAATCGTTGCCAACCAATCTACCGTGCCGCTCACGGAGGCCGGAATCGTTACTGTCGGGAACATCGAGCTGAAATTCTCATACAACCGCAGTGTGGCGCCCGTGGTTGACATTACAAAGCTGGTGCTGCCGTCACCCGAGATGGTCCGCCCTGCCGCCACCTGGTCCAGTGTGCTGCTGTTTTGCACCGTGATGGAAGTGTTCACCGTGATGCCGCCCGAAGGCACCTGCACTGTGTTTCCCACACCATCCAACACCAACTGGCTGACGGTGATGCCGCTTACCATCGTCTGTGTAACCGTGCCGTTGAAACGGATCTGGCTGTTACCTGTCGGCCCCGTGATGACATTGCCCGTGCCCAAGATATTGCCTGCCACCTGGATTTGACGGGTGTTCAGATTCAAGCCCGCCGCCGGAGCCGTCAGCGTCAAATTGTTCAACACCACAATCGTCGCACTCGAGAGCGTCGCCGCATTCGCCGATTTGTTGATCACCAAGTTCGGGAACGTTCCGGAAACGATGTTCTGTGCGATGCCTCCGCCGAATGTCACACTCGAGGTCGCATTCACCGTCAGGAGCGCCCCTTGCGTCCAGCTCGCACCGTTCATGGTGATGCTCGTGACATCCGAGGTCCAGCTTGCTCCCGAGGGGATGGTCACCGTGCCGTTGAATGTGACCGTCGGGTCACCCGTACCGAGGAATACTACGCCTGTGCTCGCCATGGAGAAGGCACCGCCCACCGTCAACGTGCCTTGGGCGTTCACCGTACCGAAAGTTCCATTCACCGTCATCGCACCCGTCGTGCTCAGGTTGAAACCGCTCGCCAGCGTCACCGTGCCATCCGTCACAGCCACCGTCAGACTGCCGAAGCTGTACGTTTGCGACCCCAAATCAAGCAAGGCAGCGGCTGCCAGTGTATCACCCACAGTCACTGCTCCGGTGACAGTCACATTCGCTTCCAAGTTCTCAAACTCGCCATCCACGATGTTCAGAGAAGATCCCATCGTAGTCGTCCCGCTCGTATCGAACCGGCCCAAGGTGATAAGCACCGCGCCCGTCACATCAGTCGCACCGGCAGACACCGTCGTCGCCGCCGCGTTGTTATTGATCGTCAGTGTGCCATCCACATCGAATGTGCCGAGGTTGTTAATCGTCAACGTCGCCGAACGCTCCACTAAAACATTGTTAAAGATCACATCGACAATAACCGTTTCAGTGCCTGCACCAATGAAACGCACCGTGCTGCTGCCCTTCGTGAAACCGCCACCCGTTGAACCTGTGATACTACCAGAGATCGTCGTCGTGGCGGAACCGGCATTGAATGTACCACCATTCAATTGCAGGTCATCGGTGATGGAGGTCGCTCCCGCACCCGCCAGATAACTGCCGCCATCCATCTGGATGTCATCACCCACCGTAGTCGTCGTACCCGCAGTGAACTGGCCGCCCGTCTGCACCGCGATGTCCGCCGTGACCGCCACCGTATTGCCACTGGCGTCCAAGATACCTTCCGTGATGCTGATGGAACCAGACACCGTGATGTTCTGCGCCAGATCCACTGTATCGGTGGAATCAGCCAAGCTCACTGTCAAATTGCCCAAGGTGATAGGATCCGTCGTGCCTCCGAATGCCACATTGTCGCTGCCATTCAAGAGCAACGTGCCCGTGGCACCTGAACTGAAAGTTCCATTCACTGTGAAGCTCGTGCCAGCCACTGCCAGCGTGCGCGTACCAAGGAGAATTTGTCCATTGCCCGCAATGGAAACATTCCCCGTCACCGCAGTTCCCGTCACCGGGGCGTCGATGTCCAAGATACCGGAGGTCACCGTCAGGTCGCCCGTCACCGCGATCGCAGTCTGCACATCCAGTTTATTGCCCGTACCCTTGTTGACCACCACATGGTGGAACGTCACCGTACCGGCCGTCAGATCAATATCATTGTCAGTGCCTGAGCCGCTGAATGTCACCGTGCCGCCATCAGCCAAGAACACCGTGCCATCGGCACCATTGATAACTGCGGCTGTGCCAACACCTTGCAGCGTCAGTCCGTTGCCATTCATATCTAGTGTGCCAGAGGTCAAAGTCAGCGTGTTCAACACCGTCACCGCACCATTCGCCGATGCTGTCTGTCCGGCTGTTTTGGCGATCACTAAGTTATAGTAACTGCCTACCAGCGTGGAGTCATTCCCGCTCACCGTCACCGTCGGCGTGCCACCCGTCGCCAAACCGTTGCCGGTCCAGTTCCCCGCAATGTTGATCGTGCCCGCGCCCGCAAACGTCATGGTACCACTGTTCGTGATATTGCCGCTCGTGGTGATATCCACGTTGGTGTTGAAGCTCATCGCGCCGTTGTTGACGATGTTCGCCACGCTGGAATCCCCCGAGAAGTTCACCGAACCCGTTCCGGTCGTCGTCAGCGTTCCCGTGATGGTGGTTGCTGCGAAGGTCGCCACCGAAGCTCCATTGGCGATTTCCACATCAAAGAAGGTCAGCCCAGAAGCAACCGTCTGGCCGGTGCCAGTGAAGAGGAATTTAGAATTCTCTGCCGTGATCAAACCGGTCGTGCGGGTGATGTTGCCGCTGACCGTCACTGTTTCCACATCCGCATTGCCCGTATCAAACGTCAGCGTTCCTGCGGTCAACACGAGGTTGGCCACCGTGATGTCATCAAACACCGTCAGGCCGTTGCTGGATTTATTCAACGTCAGGTTATTGAACGTTGTAATACCGGTAACGGTATTGGCCGTAGTGCCGGTGAAGGAAACGGTCGAACCAGTCGCCGTCAACGTGCTACCCGTTACCTTGGTCCAGTTGCCGTTCACGATGTCCAATGTGCGCGTGCCGATGGTGAAGCTGCCCGTGCTCTGCAACTCCACATTGCCAGTCACCGTGTAGGTCCCCGTGCCATCCGCTGCGTCAAACGAACCGGCGATCGTCAAGTTGCCATTGACCGCCACCGTTCCTGTGCCTGTGGTCGTATCGTAAGTTGCCGTATTGGCAATCGTCACCGTGGAATAGGTCGCATTGCCCGAACCCGGCTGGTAATTCGCATTCGCCGTCAAGTCCAAGGTTCCCACCGACACAGCTCCAGAGGATTTGGTGAAAGCACCACCGATGGTCGCCGTTCCGCTGACCGTGAAAGCACCACTGCCATGTGTCAGGCTTGTACCAGAGGGAACATTCAGTGTTGGAATGACAAACGCACCGCTGGACGTGGTGGAAAGCGAACCGTTGCCGGTCAGTGTAACCGATGTCGCCGTCAGCCCGCCAGTGCTGTTGAAGGAGATGGCACCATCATTGCTCAAGCTGCTGACCGTAAGCGTACCCGTGCCTGTGACCGTGACCGTGGCCAAGTCACCAACCGTGACCGCCCCGAGGTTCGCGCCCGTCGCCACGCTCACCGTCGTCGCCGTCGTGGCGGCGATGTCAAACGTATTTGCCGTGATCGCCCCAAACGTCACTCCGGAACCCGTAATCACATCCACATCATTGAAGGTCAGCAATGTTGCCACCGTCTGGGACGAACCGTTGAACACAAACAGGCTGGTGCCCGGCGTGATGGAACCATTTGTTCCCTTGGTGACATTGCCCGTCACCGTGACAGTTTGCGCACCGGGAATCAGTGTTCCCGTCGTGACCGCCAGAACACCGCTAACCGCGATGTTGTTATTGACCGTCAATGTGTTTCCTGCAGCCGTCTTGCTCAACGTCAGGCTGCTGAATGAGTTGGCACCCGTGAAAGTTCCCGTCACCGCACTGTCACCCGTTCCAAAAGTAACGGTAGAAGTTCCAGCCGTGAATGCACCCGAACCATTGCGTGTAAAATCAGAACCATTGATTGTAAGCACCTGGCTGCCCAGTGTCAGCGTTCCCGTGGTATTGATCGTAACTCCGCCATCCACCGTGATCGCGCCACCCGCCGTGCCGTTGTATGTACCCGAAATAGCCAGGGCACCCGTGACCGTCACTGCTTGGTTGCCACTGGAGACCACCGAACCGCCGCTATTGATCGTCAGGCTGGAGAAACTCACCGTTCCGCCCGTCGTCCGGATATTGAGCGTGCCGTCCACGGTCGTTGCCCCCGCAACTGTGAGGCTGAAACCGGTCGAATCATAAGTCGCATTGGCACCCACGGAAAAAGTCCCCGCCGCCGTCAATGAGACCGTGGGCGTCACCGTCCGGTTATTGGCCGAAATTTGTATGCTGCCGTAATTCGCCGTACCTTGGATGGACTGCGCACCCGTGCCGTCCAAGATCACCGTGCTGCTCGTACCCGTGAAGGCACCCGTCAGGTTCCCGCCCACATTGATCGTCGATGTCCCCGCCGTCAAAGTGCCCGCCCCCACCAGCAGGTTGCCATCCACATCCAGGTTAAAATTGCCCGTATCCAAGTTACCCGCGCTGCGCGTCAGATTGCCCTGCACCGTGGTGGCTGCTCCCAACGTGAAAGTTCCCGCCCCGTTGATGATCAGGTGATGGAAGCTGCTCAGGTCGAGCGTGGTCGCCGCCATATATTCCACCGTGCTGCCCGCACCGCGCACAATCGCCACAAAGCTCTGATAATCCGTCGTGGTCGGCGTCGCTCCCGTAGAACGCACACGCAGTGTACCATTGGCACCCACCGTCAGCGTGCTGGTGGTGGCACCGGAGAAATTCCGCGTCGTGGCCGTATTGACGTCCAAGATGCCGGACGTCACATTCAGCGCCCCGTTCACCGTCACCGTGCCCGTCGCCGAAACCAGCACTCGCGCAGTCGCGTTACCATTCACCGTGAAATTATTGAAGCTCATGCCGGGCAATACGTTCTGATCGTTCGCCGCCCCACCCACGAAGTTGACCGTGCCCGTACCAGCGCTAAAAGCCGCAGCCGTGCCGCCGAAATCATCCGCGATATTGATCGTGGAACCATCTGCATTGAAAGCACCGGCTCCACCCGCCAGCGTGATGTCATCCACATTGATCACCGCGGTATCCGCATCAAAAGCAGGACCGGCCCCGGCCAGCGTGATGGCGGCAGCCGTAATCGTTCCGCTGCCCGCGTTGAATGAAGTCCCGTTATTCACCGTCATCGTCGTCCCCACATTCAGATTGAAGCCGCTGGCATTCAATGAAGTCGCCGCCGTCGTTCCGATGGTCAGCGTGGTGCCCACCGTGGTGTTCGCACCCAACACAAACGAACCACCGCCCGTCACCGTCAGGTTGCTGTTGAAAGAGGTCAAATCTACCGTGGCAGAACCCGCCTGGTTGTAAGTGACACCCGCGGTTGCCGTGACCGTCGGGCTGGCCGCAAAACCCGTGAATGCCGTGCTGAAAGGCGTTGTGCCACTCTCAAAAATCGTGAGCGTTGCTCCGGTAAAACTGAATGCGCCACCTGCACCAATCAGATTGCGACCCGCCGCACCCTGGCTCAATGAGCCACCGGCAAAATTGACATTGCCATTCACCGTCACATCACCACCCAAAGTGATGGTACCACCTGTCCTGCTGCTGGTGACATCATTGACCGTCAAACTGCCGCTGCCGCCAAAAGTGGCATTCGCGCTACCGGTGAATTCCACATTGGGCGTACCAGTGATCGAGCCACCGGTCACCGTGAAGCCACCACCAAGCGATAAATTTCTCCCGCCAAGATTCAAGTTACCTGCCGTCAATGTCAGCGTACCCGTTAGCACCCACGGATTCGCAACCCCTGCATCCAAACTCACTCCAGAGGCATTATTGATCGTCACACCACTGAAACTGACGGCGGGAATCACTTGAGCAGAAGTGCCCTGAAAAGTCACAGTTCCCGTCCCAGCCGTAAAAGTACCCGTATGCGTCCACGTGCTGCGCACCGTAGTACCACCACTCGTGCCCTCCAACGTGCCCGCCACTGTAAGTGCCCCTACAAAATTGATCGCACCCGAGGTTCGGGTTATAATACCTCCCGTCTGAATATCCGTCGCCCCATTCACCGTCAGGCTCCGGTTCGCATGCGAGAGCGTCCCCGCCACCGTCAGACCACCCACCCCGATCGTGACATTCCCCCCCGTCGCCGTCACTGTCCGCCCCGCCGCGATGTTCATGCTCAACACACTGATGGCACCAGATGACGTCGGATCAAGATTCGGCCCGACCGGCGAGGCCGGTATCACCGCATCATCCGCCACACCCGGCGGATTTCCGGTATCCCAGTTGGATCCAGTATTAAAATCTGCCGAATCATCACCCTGCCACGTCACCGTCGCTGCCGTCGCCGCGCTCGTACCGACCAGCACGCCCAACATCAAGGTGAGTAAAGTTTTTTTCATAAAAGAATTGGAAAAATTAAAAGAAGACTCCTTTGCGGAACGCACCGCTCCTACCAGACACAATGACCCCATGTTACTGCTCATAATGTTTGAGATTTTAACCGCCCAGAGCCTCTGACACGCGCCTGTTACCCAGAGGCCCCAGACAGGCAGCCCCTCCAGCTTCGTGTGTGGTAATCAGCAGACCGCCCAAGGTCAAGACAAAATCCGAAAGCACAAACAAAAACAGGACACCTTATCCAGTGAAAATTGCAAAGAAATATAGACAAAAACTTATCACTGAGCAAAATATGTCCATATTCACACCACCCCCTCCGTTACCTAATTATCGGATTGTCCACTTTACTGACACACCATCTGGATGCCATCTGGAATACACCCCGCAAAAGGACCGCTGGGCAATAAGCCAAGGAATCCCGTAAAACCTCTGCCGAACCTCGTTTAAACGGATGGCGCAACCAGATCAGCCCCAGTCGGGCAGCGGAATCCCGCCGGATCAGCTCCTTGATTCTCTCGGACACCCCTTCCCTACCGGAAAAGCAGGCATAAATCCTGCGGATGGATTCCCCCGGCGCACCTCGCAGCAAAACCTCCTCCACGTCCTTCATCCCCAGACGCGGCAGCATTTCCGTCAAAATCCTTCTCTTCGCCACCAGTTGTTCAGGCTGATGCACCCCGCTCAAGCCCGTGGGATTCCGCCTTACAAACGTCAGCGGTTCCGGCAGGCAGGCCAGTTGCGTGGTAAAACTCAGGCGCCACCACAAATCAAAATCCTGCCCATAGCGGAACTCCTCACGATAACCTCCCACTGCACGAAACAAAGCTGTCCGCCCCATCACCGCCGGATGCGCCAGCGGATTCTGATAACACAGATACCATTGCAAGTAGTGATGATCGTTCTCGAAACGGAACGTCATCCCCGCCCTTCCCTCCAGATCAATGAATGTATAAGCGCTCCCCACCAACCCGCAAGCCGCGTGATTGTCCAGCCACTCCACCTGCCGCGCAAACCGTTCCGGCCGGCTCACATCATCCGCATCCATCCGCGCCAGATACTCCCCCTTCACCAACTGCACCAATTCGTTCAACGAAGCCGTCAAACCCTTGTTCTTCCCATGCGTCACCACGTGTACCCGTGGATCTTCTCGCGCATACTTCGCCAGCAAGTCCGCCGTCCCATCCTTTGAACCATCATCTACGATCAGGAATTCAAAATCTCGGAAAGTTTGCCCCAGAATGCTGTCGATGGCAGACGCCAGATAGCGTTCACCATTATAAACCGACATGATCACCGAAAGTTTCATCCAGGTATTCGTCCCATCCCTCGCGCAAGAACCAGCCACGCACGATCCCATCCGGCCACACTACTTCCTCTCGACTTCAAAAGTGGTACCAAACAGGCTACCTCCCCAGTAAAGACTGTCGCCCAGCCCCATTTCAACCCGAAATCCTGACCATCTTCTGTCGTGGGCGCGTTCGAAATCCGCCTTAATCCCTGCTGCCCCGCATCCAACCGGCCAGTTTCTGTCTCCACCTCAACCACCGCAAACGCTGCTGCCGCAACCCCAACTCCTCCTCACTCCGTTGCGCAAACCGCTCCTGCGCCGCCCGCCCTATCCCTGCAAAATCGATCTGCGGGATCAATACCCGGTCATCCCGTTCCCGCACCATCAAAGCGCGCCCCTCCCGTTGTAAACGCTCAGACAAACCCTCCTCCCGCACCAACCGCTCCAAAGCCGTCAGGTAAGCACCCACATCGCCCGCCCCGGCCAGAAAACCCGTCTCACCCTCGCGGATGACTTCTGGCACATGCCCCACCCGTGAAGCCACCACTGGCACCCCGCACGCCATCGCCTCCAGCACCGTCGCCGGTCCGCCCTCCTCCCGCGCCGTCACCAGCAACACATCCATCAGCCCGTAAGCCTCCCGCGTGGCATTGCAATCATCGTAACTCCTCCGCACCACCTGCATGCCGTGTCCGCGCAACCTCACCGCGAACTCCTCCCAGCCCGTCCCCGTCAGCACCACCACCGTCGGCCTCTTCTGTGCCCACGCCATCATCACCTGCAAAAAAACATCCGTCCCCTTACGGTCAGCTACATTCGCTCCCGCCTTGCCGACAAACCCCACCACCAGCGCCTCTCCCGGCAAGCCAGCTTCTCGTTGCTTCAATTTTTTCTCCGGCTCAGGGCGGAACCACTCCGTATCCACACTTTGGGGCATCAGCCATACCCGCTGCCCCGTGAGCTTCTGCAAACGTTCCTGCCAAAGCAAAGACCCCGCCGTGACCACATCCACATCTCTCGCCATCCTGCCGGTCTCCGCTTCCTCCCCCGGCAGATGATGATAGATCGTCACCACTTGCGGACACTGCGCCACCGCCGCCGCCCTGCTCGCCCGTCGCCGGTCAAGCCAATGAACCCCGCCCGCCTCCACCCCACGCCCGCAACAATCCGGCAACGATGCTTCCTCCGAAAGCACCACCTCCATCTCCCTGCCCCGCCCATGCACACACCACGTCCGCGCGATCCGCTCCAGGATATGCCCGGCGGCATCCGCGACCAGCACTGTGCGCGGTCTGATGGCCTCAGTTTTTTTCAAGCAGCATCCGGAAAAAATTATGTTTCGCGAACCGTGTCGGCGTTTGCAGCAGTGGAGCCACCACCCGCTTCACCTCTCGTTTCAACCGCTTCATCACCCCCGGTGCCCGCCCCATGTGCAGATAATATTGTCGCCCGAACACCTCATGCCCCGGCGCCACTTTGCGCTCCAGCCATTCCGCCCCCAACCGTCCCGGATCATTTCCCTTGATCCGCAAGCCCGCCGCCTTCACCGCCGCCAATACGGGCGCGATGTCCCGCACACTCTCCCCAAAAGGCTGTGCCGTACGGTAATCCCCGTAATCAAACGTCAGATACAACCAACCGCCCGGCCGCAGCACCCGCGCACAGTTCGCGAATACCTTCACCCACTCATTCTCCGGGATGTGCTCCAGCACGGAAACCAGCGTCACCAGATCAAAGCCTTCGCCCGCCTTTGTCAGATCCCCCGTCGCATCGCCCACCAGCGCCTCCAGCGCGAGACCTCTTTTTTTTGCCACCTCCGCACACGTCGCCACCAGTTCCGCATTCAGATCCACCGCCACTCCTTGATGACCGCGCTCCGCCAGAGCATACGCCAGCACGGCGCCCGCTCCGCCCACATCCAGAAACCTCACCTTGCCGCCCAGCTCCGGCAACCGCTGCAACAACGAGACATACTCCCACAGGCGATACTGGTTCAATGTGAAGAGCCGTTCCGGTCCCTCACTGAAGTTGCTGTATTTCAAGCTGCCGTTCATCACCGGCAGATTTGCCACCGTGTAATCATCCACCAGTGCGCGCAACCGCGTCACCTCGGCCTCGCCCTGCAACCGGCCCAGATCCGCCTCCGCCATCGGGCGGTTGAAACCAGGCTCGTTCACTTCCCTTCCTCCCCGTACAAAAACAAAACCGCTGCCGCATCACGTGGGGTCATGTCTGGCACCATCGTCCTGCCCGGCACGAGCCGTTGCGCCACATAACCCCGCTCCGCAAACCAGGCGAACACCTCTTCCCGGCTGCCGCCTGCTGCCCGCAAAAAAGTGTCCCTGACTTCGATCAAGAACCAGCGCGGCGGCTGCTCCTTCACCAGCGCGCCCATCCCTGCCAGCACCTGCAACTCATGCCCCTCCACATCGATCTTCACTCCGTGTATCATGGTTGCCCCAGTCTCTTGCCACACCGCCTCGGCCGCTCTCGTCTCCACCATTTCCGTCCCGGCCACACCGGCACGCTCGCGGCCTTTGTCCTCTGCCGGTTTCTCCGTCACGATATGGCTGGCGCCCGGGTTTCTTCCGCTCGTCCGCTGCATCATCACCCTGCCTGCTTCGTGGGAGAGCGCGTAAGGATGCACCGTGATGCGTGCAGCCAAATCGGGATTAAGTCTCAGATTCTTCTCCATCCGCAAACGGTTGGCCGTCACCGGTTCAAAGGCATCCACTCTCCCCGCTGCGCCCGCCAGTTGCGCCATGCGCAAACTCACAAAACCATGACACGCGCCCACATCCCACAACCGGTTGCCCGGCCTGATCAAATGCTTCAGATAAAATCCCGTCTCCACCTCATGACCATCATCGATGTAGGTTCCCCGGCACACCGTATCGTCCAGCTCCAGATGGCAGCGCAAGCCATCACTCTCATGCTCCAGCACCCAGCCCTGCTCCGCCAGCCGCCGGTCCAGCCGCTGCGCCACACGGTCCCTCAACGGCCAGCCCTGCGTCCCGCGCAAGACCGCCGCCAGCATCTGCAGATGCCACGGAGGTGGATTCAATTTTTGCAATTCACCGCTCACACAATTTAGTTTCGCTACCCGCTCCCGCCTTCGCATCTTCCCTCCCGCTCTCCTGCAAGCAAACCCGTGCCGCGCGGCCTTGCGGGAACAGCACCACCACGAACGCCGCCAGATACGCACAGGCCAGTCCCAGCGCACCGTATTCTTCCAGCGCCAGCCATGTTAGCACCAGCACCACGCTCCACACCAGCACTTGCCCGCACTGCCACCAGATCTTGCCGGAGGCAGAAAGGATCGTGCGGAAAAAACCGGAACACACCCCCGCCACATTCGCCAGCACCAGCACCACCAGCACATCACCACCCGCCGTGAAACCGAACAGGCGCAGGATGAAGTCCGCTGCCAGCAGCATGGGAATCGCCGCCAGGGACGCAAGCAGCATCAGCAGCTTGAAATTCATCCGCACCACCTCCACCGCCGTGACTGCCCCCTGCGCTTTCGCCAATCCCGCCAGCAATGCCACTCCTGGCACCGTGAATTGACGGGGCAAAAACGCGATCACCTGCGCGCATGTGAAAGCCGCGCTGAAATATCCCAATTGCACAAAACCTTCCGGCTGCCGCACCAGCGAAAGCCGCGCAAACCACTCGAACGGCTGCGAGAGCGTCCCCGCAATGATGAACGGCATCGCCTCATGCAGCAGCCAGCCTTTATCGAAATTCCGCTTTTCTGCCGCCTGCAATCTGATCCCCTCCTGACGCAACAGATGGCGCCGGTAAACCCACGCCACCCCACCCGCCACGCACGCTCCTCCCACGGCTCCCCCCATCCCGGCCACTTTGGCGCCGAAGACCACGCCCAATAAATTGCCCGTGGCTTCCACCGCCATCCCGCGCGCGATCGCCTTGAATTTTTCCAAGCCCCCCAGAATCCCGTTCTGGATCGCGGAAAGGCCGTTGAATAAAACCAATGGGCACCCCAGCCACAAAACGTTCCGCAAACTCCCCTCGCCCAGCCAGCCGTCTGACATCCAAGGCGTGAGACACGCGGCGATCACCGCCGTCACCCCTGCACACATCCACGAGAGCCGCTGTAAAAACTGGATGCGCCCCGCCATCCGCGCCGGATCACTATCCCGAAACTCCGCCACATACCGCACCGCCGCCAGCCCCAGCCCCGCACCTGAAAAAATACCGAAGGCCAGCAGCAAACCGCGCACCGCCGAAAGCTGGCCAAAACTTTCATTCCCCAGCAACCGCGCCGTGAGCAGACCGCCCGCAAACCCCAGCACCTGGCTTCCTACCGCTCCGGCCAATGTCCACGAAGCCGCCCGCACAAGACGGGTCATCAAGGGAGACAACTCGGCAGAGGGGGGCTTGGCCTCGGCGCTCATATCAGGGGGGGAAACCGAACGCCATTTTCACCGCTTTATATTCCGGATGCACCGCCCCATCCGTCTTGCGGATGATCAACGGAGGCTCCTCCCATGTCTGCCCCCGCATATCCTCCGGCAGATGTTCCGCACGCATGAGGATGAACACACCCAGTAACGGCACCTCTCCTTCCCGCAATACAACTGGCCGCCAGCGCACCACACTCATCCCTGCTTCCTTCGCCGCCTCGAACACTCGTTGCTTCTGCGCCTCCGGCTTCACCGGAAACACGCACGCGAACACACCACCCGGCGCCAGCCGCGGTGACGCCGCCTGGCAATAGCTTAAAATATCTCCACGCGTCTCGAAGCGGCAGGCGATCTTCTGCGGATGATCCCCCAGCACACCTGCTTCCAGGGGAAAATATGGCGGACTGCCCAGCACCAGATCAAACACGTCATCCTCGCGCAAAATCCCCGCTTCACGGAAATCCCCCTGCCGGATCTCATAACGCTCCGTCAGCCCGTTATACCTCGCCGACTTCCCCGCCAGCCGCACACTCTCCTCCTGTGCCTCGATCGTTACAAACTTCGCCCCCGGCAATCGCCACGCCGCGATCATGCCCACCGAACCGATACCGCTGCCCAGATCCAGCACCCGATGCGCCGTCGGGCACCAGCTCGTCCCATACCACGCAGTCAGCACATCATCCGTGCTGTAGCGATGCCCCTTCTCCAGTTGGAACAACCGGAACTGCCCGCTGATGGCATCCAAGGTTTCTCCTTCTTCCACCTCGGGCACATCCGTACGCGGTACATCCGGTCCGGGTATCGCCCAACCTTTGAAAAACCGCTTCGGCACCGTCACATCATCCTGCATGCGTGCCGCACGTTATGACGGCAGAAAGCCAGCGTCCAGCCCGCAACCTCGAGAGTTCGATGTTCATCCCCACCATCTACTATCCACCATCAACTCTTCCACTAACCCTTCTTCGCCGCCTTCTTCGCATCCTGCCCCGTGTAGAGCAGAATCCCCTTCAGCAAATCCATCGCCCGTTCCAATTGCACATCCTTCGTTCCGAGAACCTTTTCCTTGTCCTCACCCTCCAACATCTCCGCACCACCGGGGGAACGCAAACGCGCCAGATTCACCTCATCCTCCAGCGACATCGGTACGATGCTATCCGGCGTGATGCCGTGCTCATGGATCGTCTTATGGCTCGGCGTGTAATACTTCGCCGTCGTCAGGCGTAGCGCCGAATCATCCGGCAACGGCAAGATGCTTTGCACCGAACCCTTGCCGAACGACTGCTCGCCCATGATATGCGCGCGCTTCACGTCTTGCAGGCAACCCGCCACGATTTCCGAGGCGCTCGCACTGCCACCATTCACCAACACCACCATGGGGATGTCTTTGTAAATTCCCGGCCCCTTCGCCGAATAAGAAGACTTCTGCGCTTCATTGCGGCCCTCCGTCGTCACAATCAGCTGGCCGCGCGGCAGGAACAATTCGCAGACCTTCACTGCCTGGTCGAGCAAGCCACCCGGATTCGCCCGCAAGTCCAGCACGAGCGCCTTCATCCCCGCCTTCTGCTGTTTCTCCAAAGCCGCCTTCAATTCATCCGCTGTCTTCTCGCCGAACTGTGTCAGGCGTACGTAACCGATGTTATCCTCCAGCAGCTTGAACTCCCGCTTGCCGCTCAGATCCTTCGCCGTATCCACCTTGATCTCCGCACGCACCAGCTTTATCTCTTTCGGTTCTGCCCAGCCTTCTCGAGCCACCTTGATCGTCACCTCCGTGCCCGGAGCACCACGCAAACGCTTCACCGCCTCCGAGATGGGCAGCTTCTCCGCATTCTTGCCCCCGATCTCCACGATTCGATCACCAGACAAAATGCCCGCCGCATAACCCGGCGTATCCTCGATCGGCGCCACCACCGTCAGAAAACCATTTTTGGATTGGATGACGATGCCCACCCCGCCGAACTGGCCTTCCGTGTCATCCTGCAAATCCTTGAACTTAGACGCATCCATGAACTCGCTGTGCGGGTCCAGTGTGGACACCATACCGCGCAACGCCCCATGCATCAGATCCTGATAAGACACCTTTTCCCCATCCACATAATCCTTGCGGATCATCTCCATCACCCTCGCCAGCAACGCGTAATGACTGTACGGGTCATCCTTGCCCGCCGCCTGCACACTGTGGAAATAGATCTGCGCACCGAGGAACAGGTTCACCCCAAGCACCAAGGTCACCGTACTGAAGAGGATTTTTTTCTTCATAACCGCTTATCTGCGTACTACGCGCAAACTAAGACCCATGAACCAAAATAGCAAGCGAGGCTTCGTAGCTTCGCAATGACCCATGACGAAGCCCGAATGACCAAGGAATGACTAAAGCCCAAATGCCTCCGAGCCCCATCCCAAATCTGTGTCATTCTGTTCCATCCGTGGCTAAATGCTTCCTTGGACATTACTGGCCTCCGGTGCAACCGGTTCCTTCGTCATGCGGATTTGGTCATTCGTCATTTCTTTAAGAGTATCTCCAGCCACGGAATATCCGATGGCGCCGTAGCCTTCACATTCGGCGTCGCACACTCCACCAACCGCACCGGCTGCCCAATCAATTCACATGCCGCCGTATCATCCGTCACCAAAAGTCCCCTCTCCTTCACCAGTGATAACGCTTTGCGGATGACCGGCACCTGAAACGTCTGCGGCGTTTGCACCGACCACAACCGGCTCCGGTCCAAGTGCCCGCTGATGGTCTTGCCATCCGTGGATTCCTTCATCGTATCCACCACCCGTTGCGCCGCTACCGCCGCACCCGTCTCACGCGCCGCTTGAATAGTCGCCGCGATAAGTTCATACGTCACACAAGGCCGCGCCCCGTCATGAATGGCCACAATCTCCGCCTTCTCTGAAATCGCCACGATGCCATTCCACACCGAATCCTGTCGTTCCTTCCCGCCCGGCACCAACCGATACGGCTTCTTGAAACCTTCATCCGCCGCCAACTCTTCAAACGCCGATTGCATCCCCTCCCGCACCACCAACACGATCTCATCCACTGCCGCACATGAATCGAACTGCCGCCATGTGTGTACGATGATGGGCTTGCCGTTCACTTCAAGGAACAGCTTGTCCACATTCGGTCCCATGCGCGTCCCGCGCCCCGCCGCCACAATCACTGCTGATACCATAAAATCCTTAATCTGTAGCCGCTGACATCACTCCGCGCTGACAATTAAAATTTACTAGACCTACTGATAACGCCAAACGATTTACCACCCTCTCCCCTCGGAGGGGAGAGGGCCGGGGTGAGGGGTGCCCGTTTTACATCTGTGTGTTCATCTGTGGTTAAACTTTTCCCTCTCTCCAATCCAGCAACTTCAACTGGATCGTTGTCCGCCCATTGTATTCATTCCGCTGCGGCGCGAACGCCAGATCAAACACACCCTTCGGCATCGGCGCCTGCCCCACGCCCCACCACACCACATCACGCACAGACACCCCATCCGTTGCCTGAAACTTCACATGCTGCCCTTCCTTCCCCATGCGACGCGGCTCCCCCACCATCCGCAGATTCCGCGCCGCCAGTTGCACCGCAGCATTCCCTTGTCCCATCGGCTCCAGCTTTTGCAAAGCATCCAGAAACACCATGTCCACCTGCCCCAGCGTGATCTCTGCATCCAGCGAAAGCCGTGGCTGCAGATATTCCGCTGAAATCGTCTTGCGCGCCAGATCGTTCAAACGTGTGCGAAACGCCTCCACCTGCAATGGCACGATCGTCAACCCCGCCGCCATCGCATGCCCGCCATGCTTCACTAAGATGTCCTCACACGAGCGCAACGCCGCCGCCAGATCAAATCCCTCAATGCTCCGCCCCGAGCCACGCCACTCCTCACCCGATCCGCCTAAAATGATTGTGGGTCGATAAAATTCCCTCAACACCCGCGAGGCCACAATCCCCACCACGCCGATGTGCCACATCATCTCCCCCAGCACGATCACGTAATCCCGCTCCGGCTGGAACTGACTGCGCACCGTTGCGATGGCCGACTCCGCTATCCCCTTCTCGATCTCCTGCCGCTCCCGATTCCGCACATCCAACTCGCGCGCCAAAGGCAACGCTTCCGCCACCGATCTGGCGCGCAACAAATCCAATGCCTGCGACGCATTCTCCAACCGCCCCGCCGCATTCAATCGCGGCGCCAGTTGATACCCCACCTCATACACGCCGATATTCCCGCTCGTCTGGCTTACCTCCTTCAACGCGATCAACCCCGGCCGCTTCGTCTCCCCCAACGCCTTCAACCCCTGTGAGACCAGCACGCGATTCTCCCCTCGCAACGGCACCAAGTCCGCTACCGTTCCTAGCGCCACCAGATCCAGGTATTGCCGGATATCATACGTGGCCATCTCTGCGAAATTCAGCTCACGCCCACGTTTCACGATCGCGTGCAGAAGTTTGAATACCAACCCCACGGAGCACAACATCTGGCTCAGTTTATCATCACTGCGCTGTGGGTTCACCAACCCTAGCGCCTTCGGTTCCGGTGAAGAAACCTGATGGTGATCCAATACCAACACATCCACTGCCCGCTCGTTCAACCACTGAATCGTCTCTACCGCCGTAGAACCGCAATCCACCGCCAGCAACACCTTCGCCGGATACTTCCTCAGGCAGTTCTCCACGCCATCGCGACTTAGCCCGTATCCCTCCTCCATGCGATGCGGCAGATACGTTTCCACCTTCCAACCCAATGCCGTCAGCGATTCACTCAATAACGTCGTGGAAGTCACACCGTCCACATCGTAATCACCGAAGATGACGACCAGTTCACCCTGCTTCCGCGCAGAGTAAAGCCGTTCCACCGCCTTCGCCATGTCCGGCAGCAAAAACGGATCGCGCAAGTTCTTCAACTTGGGATCAAGAAACTCAGCAGCGGCAGCCTCCTCCGATATCTCGCGGTTCAACAGGCATTGGGCAAGCAGCGGCGAGACCTTCAGGCCCTGGCTCAAGACACGGGCCAGCTCCAGTTGGACGGGCGCAAATGACCAGCGATACGATTTCACTTACTTAAAATCCGAAAAATTGACGGATGTTATCCGAATATTTCTCAAAGATTTCCACGGCTCCCTTGGATAAAGCCAGCAGATAAATCACCGATGCCGCCGAAAGAAAATAACCGACCCACACCAGCACCGCATCCTCCTCCATCAGGCTCACGCACAAGAAGATGACCGCCAGCCCAGGACCGGAATTGGTGAATGGCAGCGGCAAAGGCAAAACCAGCAACACGCCCAAAAACGCGATCAGCAACCCGTTCGCCCGCAGCGATATCGTGTGCCCGATCCACTCACGTCCGCGTGGCTTCGCCATCTTCTCGATCCGTTTCACCCACTTGATGCTCGCCGCGATGATCTTACGCTGACGTTCCACCGGGATGACCTTCTTGCCGATGAAACCGGGCAATTTCGGCGGCAGTCCCAAAGCCATGCGCATGCCCGCGATGATGATGATCACTCCGACAACCAGACTGAAACCCGGCAGTGGAATCGGCGTGATGAACGGCAGACTGATGAGGATGAGGAAGAGGTAAATACCACGACCGCCTGTCCGCTCGATAAGCTCGTTCAGAGTCAGCACCGCGTTGTCATCCGCTGTCCCCAGCAACGCCTCCAAACTCTGGGATAACGGCTGCCGGTGCATACGTCAGGCTCCTGTCACTTAGGACCGCTGCCCTTGTCCTTGCCAGCGGCTTCGTCCGTTTCCGCCGAAGGCTGCGCACCCGGTTTCTGGTCATCCGGCGGCAATTTTCCTTCCTTCTTCGAGACAAGCAATGAGAGCAAGATGGATCCGATGATGATGCCCGCGATGACACCGAGAGAGATGGTGATGGGTATCTTGAACTGATACCACTCTGGCGTTTTGCCATGCGGATCGGCCAGCATCTTAACGCCGATGAACACCAGCACCACCGACAGTCCGACCTTCAAATAGCGGAACATACCGATGGCATCCGCCAGCACGAAGTAAAGCGAGCGCAAACCGAGGATCGCAAAGACGTTCGAGGTGAAAACGATGAACGGCTTGTCCGTGATCGCAAAGATTGCCGGGATGGAATCCACTGCGAAGATCAGGTCCGTCGTCTCCACCATCACCAGCACCAGCGCCAGAGGAGTCAGTATCTTCTTGCCATCGATCTCGGTCGTGAACTTCTGTCCGTCAAACTCCTTGGCCACCGGATAGAATTTCCTCACCAGCCGGATGATCGGATTCTTCTCCGGCTCCACGCCCTCGTCATCACCGAACATCATCTTGATGCCAGTGAAGACCAGGAACGCACCGAACACATACAACGTCCACGCAAACGTCTTGATGAGGGCGGCACCCACCCCGATCATCACGCCACGCATCACCAGCGCTCCAAGGATGCCCCAGAACAGCACCCGATGCTGATAGGCGAGCGGCACCCGGAAGTAAGCGAAAATCAGCGCGATCACGAAGACGTTATCCATCGAAAGCGACAACTCGATGATATAACCCGTGATGTATTGCAGAGCCTCCTCCCGCCCCCGCAGGTGATAAACATAACCAGAAAACGCCATGGACAGCGTAAACCACACTGCCGTCCAGCCCAGCGCTTCTTTGAAACGCACCACCCGCGCTTCCTTGTGGAACACCCCAAGGTCAAGGGCGAGGAAGAACAGGATCACCAGGATGAACCCGGCATAGTGCCCGCCCGTGATTTCCGTGATCGCAAGCATCAGACTTTTAACGAACCTCGACCGTCTCCACCGCCCGGTCCATCACCACTGCGGAACCGCTGGTCTTCGGCTTCTCGCCCTTATGATACCACAGTACGATCGCCGCCGCGATGTAGATACTGGAATAGCAGCCGGTGAGGATGCCGACCAGGAACGTGAACGCGAAGTCGTTGATCACACCGCCACCCCAGATATAAAGCGCGCCCGTGGAGAGCAGCACCGTGCCGGAGGTTATGATCGTGCGGCTCAAAGTCTCATTGAGTGCGCTGTTCATGATCTCTTTGAACGAACCGCGCGCACCCATCTTCAGATGCTCGCGGATACGGTCAAAGATCACGATGGTATCGTTGATCGAGAAACCGATGATCGTCAGGATGGCCGCCACCATCGTGGCGCTCAACTGGCGGTCCGTGAGAAAGAACCAGCCCAACGTCATGAACACGTCGTGAAGCACCGCCACCACCGCACCCAAGGCGAAGGAAAACTCATAACGCAATGCCACATAGACCAGGATGCCCAGCAAGGAAAGCAACGTGGCCACGACCGCCGATTTGACGATCTCCATGCCCACCGCCGGGCCGACCTTGTCCAGGCTCACCAGCTTGAAGCCTGCCTTCTCGAAAGAACTCTTCAGGATGCTTTCCACCTTGGACCCTTTTTCAAATTCCGTCAGGATGCTCAGACGCTCCTTCTCCCCGCTTTGATATTGGATCGTGAATTCACCCAGTTCGGCCTTTTCCAGGACATTACGGATCTCCGTCTGCTCCACCTTCTGGGTGTATTCGAAGATGGCGTTGTCACCACCTTTGAAATCCACGCCCAGAGCATGAGACCCACGATACAGGCCATACCCTGAACCCACGATCACCAGCGTCCAGGACAGGATGAACGCCGGCTTGGCCAGCTTCAGGAAGTCGAAATTAGTCTTGCCGACGAGCTTGAACATCTTCAGTGAACTGATCACGTTCTTGTATATCAGCCAGTCAAAGATCAGACGCGTCACCACCAATGCAGTGAACATGCTCACCGCCACACCGATAGAGAGCGTGACACCGAAGCCCTGCACCGGACCGGTACCGAAGTAGATCAGCAAAACGGAAGAGATCAACGTGGTGACGTTCGCATCCAAAATCGTGCTGAAAGCTTTTTCATAGCCTGCCTTCAGAGCCGCACGCAATGCCTTCCCCGCCTCCAGTTCCTCGCGCATACGCTCGAAGATCAGCACGTTCGCATCCACCGCCATACCAATGGTGAGCACGATACCCGCAATGCCCGGCAGCGTGAACGTCGCATCGATCGAGCACATCACGCCAATCAGGATCACGATGTTAAGCATCAAGGCGATATTCGCGATCAAACCCGCCAGCATATAATACACCAGCATGAATCCAGCCACCAGAATGATACCATACATTGAAGCGCGGATGCCGCTTTCGATGGAGTCTTTGCCCAATGACGGGTCCACAGAACGCTCCTCCTCGATCTCCACCGGGGCTTCCAACGGATTCTCCAAAGCATTGGCAAGGCGATAAGCCTCCTTCAAATCGTAATTACCCGTGATCTGGCAGTTGCCGCCCAAGATCGGTTCATTGATGTTTGGAGCAGAATACAGCTCACCATCCAGCACAATGGCCAGTTGCTCACCCACATGCGCCTTCGTCACATTGCCGAACTTGGTCGCACCCTCGGCATCGAAAGTAAGGTGGATTTCCGGCTTGGAGGTGATCGGGTTCAAAGCCACACCGGCGCGCTGCACATACTTGCCCGTCAGACCTTCCGAAGCCTTCTTGCTTACTACATAAGCGCGGCTGCCTTTGGTGCCGTCCTGCAAGGAAACTTCTTCACGAAGGATCTCGTAACCCGGCGGCACCAGACCCTGCTGGAGATAACGGTCGCTCTCGCGATGCACCATGCGGAACTCCAGATGGGCCACCTTTTGCAGCGTCTCACGGACCGCTTCACGATCCACCTCGGAAAGACCCGGCATCTGTATCAGGATACGTTTCTCACCCTGCGGCTGGATGATCGGCTCGGACACACCGAACCGGTCCACACGCTTACGGAGCACTTCCACCGCCTGGGTAAGCGCTTCCTGTTTGCGATGCGCCCGTTCGATCTCACTGAGCGTGACTGCATTGGTGCCCTGCTGTTGGGCATTGTTCACCGCAGCGTCCACATCCACGCCCACGAGGAACGCGGTGCCGCCTTGCAGGTCGAGACCCAACCGGATCTGGCCCGATGCATCACGCTGCAAACGGTTCAGGATCGTGCGCTTGGCATTGGTGGTCTGGCCTTTGGCATACGTTGGAAAGTAGGAAGCGATGTCGTTCGTGCCGATCGCATCCCACAAGCTGCCATAAACCCGGGTCGGATTCTCCGCTTCCAGCTTTTTCGCCTGAGCGACGATGGCCGTGAAATTGGTATCCGTATTGTTGACTGCCTTCTCTTCGAAAACTTGGATCAGATTCCGGCTCGTCGGCGGGTTCATCTCGTTCACGGACCACGCCACGACAAAGACGACCAACAATAACTTCCAAAGATGACTGGAATTCATGCGAACTTTCTAAAGGCTAAAAATTAGGCTTCCTTGACTTCTGGACCGGTGCTGCTGCCGCGCTCAGTGATCTCCGCGATGGCCGTACGCAAGACTTCAAACTTCGAATCTTCCGAACGTACAGTCACATGCTTCTCTTTCACCGTGATGATGACGCCGACGATGCCGCCGTTCGTCACCACTTTGTCCCCACGCTTCAAAGTCTTCAGCAGTTCCGCATGCTCCTTGGCCTTCTTCTGCTGCGGACGGATCAACAGGAAATAGAAGATCACGAACATCAGCACCATCGGCACCAAACCGGCCCAAGCTGGTTGTTGCGACTGTCCACCTGCGGCCTGTGCGAGCAAAAATGTCATTCCTGTTTCAATCATACGTGCAAAATAAGAGCGATAACTCTATGTATCAAAGTCGCCAACGCAAGTCATTTGGCTCAAGTTTTTCGTTATCGTAACGCCTTTCCTAGACCAAGGAACACCGCTTCCCACTCAAAAGTTCAGTCTAGAATGCCTTTCCTCCCTGCCGATTTTAAAAATTCAGCGCGCTTTTGAGTGCTTTACTCACCCCGGCTGGCGGTGTCCGTTTTACGCAGATGCTCTTCCCGAGCCGCCAAAACCTTCTCCGTCGGGATGTAATTCTTGATGAATTCCGCCCGGAACTCCCCGAACGTGCCAGCAGCCAGATGCTTGCGAATATCCGCCATAACCCGTTGGAACATAAAGGTGTTATGCACACTGAGCATACGCAGACCAAGGATTTCCTCCACATTCAGCAGATGCCGCAGGTAAGCCCGCGTAAAATTCCGGCAGGCATAGCACTCGCACCCCTCTTCAATCGGCCCAAAGTCCGCCTTGTTAAAACCACCCTTGATGCTGATGGTGCCCTTGTATGTGAATGCTGTGCCATTCCGCGCCACCCGGGTGGGCAACACGCAATCGAACATATCCACCCCTCGCGCCACTAATTCAACCAACTGCGCCGGAGTTCCCAAACCCATGGCGTAGCGCGGCTTGTTCGCCGGGAGATGCGGTTCCGTGTATTCCACGGCCTTCATCATCTCCGGCTCCGGCTCGCCCACGCTCACGCCACCAATGGCATAACCATCAAAATCCATGCCCACAATCGCCTTAGCGCACTTCTCGCGAAGCTCCGCATGCCCTGCCCCTTGAGCGATGCCGAAGTAGAACTGCCCTTCCGCTCGCGGCTGCACCCGACACACCTCCGCCCAACGGATCGTCCGCTCCACTGCGGCTTTGATCTCGTTATACGGCTTGTCATGCGGCGGGCATTCATCGAACACCATCGCGATGTCCGAACCCAACTCACGCTGGATGGCCATCGACTCTTTCGGCCCCATGAAGATCGGCGAGCCATCCAGATGCGAACGGAACTCCACACCATCTTCCCGCACCGTGCGGATCTTTCCGAGACTGAACACTTGAAACCCGCCCGAGTCCGTAAGGATGGGCAGATTCCAATTCATGAACTTATGCAGGCCACCTGCCAGCTTCATGATGTCCATGCCGGGACGGATGGAGAGATGATACGTATTCCCCAGAATGATCTGGGTATTCATCTCCATCAACTCACGCGGGTCCAATGCCTTCACGCTCGCCTGCGTGCCCACTGACATGAACACCGGCGTATCCACCACACCACGCGTCGTCGTCATGCGCCCCAATCGCGCTTTAGACGTCGTATCCGTTTTTAAAAGCTCAAACATTCAGACAAAGAGTAAACCACAGATGGACACAGATTAACACAGATGAAAACTGGGAAGTGACACGAATTTCACGAATTAGCACAAATTGAAAACTGCTTAATTTGTGAAAATCAGTGCAATTCGTATCTTCCCTATCTGTGTTGATCTGTGTCCATCCGTGACTAAATAGATCTTACTTGCCCACCAACTCGAGAATCTTCGCGAGCGCTTCTTCCTGCTTCACGAAAGTCACCGCACCACCGCGCGGCTTGACTTCGATCTCGCCTTTCGCCAGCGATTTCTCGCCGATGCCGATGCGGATCGGGAAACCCACGAGGTCAGCGTCCTTGAACTTCACACCCGGACGATCATCGCGATCATCGAGGATGACTTCGACACCCTTCGCCGTAAGTTGCGCGTAGAGTTCTTCTGCCAGCACCATTACAGGACTGCCGGGAACCACACCCAGCGGCGTGATACACACCTGATACGGCGCGACGGATAGCGGCCAGAGGATGCCGTCTTTGTCGTTCCGTTGCTCGATGATCGCCTGCATCGTGCGCGTCACGCCGATGCCGTAGCAACCCATCACGCACGGCTTCGCCACGCCATTTTCATCGAGATACTTCGCGTTCAACGCCTCGCTATACTTCGTGCCCAGCTTGAACACGTGACCGACTTCGATCGCGCGACGAATCTTCAACGGCTGACCGGTGGCGACACATAGTTCGCCCACCTTCACCGTGCGCACATCCACCCAATGATTCACTTCGATGTCGCGTTCGATCTCCACATGGCGGAAATGGAAGCCATCTTCATTCGCGCCCGTGGTCATGCCCTTGCTGCCGCGTAACACTTCATCCGCGTAAACCGGCATGGTGGACTTCATCGCGGCCTTCACAGCACCGAGACTGCCGGGACGCGCACCCATCGCTTCAAAGATGTCATCCGCTGTAGCGGGACGATATTCGTTCGTGCCGATGAGCCCCGCGAACTTCGCTTCGTTCAACTGGTCATCACCACGCAAGAGCACGATCACCAGCTTGCTCTGCACCATGTAGATCAGCGTCTTGATCTGCTGATGAGCGGCAACGTTGTAAGGATCTTTGCCTAGTGCCTCGATGGTCACCACGCCTGGCGTCGCGAATTTCTCAACTGCAGCGCCAGTGGATTCCTTCGGCGTCGCGGCCAAAGGTCCTTGGCTCGAAGCTTTCTCGATGTTCGCGGCGTACTTGCCAGATTCGCAATACACCACGTCGTTCTCACCCGTCTCAGCCGGAACCATGAACTCATGCGAGAACTTGCCGCCGATCACGCCAGTATCCGCTTCCACCGGGAAAGACTGGATGCCGCAACGCTCAAAGATGCGCGTGTAGGCGTCATACATCTTCTGGTAGCTCGCTTGCGCTGCTTCATCCGTCGCGTCGAAACTGTAGGCGTCCTTCATGATGAACTCCTTCGCGCGCATCAGACCGAAGCGCGGACGGATCTCATCACGGAACTTCACCTGGATCTGGTAAAAATTCTTCGGCATCTGGCGATAGGAACTGATCTCGCCTGCGGCCAGGGTCGTGATGACTTCTTCATGCGTCGGGCCGAGCACCCATTCCTTGCGGGCGCGATCCTTAACTTTGAAGAGCACGTCGCGAGCGGTTTCATAACGGCCGGTCGCCTGCCAGATCTCCGGCGGTTGCAACGCGGGCATCAAAACTTCAAGCGCACCAGCGCGATCCATCTCTTCGCGCACGATCTGCTCCACCTTGCGCAACACACGCAAACCGAGCGGCATGAACGTGTAGAGGCCGCCAGCCAGCTTGCGGATCAGGCCCGCACGCAGCAGGAGTTTATGGGACGTGATCTCCGCATCACTCGGAGATTCTTTCAAAGTCGGTATCAGTGCTTGTGTCCAGCGCATATAAAATCAATTCAACGGTAAAACTTCTTAATCAAATCATCCGGCGATGCGATCAACGGCACCGGCAAATCCAACTGCCGGAACAGAAATGCCAATCGCTCACGGTCAATATCAAACAAATGGCTGTCTTTGCTTACCAACAGAACGCAGTTCAAGACCGCGGACTCGGCAATGACAAGCGCATCGTTCCGCTCTTCATACGGTAACAAGCCACTATCACGCAAACGTAAGACGGCATTATTTACTATCGCCTCCTGAACGGCATTCAAAACTTGGGGAAAGAAACCCCAATCGCTTCGAAGTTGCCGCAATGCCTTAAGGGAAAGCTGTGAAAGAAACGGATGGTTATCCTTGGCTGACTTAGCCATCAATTCATCCATCGCCGTGTGCGGCACGAGGAATTGCACAGGCTTAAGGCGACGTTTGAGCAACTCTACAGCGTCAATGGTTGAGTCATCTTCGCCTGCCAGTCGCAACAAAATATTCGTATCAACCGCGACTAGCGTGGGGCGTTGCATCAGAACTGTAGATGATACGAAGGGCTTGATCCCGATACTTGCGGCGTTCCTCGTCCGTCAATTTGTTGCCTTCCTGACGGATTTCTTCCGAAAGTTTGTCCCAATCGATCTTGGGACTCGTTTTCGTTTTGGCACTCTTCACTTTCACAGCAGCAACCTCGACTGCGTAGTCCGAGGAATCAAGGCCTATTTCACGGTGTTCACCAACGGCGCGAGCCCTTGGATACGCACTTCCAAGCGATCCCCCGACTCAATCGGTCCCACACCGCTAGGTGTGCCCGTCAGGATGACGTCACCCGGAAGGAGGGTCATATTCGTGGAAATAAAGCTCACCAGATCGAAGCAATTGAAGATCAACTGGCTCGTATTGGAGTTCTGACGCAATTGGCCGTTTTGGAAAAGCTGGATGGTCAGATCATGCGGGTCGATTTTCGTTTCCACGTATGGCCCAAGGGGCGTAAATGTGTCGAAAGACTTGGCGCGCGTCCGCTCGCCTTCCGCATTCTGGATGGTACGATCGCTGATGTCTTGGGCAGCAGTATAACCAAAGATGTAACGTGCCGCCGCTGCCGGAGTTACGTTGCGGACGCGACGTCCGATAACGATGGCCAGCTCGGATTCGAAATCCGTGCGGTGATTGGCAAAAGGCACCTCGATCTTCGCCCCATCAGGAATCAAAGAGGTCGGAGCCTTCAGCCAGAAAAGCGGTTCTTTCGGCAGCGCCTTGCCCGTCTCACGAGCGTGATCGGCGTAGTTCAGCCCTACGGCGATGATCTTGGAAGGTGCTACGGGCGTGAGGGTTTTAACGCCCTTAAATGGCATCGGCTTCTTCGAGTAGGAGGGCGAACCAAAGACATCACCCTTCAGACGGAACAGCTCTCCGTCGACAACTTTTGCGTAAAAGATTTCGTCACCCTTTTGAAATCGGCCGATGGCTGCCATATAATTGTTTGGTTTTTCTATCAAAAAGTATTGACAAACAGCAAGTCGAAAGTCAGGAACGACCACTTCAACAACCCGATCACACCCCCGCCAAGCCCTTATGGTACAAAGGATTACCTCATGAAACGCGCCCGGCTAGAATTTGCCCACCCAACGGACAAACCTGCCACTTCGGGCGCAACCTTTTGGTGGCAAAGGGGTTTAGTCTAAAGTAGATTGTCACTGAAATTATGCGCCAAGTCATCGCCATCCTGCTCCTCTTCACGGTGCTAATTTCACCCCCAGCTGCCGCCCCAGTGTCTCCCACCAGCAGCAAGGAAAGCAAATCGCCCTCTCCTTTGGTTTGGAAGGAAACGGAAAACAAGGTATCTGCCTCAGTCGATGACTGGAAACTGGACCGTCTGATGAAGGAGATCGCCAAAGTCAGTAAATGGCAGGTCTTTGTGGAGCCGGGCAGTGACATCACCGTGTCCGTCAAGTTTCAGGATCAGACGGTGCGCGAAGCCCTCAGCCGGATGCTCCAGGGCATCAATTACGCCGTCGTTCGCGAACCAGACTCAACCACCAAACTCCTCATTTTTAAGACTAAGGCGCAAAACGCCATTCGCGCCATCAAGCCCATCACGGAAGAAGAACTGGCCGCGGAGATCACCCGTATCGGTAACGAACTCATCGTTTCCGTGAAACCTGGCACGGATATCAACTCCATCGCAGCCCGTTACGGGGCCAAGGTGGTCGGCGCCATACCGGAGTTGGGTCTCTACCGCCTCCGGTTCGATGACCAGGAAAAAGCGGATTTCGCCAAAACTCAACTGGCAAACTTCCCCGAAGTCAAAGCTGTGGAATACAATTACACCATCGCCCGCCCGGATTCACCCGTAGTCGCCGGCACTTCATCATCCCTGCCCTTCTCCCTTAATCCTACTGCGGCCTCGGGAGGAAATGGTCTCGTCATCGGTTTGGTGGACACCGCTGTCCAACCGCTCAGCGGCAATATGAATGATTTTTTGCTAAAAGCCATCTATGCCGCCGGTGCCCCTGATCTCAAGGCTGGCCTGCTCCACGGCACCAGCATGGCGGATACCATCCTGCGGGCCATGTCCGCCGCGAGTGAGGGCGGCTCCAGCACCACCAAGATTCTTCCGGTCGACGTTTTTGGCGCTAACGCCAACTCCTCCACTTTCGACCTCGCCAACGGTATCTACCTCGCTGTGAAGAATGGAGCGACCATCATCAACATGAGCCTGGGCAGCCCCACCACGGCGGGTTATCTGGAAACCTTGATTGCCAACAGTTCAGCTCAAGGCGTCCTCTTCCTCGGCGCTGCTGGCAACGAACACACCGATTCCGCCACTTACCCGGCCGCCTACAACCAGGTGATCGCCGTCTCGGCTGCAAACCGCAATGGTGAGATCGCTTCCTATGCGAACTATGGGGAGTTCGTAGATGTCGTGGCTCCAGGATCCTCCATCGTCACCTATAACGGCAAAAATTACGTTATCAGCGGCACTTCATCCGCCACCGCCACCGCTTCCGGCGTGGCTTCCATTTTGAAGTCGAACAAGGCAACAGCAGACCAGATCCGCCAAAAACTCAGCCAGCTGTGGCCTAAGAAATGATTCCACCGCGCCGATACTTAGGCGTGCGTGCGGTGCGTCTTGACTGAGACATACCGCGTCTCCGGCAAAATAAATTTCTTCACCTCCACCGTCACCCCTTTCAGCGAGTAATCACGTATAAGCGATTCCGCCACCTCGACCGCCAACGCCTCGATCAATCTCCAGCTCCGCCCCTCCCCCATCTTGAGCAAACGGCGCGAGACTGAGTAATAATCTACCGTCTTCTCTATGTCATCCGTGCTGGCGCAGGTGGTGAAGTCTGTCTCCATCTCCACCGTCAGCAAAAGCCTTTGGGGTTTCGCCCGCTCATCATCAGGCACGCCTACATGATAGAATACAACCAAATCAGAGATAGTAATGATGTCCATGTGCTAAACCTCAGCGATAAAGGACCTGGGAATTATTGCCCGACGTTGCTAACACTGCCGTCCGTCAAAAGTTTTGCACTTTTTTCAAAAAATTTACAGTCGGCACGTTCAAAGGCAATTTCATGGCTTCAGCTAATGTTACCCAGCGCCATTCTTCAGCCTCCTCATTCAACCTCACCATCTGTGCCCCTCGGCTGCGACACGTGTAATTCAGCAAAATAAAGTGTGCATCCCGGTAAAATTCAGTGGAGTGGATGCAGTCCTGCACCAATACAAACTGGACGTCTTCCACTGTCAGGTTAGTCTCTTCCAGCAACTCCCGTCTCAAAGCCTCCTCAGAGGTCTCACCCCATTTGATTTTACCGCCGGGAATCCCCCAAAGATCCGACCACTTATGCGTCCGCACCATTAGCACCTTGCCCGCATCATTGAAAATCAAGGCCCCGACCGTAGCAATGGGCATATGACCAACCGTTTTTTGCTCTGACTGTTTGACAAACCTCAGATCATTTCGTTTCAGCAAACCTTGCAATTCGCCTAAATGCTCCACGATCAGATCAGGTTTGCTCTCCCGCAATTGTGACAAACGATTGAACCCCGTCAGCACCGCACAAGACCAGATGCCACCATGGCGAGCCGTCTCCACATCATGCTGCATGTCCCCGATGAACAATGTCTCCAATGGATTCAGCCCATGTTCTGCGATGATCTCCTTGATACGCGTGCGCTTGTCCCAAATGCCCACGTAAGGATGATCCAGATACTTATCGAAACCGTTCTTCTTTGTCTGCTCGCGGAAATGGTCTGGATGAATCGTACTAAGCGCAAACGTTCGTATCTTTTCCTTGCGGCAAAACTCCAAGAATTCGCGCGCATGTGTCAGCTCCTCCACAGAGTCCTGCACTTCATTGAATCGCGCGTGATACCATGACTCCAGTTGCGCGATGGAGATGTGCGGCACGTATCGATCGTAGAAACCTTTGAACGGCAGCACGAACTCTGCACGGAATGTTTCCAGAGAAATCTCCGCCACACCCGCCTGACGGAACACATGATTCGTCGCCTGCCACACCGCTGGCAGGTCATTCACCAATGTGCCCGACCAGTCAAAGATGATGTTGCGTATCACAGACACTGGATGACTCGACGATCAAACCTTCGTTGGCATCGCTTCAGGAAGGGGCACAGTGCCGTGCAACTTCTTCCAGGCGATCAATCCCGCAATCAAAGCGATGAACGCGCAGGACAGATAAGGAATGGCCGGACCATAATGAAACAGGCCCGCCGCGAAGATAGGCCCCACAATGCGCGCCAGACTGCCAAAGCTCTGCGCCACACCTAGCGTCGCCCCTTGCTCATTCGCCGAAGTCAGCCGTGAGATCAGGCCGAAGATCGGCGCCCGGGCCAAGCTGGAACCGATCGCCAACAACGCCAGTGCGAACAGCATCAGCGGCCAAGTCTTCACCAACGGCAGCATTATCAGGCTCAACGCGGTCAGCACCATGCTCACCGTCACCAGCAGCGGCTCACCCATTTTCTTCACCGCCCGGCCGATGCCCCCGCCTTGCACCATCGCACCGATGATGCCGCAATAAGCAAAGAGGTAGCCGATCTTCTTCTCGTCATCCGGATTGCCCACGTTGAAATTGAACGTCTTGCTGATGAGCAATCCCAAGGTCGTTTCAAAACAAGTGAAGGCGAACGTCGCGAGGAAGAACAGCCAGATGAGCATGCCCACCTTGGGCTGATTCATGGTATGCAACCACTGGGCCCAACGTGGGCGTTGCGGAGCGGCCTCACTGTCCGGTTTCCGGCTTTCCGGCAAACGCGCCAAGGCCATCAGAAAATTGCCGAAGCAAAGAGCCGATGCCACCCATCCTGGCCCCGAAACACCAAAGCTCGCCAGGCTGAATGCGCCCAGCGCCGGTCCCAGCACAAAGCCAAGTCCGAACGCCATGCCGATAAGTCCCATCCGCTTCGAGCGATCTTCAGGTGGAGTGATGTCGGCGATATACGCTTGGGCCACCGAAATGTTCGCCCCACAAACGCCTGCAAACAAACGGGACAGGGCGATCACCCACAACGCTGCATTTCCTTCCATCCCCGAGCCGACCGCAAAGATCGCGTAAGAAGCAGCCGAACCAAAAGTACTGACCAGCAAAACTGGCCGACGCCCGATCCGGTCCGACAACCTTCCCCAAGAAGGCGCGAACAGGAACTGCATGAACGAGTAGGAGGAAAAAATCAGACCGATGACGAGCCCATGCGCCCCTAATTTGTCGCTATACAGCGGCAACAACGGCAGGATCACACCAAACCCGATGAGGTCGATAAAAACGGTCAAAAAGATGACCAGCAAAGACGGCTTCTTCATTTACAGCTAAAACAGATAGCGCAGCACCATAGGCAAACCATCCGTCGCGTGAAACAAGAAAAAGATACGTCTGCGGACAATCTCGCAGGCGTAGCTGACAAGAAGAAGATCTGACCTGAAAAAAAATGACGAATGACCAAGCATCAATGACGAAGGAATGAGCAATGACTAATGACGCAAATGGGTCATTGGACATTTGTCATTCCTTGGGCATTCGGATTTAGGCATTGGTCATTTCCTCAAATCCCAATATTCGACAGTGTATTCGTGATGGACTGCGCCGCCTGAAACAGTCGGGGATGGGATTTCTCGAATTTGGCAGCGGACTGGGTCAGATCATCCAGAGAACTCTGCAGCAATTCAGGAGCATCACCCGTCTCGACTGTTCTGGAAACAATACTCTTGCCGCTATCGGTCAACTGATTGACCTCAGCTTTCAAAGTATCCAACAATTCATTCAACTCTTCGCGCCGCTCAGGGGTGAGAGACGTCGAGTTCTGTATCTGGGCTTCGATTCTTGCGATCGTATCTTTTATCATAAGCACCTCGTTTCCCCGCTTATCCTTTGTGAATACAATACCGCTGTTTTAGGGCTTTTGCTGCCCATCTAATGTCGTTTCACAATCCTTTGCTGTCCACTTAATTTCTTGCCGCCCCCAAGTGATGGATTGTGTGGAAAATCTCCTGTCTTAGCACGGCTCCTTCTGCCGTCTCCAGATTGTAGCGCAGATGCACCTGCATGGCTGGATGCAATTCCGGTATCTCCAAAAACACTGTCTTGCCATCGGCGGAGAGCTTGGCCGATTTGATCACGAGAGTGTCATGCTCTTTGATCATCATCTGCTCTTTCGTCCATTCCGTGCCACCCTTGTCACCCGGCTTCAAAGCCGTGCTGCTCCTCGCTGAAACCTCAGGCGAACCATACGATGCTGACCACACGTAATTCCACTGCCGGAGCGAATAGTTTTCCAGGTCGTTGGCCAGTTCTTTATCCAGTGCGTCACTGAACTCCATCACCAGTCCACCTTTAACCGCATGCAACTGGCGCGGCAGGTTCAAGGGTTTGCCCGTGTAACGAACGCGTTGAAAACAACCGTTCTTGCCCGCGCTCGTCTGCCAGCCCTTCATGCCCACGAGATAAAGCTGCCCATCCTTGGGGCTGAATCGCGCCCGCATGATTCCGCTTTCAAAGCTCAACGGCAGCTTCACCACCCCGCCCTGCATCAGTCCGTTCACCTCTTCCTTCAAGACGAGATAAAGCGAGCAAGTGCCGTAAGCTGTGTGCAGCAACTCGCCCTTCAGCGGTCCCCATTTATCACTCGTCACCCACACCTGACCGCCGCTGGAGTTATCCACTTCTTTCGGGAACCAGCATAATGGACGGTCATAATCGGTCGGCAACGGCGTCTTGTGCGCCAGATCCACCACGCCGTAGAAGCCGCCTTCCTTGATCCAGTTCAACCGGCAACGCGGCGTCCAGGTACCTTCGTTATCGCCACTGGTGATCTCACCATTCGGTCCCACGCCGATGCCATTAGGCGCACGCAGACCAGTCGCGACGACATCCAATTTACTACCGTCCTTCGAGACACGCATTAACGTGCCGTGATGCGGCAAAATCTCCATGAAACCGCGTCCACCATTGTTCACCGGACCTGCTTTCGCGAAATAAAAATTTCCCTTCGCATCCGTATGCAGATCGAGCGCGAACTCATGGAAATTCTTCGTGATGAGCATGTCATTATTGAAGTTTTCGTAGAAATCCGCTTCACCATCCTTGTTCAAGTCATGCAAGCGCGTGATCTGATCGCGGCCTAAGACATACACCGTGTCATTCACGATCTTGAGTCCGAGTGCGTGATACATGCCCGCCGCGTAACGCTTCCACGTCACATTCTGCAATTTGTCGTCCAGGCCGGACACGATCCACACATCGCCATGAAACGTACACACAGCGGCGCGACCATCACTGAAAAAGTCCACACCCGCCAAAAGCATGTCCGCCTGATAGGAATTCTCGAAAGGGACGGGAATAGTATCCACCGTGTAGGCACTGTTGTTGAGGCCCGACAGACCTTTGACTGTGACTGTCTGCGGCCAACGCGCAGGTCCTCCCTGTGTCAGCGGCTTCAAGGACGTCACGGCTTTGACCGCCACGCGTTGTTCAATTTTCCCAATACTGACAGAGACATTCTGTGTGTTTTTTGCTGCTGGCAAAACCAGATACAAATGACCATCCCGCACTTCCCACTTCGTGGCTACACCCAAGCCATCACACCAGACATCAAAACCTGATTCCGCCAGCTTCATCGTTTCTGCCTGCGTGATGGACGGCTTCTCCTTCACCCGCGCCACTAACACATGAAACGGAACTGTATGAGCCGATACCTCCAGCGTACGAGTGAACAGACTATCTGTGCTTTTGACCTGCTCCAGCACTTCCGCATTCGCCACGGTGTAAGCCATCACCGGCACTGATTCATTCAGATATAATCCCCGATAATGCGCTACGCTCTTCGGCAACGGCCCATGCGGGTCTTTGCGCGGGTCGCCAAATTTCCCATCCACCACCCAACCCGGAATCGCATCACTCGAGAACACGATCTTGCCGATATTCGTCGGATACTGCCCGCGCGACATCATGTTCACGCCCTGCACAAAACCACCCGTCCATCCCGCAGAAACACGCAACAGTTCAGTATCAAAACAGATCGCCGCTGGCTCATTCGTTGTGCCCACTTTGATGGCCAAACCCTTTAAAGAAGTCGTATCCGATGAGATCGTCGCCGCCAGATATGGGATATGCTCGCGATACTCCGCCTTGGGCTGAGCTGGTGCCGCTGAAACTTGGATCGCTGACAAGGCCAACAATGTCAACGCGACAATTTTTTGCAATTTATCTGTGTACATCTGCATTCAATCTGTTGCTAAAAATCATTCCCCGTAAAAAACATCCCCAACTTTGACTGCCTGCCCCGCTGAAAACTCAGCCGCCGTCATCCGGCGTCCTCCTTCGCGTTGCAATGACGTGATGCGTAGCGCCCCTTCTCCACACGCAACAACGATTCCCGTCTTGTCCGCCTGCAACACCTTGCCCGGCTGACCACTCACATCCACGACCAATTCCGTCTGCCAAATCTTCAGCAGGCGCAGTTTGTTCTCTGGCGATAAAAACGTGAATGCCCCCGGCCACGGCGTGAGCCCACGGATGCGGTTGAACAGCACGCGCGCGGGTTGCGCCCAATCCATGCGCCCATCATCTTTCGTGATCTTCCGCGCATAAGTGCTGCCTTCCGGCGGTTGCGGCTGCGGCTTGATGTCACCATTGATGTAGCCGGGAATCGTCTCAATCAGCGCCTTCGCGCCTATAATCGCCAGCCGGTCATGCAAGGTGGCTGTATTATCTTCCGGCGCGATCGGCGTTTTGGAGATGGTCACGATGTCGCCCGTATCCAATCCTGCATCCATCTTCATGATCGTCACGCCTGTTTCCGCTCCCCCATCGATGATGGCCCACTGGATCGGCGCCGCACCACGATACTTCGGCAGGATGGAGGTGTGAACATTCAGGCACCCATACTTCGGCAGATCCAAAATGCTCTGCGGCAGTAACTGCCCATACGCCGCCACCACGATAAGATCGGGCGCAAATGTCTTGAGATGCTCAACGAACTCCGCCGCCCGCGCCTTCAGTGGTTGCTCCACTGGCAGCCCCAACTCCATTGCCGCAGCCTTAACCGGCGTGGGTTGCAGCTTAAGATCGCGCCCCTTTGGCTTGTCGGGTTGGGTTACCACCAAGACGACCTCAAACAACGGCGACTCATGCAATGCCTTCAAGCTGGCGCATGCCAGCTCCGCCGTGCCCATGAAAATGATGCGATAACGCGTACTCATTCAAAAACAACGCCCGGCCTTCCAGCCGGGCGTATGAAAACCGACCTTGCGCGATTGCGCCTTAAAGTTTCACCAAAATGTCCAAGATGGACCGCAGAACCTGCACGGGAGAATTCGTGGAGTCGATGTTGTGGACCAGTTGCGGACCGTAGTAATCCAGCACCGGCTTCGTCTCCTTGTCATACGTGGCCAGACGCGTGCGGATGACATCCAAGTTCGCATCATCCAGACGGTTCTCGCGAAGAGCGCGGCGTTGCAAACGCTGCACCATCTTCTCCATGTCCTGGCAGGTGAGATACAAGATGCCCTTCACATCGAGCGTGTCTTTGAGCATCTCCGCCTGCGCGACGTTGCGAGGGATACCATCCAGCACCAGCGTATCTGTCGTCGGCTCGAAGTAGCCAAGCTGACGGCTGCCTTCGATGTTCCGTCGCCAAAGATTCACCGTATGTTCATCCGGCACCAGCAAACCCTTGCTGGAATACTCGATAAAGATTTTACCCAACTCGCTGCTGACGGTCAGATTGCGGAAGACATCACCACATGCGCAGTGATAATAATTGGGGATGGTCCCGAGAATCTTGCCTTGCGTGCCCTTGCCCGCGCCGGGCGCACCGAAGAGCAATATCGTCTTGTACTTCATACTAGATTAAATCCACCGCTTACTGCTCCGGCGCATCTTTATGCCGGATCTGGATCTCGAAGATGTCCGCGATCGGGAACGTCTCTTCGATGGAAGCGCCGCTCTCATTCGTGATCTGCAAGCTCATGTCCGTTTGGGTCACCTTGCTAACGCGATTGCCCACAAACTCGCCTTTCGAAGACTTCACCACGAGCCGCAAATCCTTCTCATTATCACCGATGATCACACGGAAGAACGGTGCGAACTTCGTCTCGATAAAGCGGCGGTTGATCGCCACTTCACCGCGTTTGAACACCTGCGTCGCCGGGATCTGCACCACCACAGGGGCCGCCTCCATCACTGGTGCTACTTCTTCCACCACTGCTTCCAGCTCTTCCGCCGTCAGAGCCTCGGCCGTATCACCAGGTTGCGGCAAATGAGCTTCATCTGCGGCCGACTTTTTCTCCTTTGTCGGCATGCACAAGAATATCACGAAACCCAGCACCGGCAGCACAGCCGACGTACCGCACACGATCGGGAATGGATAATTCCGGAAAAATGCCACCTCATACGCGGCATAGAGATTGGCCACATATACTGCCAGCAAAAGCATCAGGCCGGACCCGGAAAAGAGCGCGCCAAACAGGCTGGCATCCGCAAATTCACGCTTCGCCTTGGGCACCGGCTTCACATCCACTGGCGGGCGTGATTTGCGTTCGGGCAACGCCTCGTCCTGCACATTGTTCAGATCCTCCGTCTTGATCTCGATCAGCAATTGCACGAAATTCTTCACCCGGTTGTCCTGCAAGAAATCCTTCAACGTCTCCTGCGAAAACTCCTCCCATTTATAACGCTTCGTGAACTTGCCCGCCATGTCCCCTTCCGTATATCGGAAAAGGACACCCACTTGATTTGGGCTGCTCACGTCCGCGGATATCTCCGTTCCGTCCTTGAACTTGAACTTGCCCCGTTTCACCTGGCCATTTTCCACCACCACCTCCGCGCCGAGCGATGATGCGAACATCACCACCGCGATCACGACGGCCAAAACTGGGTTAAAGATTCTACGCATGATTTTCCTTTTGATAGCAAATCTCCGGGCAGATTGAAACCCTAAAATACCGTGCCCTCAGTTAAATTGCGCCCATCCATGGCAATACCTCCTCCACACTCCATATCTTCCTCTCCTCCGCCAGCGCATCCGCCGCCGCCCCATGCTGCCAAACCCCGTATGAAATAGTTTTCAAGACATCCTCCTGTAATTTCGGCTGCGCCAGCAATCCCCCCAGATATCCGGCCAAAACATCCCCGCTCCCGCCCTGTGCCAGCCCCACATTCCCCGAGCCGTTCACCAAAACCTTTCCCGCCGCACGCCCCACCAGCGTATGTCGCCCCTTCAACACCACCCATGCCCTTCCCCACCTTGCCGAAAGCTCCTTCAACGCCTCACCTCGCTTCCCCTGCACCTGTCCCGTCGTCCAGTTCAACATCCTCGCGGCTTCACCCGGATGCGGCGTGATCACCCGCGTCGCCTCTCCATCCACCGGACCGGTTGGCAACCACCCCAAAGCACTCGCATCCACAATCACCGGGCACTTAGACGTCCGCCAGATATCTATTGCAAACTCCCGCAACTCCTCCGGCACCCCCTCCGTCACCATCCCCGGCCCAATCACCACCGCAGTATTACTAGCTGGCAGAGTCCACCCTGCCCGCCACGGATGCACCATCACACTCTGCAATTGCGAAGCCACCGTCACATACACACTCTCTGGCACGCACAAAGTCACCAACCCGGGCATCGCACGTTGCGCCGCCCTCGCCGCCAGCACCGCTGCTCCATGATAGCCCAAGCTCCCACCCAACACCGTCACATGCCCGAACGTCCCCTTATGTCCCTCCACCGGACGCTTCGGCGGAAACCCTGAAAAACCTTCCTTCGTGATCCATTCCAAATCACTCGCCTCTTCGCACCCCACCAACCCGATCTCCGGCACCACCTCCAACCGCCCCACATAGGGTGCCGCCTTCCCCTCGATCAACCCCACCTTCGGTGCCCCCAAAGTCATCGTCCAACCTGCTCTCACCGCCGCTCCCCGTACCTCACCCGTCTGCGCATCTAGACCCGATGGCGTATCCACCGAGAGCACCCGACACCCGGATTCATTCACCGCATCGATCACCGCACACCAATCCGGCGTAAGATCGCGATTCAATCCGATGCCAAAAAGCCCATCGATCACTAGCGCCGGTCCGCGCTTCAGCAACTCCTTGATCTTGTCCAAGGCTCGTAAAGGCTCCACCACCTTCAACACCCACACCCGACGCTCGATCAAATGCGGTTCCACCGCACGAGCATCCGCCCCATTGTTCCCCTTGCCCGCCAAAATAAAAACCGCATCCCCCGGCTTCGTCAGCTCCATCACGCGACGCGCCAGCAGTTTTCCCACCTGCGCGATGACCTCCTCCTCTCGACGTCCCGCTTCCCAAGACGCCGCCTCCCATCGCCTCATCTGCTCCACCGTTATGACCGGTATTCCCATATGCTTAAATCGTCGTCGCCCTCGATTCCTCTCAACTTCCCCGCCACTCTACCATCCCCCCTGTGACATTTATAGTCACAGGGCCAAAAAATTCCCCAGAGAGCCACATGGCTCAAACGCCCAAGCCCATTGACAATCCTTTTCCCAATCTGTGTGATCCGTGATTATCTGTGGCTAAATCTCTGTGGTTCCCTCTTTCGATGTAGGGCGTTGGATATTCAATGTTTCCCCGATCATCGGCCCGCCGATGCAATCGGCTTCATCCCTCATAATTCCTCTCCACCCTCCTCGCCTCCTGTTCCATCTCCCCATTCGGATACCCCACCGTCAGGCACTCCATCAGATACTTCTCCAGAAACGGCGCGAACCCGCCCAACCGCTCATACTGCATCGTATGCACCAGCTCATGCGCCACCAACCGCCGATCACCCCAGCAATCGCCACGGATGAAAATGCCATAACGCAATGTCAGTCCAGCCGTCAGCGGTGAAAGCAACCCCGTCTCCTCAGCCGCCGCCTGCAATGTCACATCCATCGGCATCGGCACCTCATCCACCACCCGCAACCTCACCCGCTCCGGGTGCTTCACCCCGATGGCTCGCGCATCCGCCAGCAACCGTTCCGTCAAAGGAACGCCTTCGCGCAAAATCAAAGCCTCCTGCTCCTCCGCCCAAGCCACCACCAATGGCAGCAACATCTTGAATTCAACCGGTGTGATCACGCGCCCAACATGCACCACAACCCGTCATTTCACATCCAATATTTTCAACGAAGCAGCCGCCCTCGGTTGCCTTGCATGTAGTGGGACAGGCGCCACCGCCTGTCCAGTCTCCCCAGCATACGCTCGACAACACACTGCTTGACCAACTCCCCATCAACCTCTCATTTTCAATCCATTGAACACCCCTGCAAACATCACCATCCAAACCGCCGACCCGCTCAGCGAAACCGCCACCCGTTTGCTCGCTGAATTCTCAGCCGACATCGCTCAACGCTACGCTGACATGGGTGAAGGCGAACCCGACTCTTTCAATCCCGCTGAACTCCTCCAACCGCGCCATGCCTTCGTCCTCGCCACTCGCGATGGCCACCCTGTCGGGTGCGGTGCCCTCTGCCCCTTGTATACCAACACAGCCGAATTCCGTCGCATCTACGTTTCACCCTCAGCGCGCCGCCTTGGCCTTGGCCGCGCGATACTGACTGAACTCGAAAAACTCGCTGGTGTTCTGGGCTACCAAACCATCCGCCTCGAAACCGGCACCCGCCAGCCCGAAGCCATCGCCCTCTACGAACGCTACGGCTTTCACCGCATCCCCGCCTTCGGCCGCTACATCGGCGACCCCGTCAGCCTCTGCTTCGAGAAACCAGTTAAGACAGGTATTCGATCGCTGTAAGAGACGCGCACAAGCATTCGTAGCGCACGCTTCCTAGTGTGCGGGTTAAGCCGCATCTTGCGGCGTGTCCACCACCGCTTTACCCTATCCATACCATGCTCTCCTTCATCATCCCCGCCCACAATGAAGCGAGATCCATCGCCGCCTGCATACAAGCCATCCGCCAATCCGCTCAATCATTGGATCAACCCTACGAAATCATCGTCGTAAACGATGCCTCCACGGACGACACCGCCCAACTTGCCGAGCAACACGGAGCCAAAGTCCTTAACGTCACCCACCGCCACATCGCCGCCACTCGAAACTCCGGTGGACGCGCCGCCCAAGGCGACATCCTCTTCTTCATCGACGCCGACACCCTCATCAACCCACGCTATCTCAAGTCAGCCCTAAAGGCTTTGGAAAAAGGCCGAGTTGGTGGCGGTGGCATCCCAGCTTTCGATAAACCGCTCCCGCTATGGTTCTACTTCGGCTACCCCATCTTCTGGCTCGGCATTCATCTCCTCAGACAACCCGGCGGCTCATCACTCTTCTGCACCCGCGCCGCCTTCATCGCCACTGGTGGCTTCAACGAAACCTACTACGCCGCCGAAGACGCCATCTTCGTCTCCGCCCTGAAAAAACAAGGTCGCATCACCCTCGCTGGAACCGTCCTCACCTCCGGACGCAAAGCCCGCACCTACTCCCTCTGGTATTTCCTCCGCACCCTGTTTACAGTCGGTGCAAAAGGTCCCAAGGGCCTCCAACACCGCCAAGACCTGGACATCTGGTATGACTCCAAACGCGAATAGACCATGGATCGCAAAAGCTCTGTCACATCTGCGCAAGCTGGTAGGGCGCGGTGTCCTCACCGCGCCGCCGCCGAAGCATCTGCTTTCTCAATTTATATCAGAGTTTGCTGACGTTCGCCGTGTCCAATCCTCCTTCTCCCCTCGGAGGGGAGAAGGATTGAGGATGAGGGGTGCTCCCTCTCTCGATGTTCAGCGTTCGATGTTTTGGCCAACCGGTGCAACCGGTGTTGGATGTTTCCTGCTTCTGTTCCCGCTACTTTGCTTCGCCGAAATCAATGCCCAAAAACTCGTCACCTCCGCCTGCTCCCAGATCGGCATCACCAAATCCTACGACCCTGCCTACCGCACCCTGAGCTACCCCGGCGGCGATGTCCCCAAGGAAACCGGCGTCTGCACCGATGTCATCATCCGCGCCCTGCGCCAGCAATCCCTCGATCTCCAAAAAGAAGTCCACGAAGACATGCGCGCGAACTTCTCCGCTTACCCAAAGAAATGGGGCCTCACCAAGCCCGATAAAAACATCGACCACCGCCGCGTCCCCAACCTGATGACCTATTTCAAACGCAAAGGCTATTCACAGACTATCACCCAAAAGCCCGCTGATTATCTCCCCGGCGACATCGTCACTTGGGACCTCGGCAACGGTATCACCCACATCGGCCTCGTCTCCGATCGTCGGAGCTCAAAAGGCATTCCCCTCATCATCCACAATATCGGCTCCGGCACCCAAGAAGAAGACCTCCTGTTCGGCTTCACCATCACCGGCCACTACCGCCTAAAGTGACCAACCAACCAACCATCTATCCCATCGTAATCGTCCTCGTTCTCGTCGTCGTCCTCGAATCGAATCCGCATACTTTTCTTCCCCTATCCGTGTGATCCGTGTTTAATTTCACCCCAGCTTTAGTCGGGGCTGTGGCTCTAAAAATCCCTTCTCTGAGCCCTCCGTGTCTCCGTGGTAAACTATTTCCGCTTAATCAGTTCTTCGACTACCCGACCCGCCTGCGGCACCTCTGCGCAATAATCCTTCCCCAAGAACGCCGCTACCGTCGCCGCGATCTGGTTCTGCCCTACATTGCTGATATTCGTCCGCTCACCCAATGGCGGCGTATCCGGCCCGAGAGCTCCCAGCCAGATATGATCCGCCCCGATCGTCGCCGCGCCATGATTCTTCCAATCACTCTTCCCGCCACCACGACCATGATCCGTCGCAATCACAATCGTCGTCTTGTCCTTATACTCCGGCAGCGATTGGATTGTCTCCCACAACTTGCGGATCATCCCATCTGCCAGCCGCGCCGATTCCAGCACCAGATCATACCGCCCCTCATGCGCCCAATCATCCGTATCGCCAAATGAAAGATACATCAGCCGTGGCTTCTGCGTCTTGAGGTTCTCCACCGCTGCGTGATACACAAATGAATCCGGCAACACGCCCTTGAACACTGGCACAGTATCGCTCGCCAACTGCTTCAACACATCATTATTTCCACCGGCTGGTAGTTTCTGAAACGATTCGACATCCCCATACACCGGCAATCCGCTCCGCTCCACATTGATGATATATGGGAACACATCCCAGCACGTGAACGCCACCACCTTGCCCTTGAACTCCGGCTTGCCGTTCAGCCATTCCAGCATCGTCACATTCGGATTCAGCCGCTTCGCATTGCTGTTGATCCGTCGATCAGGAAACCCGCATAGCAACTCGTTGTAACCCGGATACGAGAAATTCATCCCATTCGTCACCCGCACCGCACTGCCCTTGTTCGTATTGCCGAGCAATTGTCCCTGCTTGGCCACCACGCCCCAGAGAAACGGCATCAACGCCTCGCGCCGCGCTTCCGGCGTCTCCCGCCAATACGCCTGTCGCACCGCATTCGTGTCCCGCACTCCGCCATTCTCCTTCGTCAGCAACTGCTCTTCCGCTCCCGTGAACACCTCCTGCCAGCGCAATCCATCCAACGTGATATAGATCACATTCTTGGTCTTAAGTTCAGCCGCCGAAACCTGAAAACCTCCCAAAACCGTCAAAGCAATCGCCAGCAATATATGTCGCATAAGTCCTATATGTCCTAAAAAGAACGCGTCGAATTATTCAAATTCGACGCGCTCCAAGTTTTCCCATTCAGCCAAATCCGCCCTTATTTCTTATAGTCCCGCCACATCCACTTCATCGCCTCCGGGAACAGTTGCGTGCCATGATTCGCACTATGCACACCTTCGCCAAAGACAAACTTGTGGTCATACCCCTTCTCCTTCAGCGCTGCCGCCATCGCCTTGTTCGCCTCCGGCCAGGAGCCGAACTGGTTCACGATGTCATTGGAACCGTCCTGCTGGAAGATACGGATCGGTTTCTTCTCCGTGTTCTTCACCAGTTCAGGATACTTGTTCCCCCCACGGATGTTCGTAAAGCTGCCCACTGTGGTAAAGCACTTGCGGAACTGATCCGGACGCTCCCAACAAACCGTCCACGCACAGATGCCACCCGAACTGCTGCCCGCGATGCATCGGCCTTCCGGATCTTTCGTCAGATTATACTTCTTGCCCACCTCCGGCAGGATCTCCTCCAGCAGGAACTTGGAATACACATCGCTCAACGTGTCATATTCCGTGCTGCGATTCGTAGCGGATGCTGGACGTCCATCCGGACGCTTGCGCGGCGGTTCACCCGGCTTCATCGGCCTGTCACCCGGCCGGATGAAGATACCAATCGTCACCGGCATCTCCTTCTTGTGTATCAAATTATCGAACACCGTCGGCGCCTTATACATCACGCCATCCTGGCAGACGAACACACACGCAGGCTTGCTCGCATCATACTGTGCCGGGACATACACAGAATACTTTCGCACCGTATTAGGGTAAATCTTGCTGTCGTTCCACTCGTATTCCGTGACCTTCCCCTTTGGCACACCCGGCTGCTCCATGGAGTCCGGCGTGAGCTTCTTGTATTGGTCATCTGGTGAAGAGGCCTTCGGTGCATCAGCCGCATGCAAAAATGAAGCGGCCAGCAAAATTGTGCAAAGCAGCACTGGAGATTTCATGATGCAGCGAGTCTTGCGCTGGGGAGAAAGAACTGCAAGCCGTGAATCGCCTCACTTCACCATCAATAGTCAAACACACTGATCTCGCGATTCGCCTTGCGTAACTTGCGGCAGAGTCCCAGTGCCAGGTTCTTCAGCAACTTGATCTTGATGGCCGGATGCGTCTCGCCCAATGCCTCGAAATCCCCCAATGTCAGCAGTTCGCATATCACCTTGGTGTCCGCCACCACCACCGCCGACCGCGGCGCCCCATCCAGCAATGCCATCTCTCCGAACGCCATGCCGGGCGAGAACGTGGCGATCCGTTTCTGCACGCCGCTGGCCAAGGTGACCGTCACACTGGCACTGCCGGACTTCAAAAAGAACAGTTCTTTCGCCGCCTCCCCGAACTGCACGATGATCTCCCCCTTCGCATAATGCTTGGATTGTAGCAATCCCTTCACCAAGCGTTTCTCCTCACCCTTCAGCCCCTCAAACAATTCATACTCCTCTGCTTCCTCCGTCACCTCCGAAGACCACACGGGCAGATACTGGCTCAGTATCTGGTTTTCGCACCACTCCAACGCCGGGTCCACATCGCTGAAAGTCTGGTACAATGCTTCAAACCGCTCTTTCAGCTTGATTCGCATGTAACGCCGCAATCCCGGGACCTTTGCGGTATTGGTGAAGATCACCGTCTTGTCGGCAGCAGCCAGCTTCACTACCACATCGTAGATCAGATGACTCGCACTCTCGTTGAGGCTCAACGTATGTTTGAAGTCCAGCACCAGATAATCCAGTGTCGCCATCGAATCCACCACGCTCCTCACAAACACTTCGGCCGTGGCAAACATCAGGTGCCCCTGCAATTGGTATATTTGGATGCCCCGACCGTGTTCCCGCAAAAGCAACGTCTCCTCCTTCGTCCGGACCCGGCTCGAATTCACTTCCGAACCATTAAATTTTAACCGCACCACCGACTTGCTCATCGATGGCGTGTTGAACAGATGCAAATCCAGATGCCGTGAAATCGCATCACAGACCTTGATCCCCCGCACGCTGTTGCCGTGCTCGTCCAATCGCGGTGAGAACACTCCGATGCCCATTTGCCCCGGTAAGACCGCGATGATCCCGCCCGCCACCCCGCTCTTGGCCGGCATGCCGACTCGGTAAATCCACTCACCCGCATAGTCATACATCCCGCAAGAACCCATCACACTCAGCACACTCTCCACATATTCACCACGCATCGCCTGCTTCCCGGTCACGGGATTCACTCCGCGATTCGCCAGCGTCGCTGCCATCATAGCCAGATCACGGCATGTCACCGAGATCGAGCATTGCTTGAAATATAAATCCACAACGGGCTCTGGTGCCTCAGTGAGAATGTCAAAGTTTCTCAGCATATGACCGATCGCCCGGTTTCTATGTCCCGTCTCGCTTTCCGAACGGTAAACCTCTTCGTCCAATGACAATTCCCGCCCAGCCAGCGCAGAAAATGTCTGCAAGATCCGCTGAAATCGTATTTGCTGCGTCTTGCCCGCGATCAGACCAGCCGTGGCAATCGCCCCCGCATTGATCATCGGATTACGCGGTCTGCCCGTTCCCTGCTCCAGGCTGATCGCATTGAACACATCACCCGTAGGCTCGACTCCCACCTTTGACATCACTACCGCTCGGGTGTTGTCCTCCAAGGCCATCCCATACACAAACGGCTTGGAGATGGATTGGATGGTAAAATGCTGACCGCTGTCTCCCACCTCATAGACATTTCCGCCTGCGGTGACGACGCAGATGCCGAACCACTCAGGATTCGCTTTAGCCAGTTCAGGGATATATGTCGCCACCGCTCCGCTCCGTACCTCTGCGAAGGACTGCTGCAATCGGGTCAGATAATCCTCTACCGGCGATGAAGCTCTTAATGTCTCGTGAGAGAGTCCCTCATCTCCGATGGGCGAGCTGCTTGCTTGGATCATGCAAATAACAACAGGTTTTTGGCGGCAACCTTGTTTGCAGTGAACAGGAACCTGCACACAGTTGCCACCGTAACCGCCGTTATGGACTTTCAAAAAAGTCACCGCAAGCAAAACGTGCAAAACGCCCGAAAATCATCCCAATTCCTGCTGCAACGCCACCTGCAACTTCTGCGCACACTCCTCCGAGCAAAGCTGAAACATCGCATCCTTCCCCGCCTTCTTCGCTGGAGAATCCTCCGTCACCACCATCATCGCCACAGTCTTGCCCGCAGAAAATAGCAGCAACGGTTGCACGCTCCCCGGCGTGAATTCCTTGAACGCCTCCGCACGCAAACTGATGCTGATGCCGAATACCGGATCATTGGCCTTGATGATCTTCGTGCACCACGCACATCGCTTCTGCCACTCCGCCATCGTCCACGATGTTTTCTTCGCTTTCTTCTTCGGCTCGCTCATGACCCGTTCGCTTTCGGAAAAGTTTCTTCGATCGCCTCGCGCAACACCGCCACCATCCGCTTCACCTGCGCTGGCTTCATGCAATACGGCGGCATCAACGCGATCACACTCCCGATCGGCCGCGTCAACACCCCCCGCTTCGCCATCGCCTGACACACCCGTATCCCAGCCTGCTCTTTCAACTCAAACGGCTTCCGCGTGCGCCAATCCTTCACCAACTCAATCCCCGCCACCAACCCCACCTGCCGCACATCCCCCACATACGGCGATGCCCACAACGCCTTCAACTCCTCATGCATCGTCTGTTGCAAGACCGCCCGCTCACGCAAAGATTTCTCCGTCTCCAACAGATCCAAGCTCGCCAATCCAGCCGCCGCACCCAACTGATTCCCCGTATAGCTATGCCCATGAAAAAACGTCTTGAACTCGTGATATTCACCCAAGAAAGCATCGAACACCTTTTGCGTCGTCAACGTCGCCGCCATCGGCAGATAACCACCCGTCAGCCCTTTCGCGAGACACAGAAAGTCCGGCTCCACCTCAGGTCGCTGACACGCGAAGAGCGTCTTGCTCACCGGCCGCTTCTCCGCCCGGATGATTGCCTCCCGATGCACGCGGCAACTGATCCCCGTGCGTCCAAACCCCGTCATCACCTCATCCGCGATGAGCAATGCCCCATGCCCCTTCGCGATATCCGTCACCGTTTTCAACCATCCCGAAGGCTGCGCGATCATCCCCGCCGCCCCTTGCATCAAAGGTTCAAACGCAAACCCCGCATATGCATTGCCCTTTTTCTTCTGCGCTGAAAAAACCTTCTCCGCCTGCTTCGTGCACTCCCAATTGCACTTCCGATATGTCCGCGCATCCGCCCGCTCCGGCTTCGCCTTGTTGAACGGACAACGATAGCAATACGGCGCCTTCAACTTATCCGCCGAAAACAGCAACCCCTTGTAAGCCTTATGAAACAAATCAATGTGCCCCAAGCTCACCGCCCCCACCGTGTCTCCGTGATACGCCCCTTCGAGCGATATGAACTTCGGCTGCTTGCTCTTGCCCGAGCGACGCGTGAATTCATACGCCAGTTTCAACGCCACCTCGAGCGCCGTCGACCCATCGTCCGAATAAAACACCTTCGCGAAGTGCTTGCTCGCTCCGTTCACCCCCGTGTTCGCCGCTTTCACCAATCGCTCCGCCAAGAACGATGCCGGTTGATTCGCCAGTCCTAGAGCCGAACTGTGCGCGATCTTCCCAAGCTGCTTCTTGATTGCCTCATTGATTTTCGGATGCGCATGGCCGTGCAGATTCGTCCAGATAGACGCATTGCCATCCAGATACTCCCTCCCCTTCGTATCACGCAGCACCGCACCTTTGCCCGACGCGATCACGATCGGCTCCATACGCAGCCAGTCACGCATCTGCGTGAACGGATGCCATACATATTGCTGATCAAGTTTGGCAGGCGTGCTCATGCTTCAGGAAATTTATTCAACGTCTCCGCCAGCACAACGCAAAGCTGCTGAATCTGCTCCACTTCATGATTCGCCGTCATGGAAACACGCAACCTCGCCTTCCCCATCGCCACCGTCGGATAACGGATGGCCGGCACATAGATGCCGCGCTTCAACAACTCCGCCGCCACCTTGCGTGCCCTGTCTTCCTGCCCCAAAAGAATCGGCACAATCGCACTCTGCGTCGGAGGTAGCGTGATGCCGCGTTCCAGCAATTCCGATTTCAAATGATCAATCAACGACCACACGCGCTGTCTCCGATGCTCACCCTCTTCACTTTGAATCAACCGAATCCCCGCCGTAGCCGCTGCAGCCACTGCGGGCAAAGGTGCCGTGGAGAAAATAAAACTGCGCGCCTTGTTGATGAGGAAATTAATAAGTGTCGCATTCCCCGCCACATAACCACCCGAAGCCCCAACCGCCTTGCCCAACGTACCGAAATGAATATCGATGTCATCATGCATCTCGAAGGCTTCTGCCAATCCCCGCCGTTGTTCACCGAATAACCCTACCGAATGCGCCTCATCCACCATCAGCCACCCGCCATACTGATGTGTCAGCTCTGCGACATTCTTTAGCGGCGAAATATCCCCATCCATCGAGAACACACTCTCCGTGATCACCAGAATGCGCCGCGCCTGCGCCCCTTCACCTTGCGGACGCGTCGCCCACTTCAAAATCGTCTCCAGCTTCTGCAGATCATTATGCGCAAAGATACGCAGCTTCGCCCCGCTCAACCGCGCTCCGTCAATCAGGCTCGCATGACACAGTTTATCCAACACCACAATGTCATCGCGACCGAGCAAGGCACTGATCGTCCCCACTGCCGCTGCATAACCGGATGAAAATGCCAGCGCCGCTTCCGTTCCCTTGAACGCGGCAATCGCCTCCTCCAGCTCCACATGCGGCCGGATATTCCCACAGATCAACCTCGAAGCCCCCGAGCCGACACCATACTTCTCGATCGCCTTGATCGCCGCTTCTTTAAGTAAAGGATGATTCGCCAGCCCCAGATAATCATTGGAGGAAAAATTCAGACACTCGCTGCCCTCCACCTGCACAGTCACGCCCTGCGGCGAATCCACTTCACGCAGATTCCGCATCAGGCCCAGCTCGAGTATCTCATCAAGCTGTTCATCCAGCGCACCGGACAGATTATGTTTTCGCGACGCCACGGTGCGGCCATTATGCGGTTTCACGTCCAAGGTGCAATGCGGCTGTCGAGCTGGAAAACCTGCCCTGAAACGTTCTTCATCTCCGCCAGATTCGCAATGAACCGCGCCACTTCCTCTACTTCATTGATCCGCCCCAGCGCATTCGCTTCCGCAAACGCCTTCATGACTTCCTCTGGAAGCCCCTCCGTCATCCCAGTCGGCAGCACCCCGGGCAAAATCACATTCGCCTGCACATTACGCCCCCCGCACTCTTTCGCCATCGATTGCGTGAATCCGATCAACGCCGCTTTCGCCGCCGCATATGCCGCCTGTCCACGCGGTCCCGAACGCGCCGCAAAACTCGAAATATTGATCACATGACCGGACCGCTGCTTGAACATCCCACGAATTACTGCCTTGGAGCAAAGAAACGCTCCTCGCAGGTTCACATCGATCACGCGATTCCAATCCTCCTCTGAAGTCTGCGGCAGCATCTGGTTCACCGTCACTCCCGCATTGTTCACTAGCAGATCGATTTTGCCACATCGCTTCAAAGTCTCCTCCACCGCCTTCGACACACTCTCGGCATTTGTCACATCCAAAGCCACCGGGTGCATCCCCCCGGCTTCCGTCACCGCCCTTCGATTCCATCCCGCCACCACTTCCCAACCGCTCGACACCAATTCCTTCCCCACTGCGGCACCTAATCCGCCAGCAGCACCCGTGATCAAAGCCACCCGTTTGGAAATCGTTTCACTCATACTCTCATTACTTGATTCGACGTCCATTGATGAAGCTCGCTTCCACCCGTGCATCCGAGGACAAAATCGATTCCTCCGCCAGCTTCAGACCTCCGTTATAAGGGATCGCAATGGCATCTGCCTTGTTTCCCGCCTGCAAGCTCCCCAAATCATTCGCCACTCCCAATGCTCGCGCCGCATTCACCGTCGCCATGGCCAGGACATCGCGCGCCATCAAATCCATATGCTTCAGCCGGAAGCGGCGCATCTCCGTCAGCATGTTCAATTCCGGCGCGCGCCCCCCTTCTGGATTCATCGTGGCCAAGCTGTCCGTGCCCAGACAGATGTTCACACCGCTCCGTTTCAGATCAAAACAACGAAACTCCTCGTGCTCGAAGAAGGCGTGCGAACTTGGACAATGCACCACACTCGCTCCACTGTTGCCGGTGAGGACCACATCGTCATCCGTAAGATAATTGGCATGCACGAGCACCGTTTTCTTTTGCAACAGCCCGCTCTTTGCTACCTGCTGCAACGGCGTGCGCCCATCGCAATCCTCCATCGGCCGCCCCAGCGAGGCGATCAGCTCATACAACGGCCCGCACCGCTGCGTGAACATCTCAAATTCATCAGCCGATTCCGCCACATGGATCATCACCACCCGCCCGTTTTCCGCTGCCTGCGTCGCCGTCAGCTCCAGCAAACCCGGCATCGTGGCATAAGGAGAATGCGGCGAATAACCACCTCCGCCTTTTAAAAATGTGTCCGCTTCCGTGAGCAGATCAACTGGCGCACGACGGCTGATCACCCCCGTCATCTCGATGAAAGGCATTACACGCAAGGCTGTCAGCTTGGGATCTGCCGTCTCTGTGCCCACCCGCGTCTGCACATCCGCCACCGTCGTCGTGCCGCTATCCACCAGCATCGCCGCTCCGGTCAGCCATTGCTCCGTCGCAGTATCACGATTGAACTTCTGCTTGCTCGCATTGATGTCCCGCACCCACTGGGTGAAACCATTCGCACCGCTGAATTGCCCGGCCAAGCCGGTGTATTCCAGATGCGCATGGGCATTCACCAATCCCGGCATCAAGATGACATTGCCCAGATCGATGATCTCATCTCCAGATGCCAGCGCACAAACCTCCGGCCATCTTCCTGATGCGACGATTCTTCCGTCACGCACAAGCACTCCGCCGTTTTCTATCGGCGGAGCAGTCACCGGCAGCAATATGCGCGCACGTAACAGCATGGAAAATAAATCAGCCCGCGCTGACGATAATGCAGCGCAGGCTGGATTTAAACATCGGAATCTATTCTATGCGCCTTACTTGAGGGCCGCTTCCTGCCGTGCGCGTTTGCCGCGCGAGGCCTGGGATTGCTTGCGATCTTTGCGTTTGCCCTGCCGTTTGCGGATCTGCTGTTCGATCTTTTTCGTCACCATATCGATCGCGGTATACAGATCGCTTTCCGTATCTTCCGCGAACAGGTCCGGTCCTGGCACCATCAGGCGCATGGAGACAGTATAGTTGTCATCCGCCGTCTTGGTGTTGTCATGTTCCAGGATCACACGCGCGTTGATCGCCCACCGGTCCAGATGCTCCAGCTTGTCGATGCGGTCCATGATATGGTCCTCGATAGCTTTGGTAAGCGTCACGTTGTGCGTTGATAGGATTAGTTTCATAGTTTTAACGTGCTTCTTTTTCCCCGTAAATTCCAGTTTAACCGGCGATTTATGCTTTCTATTTCTCCAGCTTAAACTGTTCCCTTTGCAGATGTTTAGCGACTGTTTCTCGGTTCACTTCTTGTGACCGTGTTTTTGTATGAGCCGTTCGAAAGAATCGAGCAGCCTGTGTAAATATGCCTTCTCGGAAAACTTCTCCCTCCACATTTGATGCCCATTCTTTCCCATGGCTTGCAGTTGCGACCGGTCTTTAAACAGGGCTGAAAGTGCAGCGTTTAGTTCAGTTACCGACCGCAGAGATAGCATGACCCCATTTACGCCATTTTGCAACCATTCAGGTGTCGCCCCGCCATCAAAAGCCAACACCGCTTTTCCATGGGCCATCGCCTCCGGCCCGATCAATCCAAATGGCTCCGGGCGCAAGGTGGGAGTCACCACCAATTCTGCCTTCGCGATCTGCTCATCCACCTGTTGCGGCGAAACCTCTCCTAGAAACTGGATACGCTCATTTACTCCTGATTGCTTCGCCAGCGCCTCCAACTCCTCACGCTCAGGACCATCTCCGCAAATTACCAGGGAACAATTATGCTCGTGCAGATGCGCCATCGCCTCCACCAACAGATGAACGCCTTTGGCCTTCACCAGCCGCGATGCCGCCACGATGCGTCCGGGAACCGTTGCCGCTTTTACCATCGGCTCTTTCGCATACAGCAGCACTACATCGATGGCCTCGCGTGGGATACCGTTCTCCAGCAGTCCGTGGGCCATGAATTCTGACGCCACCTGAAAATGTTGCTGCCGCCCAAAGGTGAAATTTTGCTGCACCCGTTGCCAGCGTTCCCAGTTCCCTTTCGGATTCTTGCCACCGCAACCGCTCGCGTAATGATGCCAGAAACACAATGCGTCATGTGGCCGGTGACATGCCTTAAAGCCGCGCCACATCCGGTCGCCTCCCGAGCAAAACCAGCTCTGGTCATGGAGAAACCGGACATACGGCACAGAGCGTCCTGCCTCTTCGAGAAAAAACGGATGATCCATCTGATGCACTTGCACGATGTCCGGTCGGAAGTCCCTGAGTATCTCCTCCCAACGCCCGCGCAAGACACTATCGGTCACATCGATGGAAAAACGATAGACTGGGCACGATACCTCGCTGCCTTTCCCATCCCAATAAGCCAGGGCCACTTCATGCCCTCCGCCCACCAGCAACGCCAGTGTCTCCACCACCACACGATTCGCCCCACCGGTGTGGCAACGGGCACTTTCATTGACCAGCAGGATGCGCATCGGTCAGCTCGCTTTTGCCGCGGAACGCTCCTGCTCAGGCAGCAGCGGTGCGCCGCAATCAAAACAATAATTGGATTTGGGCGGGCATAATGTCCCGCATTCCGCGCAGTTTAGGTGCGCCTTCTTATGACGACGATGGATGATCAGATTCCGGATGTAAGGAATCCACGTGAACGCGTAGGCAAAGATGAAAACGGAATCTTTTTGATAAAACAGTGCGTAGCTGAGCAGTAACAGCGATCCGCTCAGACTCAGCCACCAGAACGCCGAAGGCACCACCACCTGTTTCTTCTTTTCCGTGGCATACCACTGCACGATGAAACGCGAGAAGAAGACGAGGTTTCCCACCCAGCCGATGACCTTCCAGAAATGCCACTCGATCCCCAGCAGCTTGCCGCCGGGAAACACAAGGTTGTGCAGCCAATCCATAGTTCGCTGGATTTAGCCCGTAATCCGCGGCTCTGACAAACAGAAAGCCATCCCTACTCAGCCAGCAGCTTCTTTACCTTCTCTTCCAGGTCATTCACTGCATTGATCTCACGCAGGATGCCTTTTTTATCTATCAGGAACACCGTCGGGAAGGCCATCACACCATACTTCGCCGCCCAACCGCCCTCCGGATTCCCCATGTCGAAATGTTGCAGCCACGGTATCTTGTGCTTCTCCACAACCTCTTTCAGCACCTCCATGCTTTCATCCCGGTTGAGGCCGATGATCTCAAAACCCTGCGGCTTGTACTTCTCATACATCTCCTTCAACTCCGGTATGGCCCGCATGCAAGGCCCGCACCAACTGGCCCAGAAATCAAGCACCACCACCTTGCCGCGCATATGCTCCAGGTTGATCTCTTTCCCATCGATGCCGGGAGCCATGAAGATGAACGGATGTCCCACGGCATTGAGACGTTTCAACTGCGCCCGCATGATGTTTTGCGAGGCAACTCCCAGTTTCTTGCCTTCCAGTTCAGAAGCCAGTCGGCGCGCCAGCTGCACATTGCCTTCTCCGACCGCGCCATTGAATGTCTGCAACAGGATGTTGTCCGGTTCCGAACGGCCCGGAAACTCCTTCATCAATATCCGCGCGATCTTTTCCTGCACTTCCAGCAAAGCCGGCATCTCCAGTTCTCGATTGCCGATCATCTCCCGTGTCAACTGCTCCAAGCGTATCTGGAGACGTTTCTCTTCCGGCAGATCAGGTGAATTGATAAGCGCCGTCTTGAGCTCCTGCAACCGCGCCTCACGACTGGTATTGCCTAGCTCCACGGACACTTCATTCAGCTTGTACTCCTTCTCACGCGCCAGCTTCGCATTCGGATGATCGGGATATTTTTCGTAGAATGCCCGCGCCAGATCCGCTGCCTTCGCCGTCTGCAGACCGTTCTTCCGATGATACTCATCGATCTGTTCCTGCGTCGGCAGTTGCCCCTTCCACTCCGGTGGAGGTCCGCCGGGCGGGCGCGATTCTTTCAGGAATTCCTGCCACGCCTTGTCCGCTTCAGCCGTTTTGTCTTTGTCCGGTGCCTTGCCCTTCTCTTGCGCGTGAATACTTGGCGCCGTCAACAAAGCCATCCCCAACAAAAGAGATTGCCCGATGAAAATGATACGCTTCATGGCTTTGTTACTTCTCCACCTTTTTCGGCACTTCCGCAAGCCAACGTTCCAGCAGGATCTTCGACCGCCTCAATCGCCGCGGATTGTCCGGCGCATTGAAATCCCCTTCCCGCTCGTTCGCCGCCGGGTTGGCCAAAGCCATATCCACCGCCGCCAGCAGCGTTTGCAAATCCCCCTCGGAGATGTTTGCCGCGGCTTTTTCCACCTGCTCCAGCCGCATGGATTTGCGGGCAAATTCCAGCATCACCGCACAAGGCTCCAAGCACGGAATGACACTCTTCTCAACCGCATTGTCCGCAGCCAGTTCAGGACCACCCCACAACCGGCGCTTCAGGCATGCATCCCGATGACACCCCGCATGAGCCAGATCCCTCACCTGCCCATCCGTCAACATCTGGGATATGCGATACATCCCTGTCTGCCGGTTGACGAAACTGCGATAACTCGTGACCGGCGGCTCCGGTTGTGTTGCCATGAACCAATCAGCCAACGCCCCCGGATACAGATGGGCCAGCGCGCATTCCAGTTCCCCGGCCGTAGCCGCCTCCGCCAGCCAGCCACGGCGCAGACTTGGTGCTGACTTCAGCGGACGAAACCTCCCTTCTCCCGTGTGATTCGCCAAAGCACGTAATGCCCCGATCTCCACACGGTCCAAAGCAGAATCGCGCGCCCCACGGTCTGCCACATGGCGCAACTCGAACGAGCCTCCCTGATGGCTGATCTGGACCTCGCCAAAAACCATCCCGTCAGACAAAGCGGCCAAAAAAGCGTTCAGCGCCGGATTTTCAAGTATTGCCATCTGTGTGCTGACAACTTAGCCCACTGCGCCATTTAGCCAATCGGATTCGGTTTTTTATCGACCTCCATCGGCTTTTCCTCCGGCATTTCCCCGGTCAGCTTCCAACCGGAATCCTGCTTGAGGTACAAAGTCTGCGTCGGAAAGGCAAAGTTCAGGCTCTGGTCGTCAAAGCGCCTTTTTATCTCCAGATTCATCTCCTGCATCCCGGCCAGATAGGCTTTGTAGTCAGTATCATTCCACCAGTGAATGACCGTGATATCCAGCGAAGAGGCTCCAAACTTGTTGAAGCTGACCCACACATCCTGAGTCTTCTGATGCCCCGTATAGACCTCTTTCAGAATCTCCGCCGCTTTTTTGACCCGCTCGTACGGCGTGTCATAAGTCAATCCGATGCTCATCACCGTCTTTATATTCGTTCGCCGTGTGACGTTGGTGATTGTGGCATTACCCATCGTCTTGTTCGGTACCGTGACCAGAAAACCGTCCAGGTTGCGCACCCGCGTGCTGCGCAGGCCGATGGTTTCCACCGTGCCATCCACCGCATCGAGCTGGATGCGATCGCCGATACGGAACGGCTTGTCCAAGAACACAGCCACCGCTCCGAAGAGATTCGCCAAGGTGTCTTGCGCCGCCAGGCCGATTGCCAGACCGCCGATGGACAGTGACGCGATGGCTGCCGTGATGTTCACCCCAAGATTCGAGGATGTGACCAACACGGCCACCACGACGATGAATACCTTCAACGACTTCCGGATGATCGGGTAAAGCTGGTCATCGAACGTCCGGTCAGACTCGTTCTGATTCTTCTGCTTCCAATAACCCAGCAGCAGATCCACAAACTTCATGACCATGTACGTCAGCGAGATGGCCACTACAATGAGCAGCCCCTTGGACATGATCTTCTCCATGTAATCCGGCCACTCGAAAACACTGAGACCGATGTGCAGGAAAATGACGAAACTGACCACCTTGACCGGTCCCTGCAGCAATTCCAGCAGCAGGTCATCGAACTGCGTCTTGGTTCTTTTGGCCCATTGCTTGAGCCACACACCCACCAGGAAATCCAAAAACTTGGATATGTAGAACGCCAGAAAGATATAGATCAGTGAAGCAATGTATTTCCACCGCGGATTTCCCAGCGTCTCCTTTTGCAAAATGGGATACTGGTCCAGCCCGAAAGTGACCTGAAAATCCTTGGTTATCTCCGCCCACTCATCTTTATTCTTCTCAACCGGTTCCTTGACATAGTTCGTCACGGTCGAGCCATCCACGTTCGTGTAGATGATGGCATTGGTCACGAACAGTCCATTGGTCGCCGCCGGTGAATTCGTATTCGTCTGCGCGCTCGCATAAAACGACCACAACAACATCAACAGACACAATCCGAGGAATCCGCGATAAACTGTCTCAAACTTCAACTTCATAGAGACTTACTTGAGGCAAAAAAGGCAGGACGTCAACCCGCAGAGCCAAACTTTTTGGCTACAAATCGCTCATCCTCCCGCCACTATGCGGACTATCTCCAGCCTATCCCCGGGCTTTACCATGCGCGCGCCGAACTCGGAGGGCGGCACAGCCTCACCATTTAGCTCCACCACCACACTCTTGGGCAGCAACTGCTGGCGCGTAAGGAAGTCCGTCAATGAGCACGGTCGCTCCAGCGGCAATTCACGTCCATTGGCGGTCACAATATTATCCATCTTACTCCCTCGTTAGCTTTACCGGTTCCTTGCTGTTCTCTACCTGCAGAGTCACCGATTCCTCGCCGATCTCCAGCAGCTTCACCAATACCTTCTTCCCGGCGATCTCCATCTTGCGCTCCTCGCCCTTGGCAAACGTCTTGTCATTGATCAACGCCACTGCCTTCTCGTTCTGGCCGATGATTCCTTTCAACTTCAAAGCGGTAAAATCCTTTTTATAGGCCACCCCCGCCGCTGGCCACACCACGGATGCCTCCTCCTTTGAGGCATTCGCGAAATCCCCTTCATCAAAAACCGGCTGGTTCCCCTCCCTCACCCAGTCCAGCACCCGATTCAATCCATGCACCTTGTAATACTGGGCAGCCGGTTTGATCCTACCTTCCGTGTACGTGTTCTCCATGATGGCCGTCACCTGTCCCGGCATCTGCAAATGCTCCATCAGCGCCAGCGCCACCACCTCGCACACTGCCTCGATCGTCTGCGGCTCGATCATCCGGCTCTCCGGCTTGTTCTCATTGATCCACAGATGCGTGTACTCATGAGCGCAGACCGCGATCATCTCATCCTTCCACAACCCGCGATGCAGCAGCACCGTATGCACCATCCCATTGCCCACCGGGCGTGAAGTGGACAGCCCATGCCGCTGCATCACCCCCTTGTCACGTTCTCCCAGTTTGCTGTTCCAATAATCCACGTCGAAAACATTCACCGTGACGGTCGTGTTTTTCAGCCTCATCTTTCCGTTGCTCAAACTGTCCAGCGTGCTTGCGGCGGCACCGAACGTCTTCCGGATCTCGTCATCCTTCAATGCGGTCACTGGCACACAGACTGGGCAAAAATACCGCCCATCCTCCGTCTTCTCAGCCGTCTCCTTCACCGGCAAACCGCATTTGCTGCAATGCAACTTCAGCTCATTGCAGGTGGCACAGATGGCCACCGTGCCTTTTGTGGCGGGATGCTTTTCGTAGACGAAATATTTCTGCCCGGCTTTGACCGCTTCTCCACAGACGATGCAAACAGGCGGATTCTCCGCGCTGAATGCCTGACCAGGCGGCATCAACGACAGCAGCAACAACAACAGTTGGAGGTGAATCCGCAGCATCATCACGCCGTCAAGGCGGCATCCCAGTCTTTCCATACCGGCTCATAGCCAAGGCGGCGCAACACTTCCGCCATCTCCTGCGGTGAGCGTTCATCCGCGATGTCGAATTGTCCAGTCGCATTCGTGCTGCGATCTGCCGGTGCAGACCATTCGCTCGCCCCTACCGCCAGCTCTACGATCCGCCCCTTCTCCGTACGATGTATACGATCCTTGCCCGCCCCTGTATAGCCGCCCGGCTCTGTGTGGCTGCCCGCACTGATCATCGTGATGCCCAGCGGTATTAAACCATTGCGCAATCGCGCCGGTTCACGCGTGGACAGCACCAAACCTACATCCGGCAGGAATAAACGGAACGCGCAGATCAATTGTGCGAGTTCACGATCGCCCAAATGAGTCAGCGGTTGAAACTCACCAGCGCAAGGACGCAAGCGTGGTAACGAGATAGTCACCTGAGATTTCCAGCAATGACGCAGGAGATATTGCGCATGAGCAGCCACAGAAATGGCTTCATAACGCCAATCCGCCAGACCATACAACGCGCCGATGCCCAAACGACGGAACCCGGCAGTGTAAGCACGCTCAGGCGTTTCCAAGCGCCAGTCAAAATTGCGTTTCGGTCCAGCCGTATGCATCTCGGCATAAAGCCCGCGGTCATAAGTCTCCTGATACACGACCAAGCCGTCCGCACCCGCTTCCACGATTGGCCGATATTCTTCTGTCTCCATCGGGCCGACTTCCAGCGAGACGCTCGGCAGCACTTCATGAAGCGCGCGGGTGCAATCTGCCAAGTAACCGTTGGAGACAAATTTGGGATGCTCTCCCGCCACCACCAGCACATTACGGAAGCCTTGTTCTCTCAGAGCATGGGCTTCATGTAATACCTCATCCACGGAAAGCGTGACGCGCAAGATGGGATTGTCTCGGGAGAAACCACAGTACTTGCAGTTATTGATGCATTCGTTGGAAAGGTAGAGCGGCGCGAATAAACGGATGACACGGCCATAACGCTGTTTCGTCATCATCTGAGAACGGCGGCCCAACTCTTCCAAGGATTGACCGGCAGCAGGCGACAGCAAAGCCGCAAAATCCGCGAGACTCGCAGGTGACCTTTGCAATACCTGCTGCACGCGCTCGCGCCCCGCCGTCTGGGCCACGTCTAACAAGGCCGGGAACGGAAGCGCATTGAATTCATTCACGAACGACATGCATCCACACTAGCAAAAGGGCGCCCTCATTCAAGGGGCGCCCTTACGATTGCCAAATATTGCTTGCACAGTCTTGTAAACGCCTTAAGGAGCCTCGTAGGCCAGTCGGAAGAAGGCGTTCCCTATGCTGGCATTCAATGTCAGCGTCAGATCGTCACCATCTTCTTCCGGCACAGCTTCCACTCCCTCCCAGGCGGGTTCACTCAGGGAAAGAGTCGATTCCAAGTAGTAACCCGTCGTGTTTGGCCAGCGGAGAATCACATCGCTGCCTGACAGGGTGATGGTCAGCGCCGGACGCGTGCTGGCCGCACCAGAAACCGTGACTGTGACCAAGCCCTTGGCATGACCCGAGTTTCCGTCCGTGACCAGGTAGTAGAAAGTATCTTCCAAAGTTTCGCCCGGAGCCAGAGCCTGCAAAGCGCTGGAAGCCGAAGGATCATAGCTAAAACTGCCATCTGAATTCACCACCACGGTGGCTCCCAGCTCGCTCGTAGCAGAGTAAGCGGGTATGGTCGCACCCAAGATGTGAAGCACGCCGACGTAAACAATATCTGGATCGAGTGAACCACCTGTATAAGCTGTCGCCGATCCAGGAGGATCGGGGACGATGGCACTGGTGGCACCGTTATCTCCCGGCAATACTATTCCTTCGCCAGCACTCTGCATGCGATCCGCGCTGGTGATGTTCACGAGCCGGATGCGGTCAACGCGGCCATTCGCCGGAATACCGAAAGTATCCAGATTGAACTTGGTGGCGTGAAGGATGGAGCTGCCGCCGTCGTAGGGAGCCGAAGATTGAGAACCGATATAAACCCACGGTGTCCAGACGTCATCGACGGAATTATGTACCTGAACCATAAATGCTTCCGGCGCATTCACACCACCCGCTTCAAAGACCACAAAATCATCCCCGGAAAGATTGGTCAGCATCACGCCCGAGGCCCAGCTCAACTCAAAACCGCTTCGCTCGGTGGTGCCTGCGTTTCCCCGGGGAAGGTTCAATGCTTTCGTGCCGAAGAAAGTCGATTCATCGCGGAACTGATGTCCGATTGACAACAATCCCTGGAAACCAACGGCAGAATCCGGGAAGCCAGCGACTTCGGTCGCTGTCTCATTCGGTTCCGCAGTCACCGTCGCATTGCTATAGGTACCGGCTGTCAGTGTTAGATAGACATTGGGGGTCAACGCCTGATCAAAGGTGATACCATTGAAAGTGAACGTCTTGGATTCCAGCGCCACTACAGTCTTCGCGTGACCGTTGCTGTCAAAATCATTGACCAGCACACCTGGAGCCGAAACGTTCAACGTCAAATCATTCGCTATAGAATAGGTGTCGTTGGTGGCGACTGGAACCCGGCTATGACCACTGGGAACTACGCCCAAAAGAGTGACCAGCCCCAATACGGGAAAGAGATGACGTATGCGCATAACAGGTACAGCTTGCTTGATTGCGTTTTAAGTGTCTCCCCGTTTGGCGACCTAAGAGTAGATCTGAATAAGCAAGACTGCAACTCCGTTGTCATATTTTTAGGCAATAAGATTTGGAATTGACACAGCAAAAAAAGCCAAGGCAATGACCGCCTTGATCTTTCACATATTTCCCCGAAACGAAAAAGCCTGCCATCTTTCGATGGCAGGCCTGCAAATCTGTTCGGAAGATCTTAGAAAATCTCTTCCTGTTTGAAGAAGCGCTTCACTTCCGCAGCCGCATTCTCTGGTGTATCCGAAGCGTGGACGATGTTCTCCATCTTCGTCTTGCCAAGATCACCACGGATGCTGCCCTTCGGTGCCTTTGTGGAGTCCGTCGGGCCGACCATGTCACGCACCTTCACAATGACATTCTCGCCTTCCAAGATCATCGCGACCACGGGGGCCGACTTCATGAAGCCAGCGATCTCCGGGAAGAACGGCTTGTCCGCCAGATGGGAATAGTGGTCCTTCAGCAACGAATCCGTCAGTTGCATCATCTTGCAAGCACGCACCTTCAGCCCGCTCTTCTCAAAGCGGCCGATCACCTCACCGATCAGGTTCCGCTGTACGCAGTCAGGCTTCAACAAAATCACAGTCAATTCCATAGGCGGGCAAAGCTACGTGTTCGTATTTATGAGAAAAGCAAAATCTTTAGCTATTTTGGGCTGTTTTTTGCCATTCCTTATCTAAGGGCGACATCGGGACAGCAAAAAGGCCGATGGAAGATTCCATCGGCCTTCGCAAAATCAAGCGGGGTTTAGCCTCCCACTTCCGCCTTCGCCTCGGCCGCCAAGGCCGTGCTCAGATAGCGCTCACCCGTGGAGCAAGCCACAGTGACGATGGTTTTGCCCTTGTTCTCAGGACGCTTGGCAACTTCCAAAGCCGCCCAGACATTCGCGCCCGTGGAGATGCCGACGAGGATGCCCTCTTCCTTCGCCAGACGGCGCGCCATGGCAAACGCGTCATCATTCGTCACCTGCACCGCTTCCACGATCTGCGCATTGCCGGTCGAATCCTTCAGATGCAGGTTCTTCGGCACAAAGCCCGCACCCGTGCCTTGGATCTTATGTGGTCCGGGTTTAATGGCTTCGCCATTGAGCGTTTGCGTGATGACCGGAGAATCCTTCGGCTCCACCGCTATGGCTTGGAAGGATGGCTTCTTCGGTTTGATCACTTCGCAGCAACCCGTGATCGTGCCACCCGTGCCGACTGCGGCCACCAAGATGTCCACCTTGCCATCTGTGTCTTCCCAGATCTCGACCGCCGTCGTCTTCTTATGGATCTCCGGGTTCGAGGGATTCTCGAACTGCTGCGGAATCCACGCATTCGGCGTTTCCTTGGCCAATTGCTCAGCCTTGTTGATCGCACCGCGCATGCCTTCTGCGCCAGGCGTCAGGACGAGCTTCGCACCAAGCATCGCCAGCAAGGTGCGGCGTTCCAACGACATCGTCTCTGGCATGGTGAGGATGATCTTGTATCCCTTCGCCGCTGCCACGAACGCAAGTGCAATACCCGTGTTACCGCTCGTCGGCTCAATGATGACCGTGTCTTTCTTCAAGATGCCGCTCTTCTCGGCGTCCTCGATCATGGCCATACCGATACGATCCTTCACGCTGCCCAGCGGATTGAAAAACTCGCACTTCAAAAGAATGCTCGTACTGGCGTCGATGCCTGCGCTGGCCGGAATGCGATTCAGGCGAACGAGCGGCGTACGCCCGACCGTCTCCACGATATTGTTATAGATGCGTCCCATAAATCAGTGATTTCGAATTCAGTTACCTCGGAAAAATGTGAGCGCAAGTTTCCGCGCATTATGCATTCCGGGCAAGATTTTTTACCGGATAACCCAGATGGGGTGTCCCACCCAAGTGATGATGGGACTGTAGAGGGAAATCTGTGAAGAACTGCCGCGCCGTTTAACTGGCATTCGCATTCTTCTTCAGAACCGTCTTGATGGCATCCGTAAGCATGTAGAACTCAAACGGCTTCCACAGCATCAATCCTTTCACGCGTCGGATGAATTCATCGATCTTTGCATCACCGCGATGGCCCGTCATGAAGATAAAGCGTTTGCAGAGATGCGGCTTGGTGCGCTCCACCGCGAGGTAGAACATGTCACCTGGCAGCTTGGGCATGGCCATATCGCACAGGATGATGTCGAAATCCGTCGCCATCACATGCTTCACTCCTTCCACGCCGTTCTCCACCGCCGTGACCTCGAAGTGCTGGTCCACCAGATACTCTTTAAGGAGAAAAATGAAATCCTTGTCGTCATCCAGCACGAGAATCTTCCGTCTGTCGGGCGGCAATTCATCCTCGGGCACCTCATGAACTTTTTCCTGACCGGGAATAAAGAACTTTTTGAAATTCATATGGGCGCCGCAGGCAAACGGAATTGATTTTGCCAGAGATGGTGCGCGAGGCGGGGGTCGAACCCACAACCTACGGCTTCGGAGACCGTCACTCTATCCAATTGAGCTACTCGCGCATCCGCACTGACAAAACAGGGCCATAGCGGCCATCCGCTCCTAGCCCCATTTGAACGCAGGATAGGTAACACAACCAGCGTGCCGCAAGGAAATTACAGATGCTACGCACACCTTTATTGCCTAGAATCACCTTCACTAAGGCCGGATGGCACCCCCATGTGAAATCGTCAAATCGATAGTGCATCACCCGGCTCATCCACTGATTTTAACCACTGCTCCGCTATCGGCGACTCCACCTCGAACGGATTGGATAATTCCAACGTCTTGGCTCCCGCCGCATCCAATACTTCCCAATCCACATAGTAGCGCAGACTCCTGCGGCTCAACTCCTGCATCAGACGAGAGCGCAATCCTGCCCGCGTATTGTTCGGTGCTGTTTGCAACGCGTGGATGACGTCATCGCCGCCAGGTGTCCAACCCGCCTCAATCTTATCCAACGGCAACGCCAAGCTGCGTCCGGGTGAAATGTGATGGAACTCCAAGTCCAATGACTTCAGCCATGGATCATCCCAATCCAAATTCTGCTCTGTAACGAACTGCTCAAAGAGCCACCGCTTCGTCACCCAATCCACTACGCCAACCAGTTCTTCCTTCTTCTTGCACAGACGCTCGATCGTTCCCTGCCAAAGTCTTAGCACATCATCCGTCTCATCATCGCGACCGCCAAATTCGCTCTGCGCTTTGCGCCGATACAGGTCTAGCAACTCCAGCGCATCAATCTGCCGTCCATCGTTCAGATGCACCAGCCATGGCCCTTCCGTATCATGTGAGAGGATATGGAAAGTCATCACCGCGTCCGACAACGCGATCTCAGGTAATTGATCCACCTCCAGCAAATCCAGCACGAGCGCCGTGGTGCCGACTTTCAACGCTAGTGTAGAAGGCAGCACCGAAGTATCACCGTGCAGCAGATGCAGGCGGCGATACTTGCGCCCATCGGCCAGCGGTTCATCACGTGTATTGATGATGGCGCGATTGAACTGCACCCACTCGAACAAGTCGTTATTGATATAATCCGCACGCTGGCTGATCTGAAATTTCGGCACGCGACCTGTGGGGAAAGGCGCATTCCCCTGCTCTACTCCCGGTGACGCACCAACCTTTCCCGCGCCAACCATAAGTAGTCTCACCGTAAGAAATGCCAAGAGGGAGAGGACATTCTTTTCCGTCAACGGTGCCTGCCGTCGCACGAGATAATTCTCATGACAACCGAACGTCGCGCCGGAGTAGTGATCCACATTGTTCCGTACGAAACCGGCCAACTCCGTCATCTCCAACTCCTTCAAGGCCAGGTTTAGCATCGCATCCCCTGCGCGATCATACTTGATGACATCACGCACCGTCAGGCATTCGGGCGTGCAATACTCGAAGTGGCCCATGTCCACATACGCACGGCCACCATTGAAGAGGAAACCGCCATTCCCCGCCGGCTCATCCCAATCGCGCTGATGCAAATCAGGCAGGCCGAAACGGTTGTTCTCAAAGAGCCAGTTGCGCACGCGGCCAATCAAACCTGCAGGCACGCCGCTCTCAGCCAGCAGGCATCCATACTCGGTTTCAAGTCCGACAATGCGATTCATAGGACTTAGCCAGTTAGCAATGGAATGCGTGGTGTGTATCGCGCCACATTGGTGCTCTTACGCTCCAACAAGGCTGCTTCCACCACTTTCCCATTCAGATTTTCACGCAGGGCATCAGGCAATTTCACAGAGACATCGACGGTCTCCGGCAGAGCCTGACCGCTCACCAAGGCATCCCACGCGAGCAAGAGAATCAGTGCCGCGCGCTCGGGCGTTTGCTTTTGATCGATGTGCTTCTTCAGCCACTCCGTCGTCGATGCCACTTGCTCCTGCTTCGGTGTCGCCACCATCACGCCGCCGTGTTGAATCTGGAAACCACCATCGAAGTTCACTTGCACGAGCACATCTTGATTCGCCTGCTCAGCAACTTCAGCCAGCAGCAAGGTGATGAGGAACGGCGCTTGAAAGACTTGCTCAAAACTCTGTTTCAATTGCGGGCTCAAACCAAAACTCACAAGCCGACGCACATTCACATCTGCACTCGCCCGCGTGAACGCCTCCAGATGCGCGGCATCGATCAACATCTGGCGCACGCGCTCGATATCCGCCGGATGTCCCAATGCCGCCATCGCTTGGCGATCGAATATCTCGAACACTTTCGATTGCCCGCTACCCACGCCGAGCAACAACACACCTGTTTCCAAGCTCACCGCGAATACTGGTGAGCCCGCTGCGATTTGTTGCTGCACGTAGTCTCGGCGATTCGCGATCGCCTCCAGCCAGCGAAATGGTTCCTCGGTCATGCCCCCTCCTTCTGCGCCGCCTGATGCTCGGTGCTCTGCACATCCCGCACGCCCTTATCATCCAGCACTTTTAGAATCGGCCACAGCGTCCGTGTCGGATCGACACCACCCGTAGCCGCATCAAATTCCGACGCCACCGTCAGCACGTTGTGCGCGAAACGGATGGCCTGCTTCAGCGTCATCGTCGAGGGTTTCACCTCTCCGAACCGTTCCTGAAAACTCAATACACTCCGCACCGTGCCTGAACCCGAACCGGATGCCGCAAAAGACACCGCTTCAAATTGTGCGCCCAAGGGATCGTAGAAATAAATTCGCGGAACAATTCGATCTCCCTGCGTCTCCACCGTAGCAAACACTGGCGCGACCACACCCACGCCTTGCAATGTCAGGGGTAAATTCTCACGAAGTAATCGCGCCAAAGCTCGCACCTTCGCTTCCAAACTCAGTGGCTGTAATTGGCTGCGACGATAGTAAGCGAATGAAACCTGCATCGCCCGCGCCATCTCAAACGCCATCGCAGGGACACCGGCAATGGCGAGCACAGAAGAGCGGTCGATCTCGATGATCTTGTTCACATCATCCGCCACGATGATGTTACCCGCTGTTGCCCGTCGATCACCCGCCACCAGCACGCCATCGCGAAAGCGGAAGGCGAAAACAGTCGTGGAGTGCGTCTGCTCCGGCGCGCGTGAAGAAGCCTCTGCGCTCAATGGCCGCAGATTGTGCTGCGCGAGCAGTCCGAGGAAATCCCCTGCTATCCCGGTGTTCATGTCAGTTCATTGGCCGGTGCGTTGCCGATAGCGCCGCGCCTGGTCGGGATCGACCTTGCGCATGCGCTTCAGAAGTTCCTCCGTGCTTGGCTTTTCCACTTGAGGTTCCCGTGGCCCCTCGCCTCCGCCGCCACCCGGTGAAGGGCCGGTCGGCCGTTGTTTCTGGCTTTGATCAGGCATATCTCATGTCTCCGCAATGGCTTGCAGGTCATCAGGCGTCACCGCCCGCTCTATGCATTGAGCATAGCGCAAAATGTCTTCCGGCGCGAATAAATCCAGCAACGAAATGCGCAAGCGCCCCCGGCTGCCTTGGAGCGTCACATGGTCCCACTGGGCGGAGATGACGGCATCCGTGAACTTCGCCACGCACTTGCCTCGTATCCATGCCCGAGTGTCCTTGGGCGGTTGATTAACAGCGGCCATCACCGCCTTTTCCTCCGGCACACCAATCATCACCCCAGCGTGTTCCAAGCCCGCATGCAATCCCTCCGCCTCATCTACCAAGTGATAAGCCAAGTCCAAGCTGCGCAACCAAGGATCATCATTCGACACATTCTCCGCCGCTTGAAACTCACGGACCAACATCAGCTTCGCCACCCAGTCCAGACGGTCGCGGCAACGCCGGTAATCCTGCTCCAAATCATTCAAGGCCGTCTCCCAATCCTTGACCAATTCTATGCGCTCAACCGAACTCAAGTCACATACCGCCTTCACGCATTCCAAGTAGTGCCGCTGAATCTCCAACGCCGTGCTAGGCACACCACCGCGCAACTTCACTTCCCATTTATAGCTTAAATCCTGCGAGATAACAGGGAGAGCCAGCAACGGATCATCCAATCGCGGATGACGCTTTTTCGGATCCAGCACGAGTGCTTCCAACACCAGTGCTGTCGTGCCAACCTTCAAGCGCGTGGCAAAGGGCGACATATTCGCATCACCGATGATGACATGGAATCGCCGATACAAGAGTGCATTCGCGTGCGGCTCATCGCGCGTGTTGATGATGGGCCGACGCTGCATCGTATCCACGCTCTGCAACTCACTAAAGAAATCACTACGCTGAGCGATCTGAAATCCAGGGCCCTCGAACGAATCCTCCGCTTCGATGCCAAACTTGCCCGCGCCCGCAAAGATCTGCCGTGTGACGAGAAACGCTTCCATCCCTTCGGCTAAAGTCGCCCACACTAGCGAACGTGGCAGCAGATAATTCTCATGGCAACCGTAGCTATGCCCCCAGAAATCCGTGTTGTTCTTATACACCCGCACCTTCGCTTCACGTCGCTCAGAAAGTTTCTGTGCACACGCCTCTACGATACGTTCCCCTGCCCGGTCTTGCAGCACGATGTCCGCAAAGGAACGGCATTCCGGCGTGCAGTATTCGGGATGCGCGTGGTCGTTGTAGAAACGTGCACCATTCGGCAGCACCAAGTCGCTCTTGATCTCCTCGAAGCTCAGTTCACGTTCTTCGTCCTGCCGGGTGTAGTTCGCCTCGTCGTAATCCTGCCTGAGTTCCATCACGCGAAAACCGCGCATGTCCAGATGCGGATCTTCCGCTGAATAATCCCAGCGCTGCCGCACACCGGCGATAGTCGCGCTGCGGACGAGATCGATGGATTCCTGCACGACATCCAGTTCATCAGCGCCATCCCGCGCGATGCCATACTCCGTCTCAATCCCAAACAAAATCGGCAGCGTGTCCATATCTACTATCACCGGTAGGGCGAGAGTCCTCTCGAGCCCATGCCAAACCTTTGTGCGCCCGATAGCCTGTAACGATGCTCAGGCAACAAGTTAAACTTTCAAATTATCTGACTGGCGAATACGCCTCTATCTGGCAACAGCTCGACAGAGTCTCGCCCTACCGGATTAGATAATCTTCCCCGCATACCCCGTCGTCTGGCGTGGTCGTATCGGCGTGAGCCGTGCCACATTATCCGGCTCCAGATCCGTGAGCTTTAACCAATCCTCCGTCATATCGTTCGACGGGAACAGGCCGCTTTCCACATACTCTTGCTTCAACGACGCCAGCAAATCTCCATACGTGATTGGCGACTCCGCTCCATTTGCAATAGAACGCTGGATGGCCACCGCCTTCGCCCGCTCCACGATCGCCGCAATGATCGCCCCGCTCGCAAAGTCACCCCGATAAAACGTCTCTTTGCGACCACTGCGATAATTCACTTCGAGAAACGCATTCTCATCCGTCTTCGCGTAATGCGTATCCGCCATGCGCTTGGCCAACTCAGCCCCCGGCTCTGCCAACGGCAACGTATCGCGCAGATAAATTTGGTAGATCGCCCGCGCGCCTTCCTTATCCGGTCGCGCCACTTTGATTTTCCGATCCACGCGACCGGGCCTAAGAATCGCCGGATCAATCAAATCTGCACGATTCGATGCCAAAATGATCACCACATTCGCGAGGGCTTCCAGCCCATCCATCTCCGCACAGAACATCGGCACGAGCGTGCTGGACATGGAATTGAACCGTCCACCATGACGCACCCCTAGCAGCGATTCCGCCTCATCCATGAACAGGAATGCGAGATAGCCCTCAGCCGCGCGTTCGCGGCATTGCTGAAAAAGATCGCGCACCTGTCGCTCGGATTCACCCACCCACATGTTGAGCAATTCCGGCCCTTTCACATGCAGGAAGAACTCAGGATGATCCACACCCGTCTGCTGCTTCAATTGCTGGCGTAGATTGTAAGCGGTCGCTTTGCCGAGCAGCGTCTTGCCACAACCGGGCGGCCCATGCAGAAGAAACCCTTTCGGGATGCGATGATCAAAACGCTTATAGAGATCACGATGCAAGAACGGCAGCTCGATCGCGTCGCGGATGGATTTCACCGCTTCCGCCTGTCCACCGATCGCTGCCCAAGGCACTTCACCTACGACATCCAGGGTGCGATCCACTCGCTTGCCATGTCCGATGACCTCCAGTGCGATGCGTTGATTCGCATCCAACCGCACTTCCATGCCGGGCTTGAGCTTCTCCTTCTGCAAGAGCGCCGAACGCTGCACCACCAGCGGCATCACCCCAGATTCTTGTCCTATACGCAGGCGTCCATCAGACAGCGTTTCATCCACCCGCACGATCGGCCCGTGTTGATCGAAACCAAGACTGCGCGTCACCGCAAAAGCTTCGTTACACAGGACGCGTTGGCCAGGTTGCAAACTAGCGAGCGACAGATCGGGATCTATTTTGCACACGTAATCCGTTCCCCCGACACAGACGTGCGCTTGATCATCTTTCAACGCCGCCAGAAAAGTTCCGATGCGCAGAGCTGGCGCACGTAATTTCTCCACCGCTTGATCCAGCTTCTCGATGACTTCACGCGCCTGATCGTTCATCTCCTCCATCATCGTGATGCGATCACGCAGATAGACTAAGTCTAGCAACACTGTGCTCCGTGCCGGCATCTTCGTAGCGATGAGGTCCAGCAATTGGAGAGCGGAAAGAGAATCAAGGTCTTCGCGACTCAAAAGGTCGTTCAGCGGAAGCGACGTAGAATCGCCGGGAACGGGTGTTTCCGGCTTGGGAGACGGGGTTGGCGTTGGCGTACCCGGCTGCTTCTTTTGCCCAGCCATAACAGAACACTACTCTGTTTTGCCGGGAACGCAACCGGGAGTGAAACCAGTGAGATAGTTAGCCATAGCGCCCGTGCTGCCGGATTCCAGCCGGCAGTTGAGCGCATCCGACGAAGCCTGTTTTCTCTGCCTTATCCTGTCGGATTTCCTCTCGCTGTTGAGAGTTCAGCGCGTCTCAAATTGCGTCGTCACCCAAACTGCCGGCTAGAATCCGGCAGCACCTTACTCCAAACTCTTACCCAGCGCGGTCACGGCATTCTTCACGGATTCAATCAGTTCCTTCGGCTCCACCGCTTGCGCATGTCCCCCCCAACCAAGGATCCATCGTTGCACCTCGATAAGGCTCGATAGCTTCATCGTCAATTCCGCGCCGCCACCTTCCAACTCTTTAAGCTGCTGTGAAGGATGCCAGCGTTTCTCCCGGATGTAATCCGCCGCAAACTCATCGAAACGGATGATCACCGTTTGCTCCTTCTGCCCGGAATGAACGCCAAAGCTATCACGCAACCGTTTCTCCAAAGAGAACTTCTCCGGTCGCGCGAACTTCTTGCCCGTCGGCTCCGCTTTTACGATACGTGCGGGCGCAAACGTCCGCAGGTCATTGCGCAAATGATCGAAGGCGAAGAGGAACCATTCACCATTGATATTCGCCAGATGATACGGGTCCACCACACGCTCCTCCGTATTGCGCTGGCCGCCTTTGCGATACTCCAGCTTGAGCTGCTTCCGCTCCGCCGCTGCTTTGCTCAACAACTCGAACACTTCTAGATTCAGGATCGGCTCAGCACTGGTGCGGAAAGAAATGGTCTGCTCCCAATCTGCAAGATTCAATGAAACCGTGTCTGGTAGCGAAGACGCCATCTTCTTGAAAGCCGAAACCAAAGGTCGCTCGAAATTCGTGCCGCGATATTGTTGCAATGCTTTTTCCGCCACCAGCAACGCGAACAATTCACCCTCGGTTATTTGCAGCGTGGGAAATGCACCGACTTCTTCCGTGTAATAATAACCGTTGCGACCCTTATCGTAAGCCAGCGGCAGATTCATCCGGTCGCGCATGAACTCCAGATCGCGCTGGACAGATTTAGCACTCACTTCCAGTTCTCGCGCTAAGCCTGGTCCGTTCGGATACTTACCCAACTGGATCTCCTGATGGATGCGCATCATGCGGTCCAGCGGAGGACGCGTGGTGGGTACAGAACGCGGTGCCGGTGCTTTCTTTTTTGTGGAGCGCTTGGCCATGCTATTTCCCTAGGTACGTCTCCGGGTCCTGTTGATAAAACTTCTCCAGTTCCTCGTAGAGTGCGGGGTGATTCTTCCTCATCTGTCGCGGCTTTTCAAAGAAACATTCCGAGGCGACCGCAAAAAACTCCGCCGGGTTGCTCCCACCATATTCATCCATCACCGTCTTGCGCCCACGTTCGATAGCTTCCTGCAACTCACGATATTCCTCACCGAGAATACGTGCCCACGCCAGATGCCGCCCGTATCGCTCGCGAACGGTATCTCCCGGCAATGAAGGCGCCCCATCTGCCGCACCGTCTTCCTGATCCAGTTGATGGGCGAACTCGTGGTAAACCAGATTGTGCCCATCATTGGCATTGGCCGCACCATGCAGGGTGGCATCCCAAGCCAGCACCACTACACCGGCATTCCATGATTCACCCAACCTGCCCTGCCCCTCGTGTTCCACCTGCTGATCACCGTGATTTCCTGAGCCTTTGGCAAAATAGCCAGAGGGATACACGAGAATGGTCTTCAGCTTGGGATAGCAATCCGTATCGCGATTCAGCAGAAGCAGGCAGGCTTGGGCTGCGATAACCAGCCGCACCTCATCCGTGATCTCCATGCCACCACAGCCTTCAAAGACTTTCTCGCCCAGAAAGACTTGGATGAGGTCTTCCAGGGCTTCGCGGCCTGCGGCGTCCAGCCGTTCGTAAAAAGGAAAACGGCGCAGCAGGATGTCCTGCCACGCCGTGGGGAAAGGCTGTGCCTTCAGTTGTTCGCGACGACGACGTTTAAAATACCCAAACATGCCGGGATATTTTGGCCGCCTGCGCGGACAACGCGTTTTTAGCCGATCAGCTTCGCGAGCAACTCGTCGTTCGTCTTGTGCTTCTTGAGCGCGGCCTGAAGGGTCTCCATGGCCTCGATCGGGTTCAAGTCCACCATCATACGGCGGAGCTTGCGGATGGATTCCAGATTCTTCGCGGCGAAGAGTTTTTCTTCCTTACGAGTGCCGGACTTCGGGATGTCGATGGCCGGATACAGACGGCGATCAGACAGCTTGCGATCGAGCACCAATTCCATGTTACCCGTGCCTTTGAATTCTTGGAAAATCAGTTCATCCATGCGGCTACCGGTATCGACGAGCGCCGTGGCGAGAATCGTGAGGGAACCGCCGCCTTCAATATTACGCGCAGCGGCGAACATCTTACGGGGGATTTCCAGAGCGCGGGCATCCACACCACCGGTCATCGTACGGCCGCTGCCGCCATGCACGCTGTTGTAAGCGCGGGCCACGCGGGTGATGGAGTCCAGCAGCACGAGCACGTCCTTGCCGCATTCCACCATGCGACGGCAACGCTCGATCATGAAGCGGGAGAGACGCACATGCGTTTCCAGGTCCATATCGTTCGAGGAGGCCACCACTTCGGCCTTCACGGAACGCTGGAAGTCGGTGACTTCCTCAGGACGTTCGTCGATGAGCAACACAATCACATGCACCTCTGGGTGATTCGTCGTCACCGCATTGGCGATCTGCTTGAGGATGGTCGTTTTACCCGTGCGCGGAGGTGCCACGATCAGACCGCGCGTGCCTTTGCCGATGGGCGTGACGAGGTCGATGATGCGCGTCTCAAGGATGTCCGGCGCGGTTTCCAGCGTGAACTTTTCCGTCGGGTCGATGGAGGTCAGGTTCTCGAAGCGCACCAGCTTGGTGTAATCAGAGAACGGCATGCCGTTGACGGCCTGCACTTCGCGGAGCTGCGGGCTGTTGCCACGATGCGGCGGTTGGAGCGTGCCACTAATCAAGGCCCCTTCACGGAGGAAGCTGCGTTTGATGGTATCAGGCGTGACGAAGATGTCGGAAGGCTTGGGTTGGAACCGGCTCTCTGGGGAACGGAGGAAGCCAAAGCCCTTTTCGGATATTTCCAAATAGCCGGAACCTGTTTCCGGCGTATTCACTGACGGTTTGTTCATAGATGTATCGACTTAAAAATATAAATGGGTGCGCCCCTGACTGACCCGGCCAAAGACATCAAATGATGAAGTCCACTTGGAACGATGAATCGTCTAGGGAGAACCGGAACCCAAGAACATAGAAACTGAGAAAACCTGACTTACTAGGGGCCGGTTAATACCTGCAACGCGGCAGTAACTAAACCTAATATTCCGCAAATGCAACTAGAATTTCACCTGTTAACCAGCACTATACCATAAACCCCGTAGAATGCCATCGGCTTTCGCTAAGTTTCTTTCCTTTTGGACCCCGGCCACCGGAAAACGCTCAATCGTTTTATTATACCCGGTGCCAGCGGCAACCTCCTGCCACACAAGCCCCTGCGAGTCATCCACTGACTTTTGGGGGATTCTTGTTTTGCAGAATTTGGTGCGGTTAGCAGGACTTGAACCTGCATGGGTTTCCCCACTACCACCTCAAGGTAGCGCGTCTGCCAATTTCGCCATAACCGCAACCGAGCGCGTAATTGAACCTTGAATTTCTGCGAGTGCAAGCGAATTTATCAATAACCCGATGAACGAGACCAAAAGGCATTCCAAGGACGCCCCGGGATTTCCTGTGGATTTTTTCAGCGGGGGAAAATACTATCAAAGCCATGCCAGAGAAGAACAGTAACGAAATCCCACGGGATGTGCGGGATTTGCTAGAAAAGGGAAATGCAGCGGTTCAGCGGGAGAACTGGGACTACGCCTTTTTGTTTTACCTCCAAGCACTGCAGAAGGAGCCAGGCTTCTTTGATTGCCGCCAGGCTTTGCGCGCTGCCCAGATCGCCAAGGCCAGCAAGAAGACCAGCTTTTTTGGCAAGGTCATGAGCACTGCGGGCAGTTCACCGCTCATCGCCAAAGCTGCTGTCTTGGTTAAAAAGAATCCTTACGAAGCCATCGCAACCTGCGAACAGATCCTGAACAGCGATCCGGACAACAGCATGGCGCATAATACGCTGGCTGAAGCCGCGATGAATGCCGACCTGCCCAAGACGGCCATCTTCTCACTGGAACAGAATCGCAAGAACAACCCGAATGACCGCGGCATCGCCATGGCTCTGGCACGTGCCTACATCGCGAGCAAAGCCTTCTCCAAGGCGGAGCTGGTCTATCACGAGTTGCTCAATAAGAATCGCAACGACACCGAGATCGCCGTTCTCTTGAAAGACCTTTCGGCGACCAAGACCTTGCAGGAAGGCGGCTACGAAGGTCTGGCCGATGGCAAAGGCTCCTATCGCGACATCCTCAAGAACAAGGAAGAGGCGATCGCGCTGGAACAGGAGTCCAAACAGGTTCGTTCCATCGAGCAGACACTCAAGCTGCTGGATGAAGCCGTGGACAAACTGCGCGAAGACCCCTCCAATATCCAACAGGCAAAGGTCGTGGCCGATCTCTACGTGCAGGCCAAGGACTACGACAAGGCCATCAAGTATTATGGCATGCTGATGGAAGTCGGCGCCGGTGATGCCAACATGGAACGCATCATCAATGAATTGAAGAGCAAGCGCTTCGACCAACAGGTCATCGCCCTCGACAAGGAATCTCCAGATTACGACCAGCAACGTGCCGAGATCGAGAAACAAAAGGCGGAGTTCCAGATCGAGGATGTCAAACGTCGCGTGGAGAAATATCCGAACGACTTGCTCATCCGCTACGATTACGCAGTGATGCTCCTCAAGCTCGCGCGTTACAACGAAGCCTTGCAGGAATTCCAGAAGACGCGCAATCACGGCAACCGTCGCGTAGCCTCCCTCGTGCAGATGGCGAAGATTTTTGCCGCTACCGGCAAGAACGATTTCGCCATCGCCCGTTTGCAAGATGCCCTCAAGGAAAAAGCCGGCATGGACGAGGAAAAGAAAGACATCCTCTACATGCTGGGCGATCTCTATGAGAAGATGGGCAAAGGCGAGGAAGCCATCGAACAGTTCAAGGTCATCTACGAAGTGGACATCGGTTACAAGGATGTTGCAGGCAAGGTGGATGCCTATTACGCGGCGAAGAAGTAAGCGACAATCTAGAAAAGAAGAGGCCGGTCCAGTCGGACCGGCCTTTTTCTTCACCGAACGGATCCAGCAGGACGCTTCGTTTTCAACTGCAGCAACTTCTCCCCCGCTGCGCGCAAGGTTTCCTCTTTCTTGGCGAAATGGAAGCGGACGAGGTGGTTCACAGGTTCGCGGAAGAAGCTGGATCCGGGCACGCCGGTGACGCCGATCTCGGTGGTAAGCCATTCGGCAGCCTTGGTGTCATCGGTGAAGCCAAGCGAGGAGATATCCAGCAGCACGTAGTAGGCACCTTGCGGCTCAGAATACGGCAAACCAGTTTGGGCGAGGTAGCTGAGGAACACTTCTTTCTTCCGCTGATAGCTCTGCTGCAACCCGGCGTAGTATTCCGGCGGGAATTCCAAGCCCGTCACGGCGGCTTCTTGCAACGGCGCGGCGGCACCGACGGTGAGGAAGTCATGCACCTTGCGGGCTTGCGCGATCACCTCCGGCGCGGCCTGCACATAGCCTAAGCGCCAGCCGGTGATGGAATACGTTTTCGAAAGCGAGTTACACGTTATGGTGCGCTCGAACATGCCCGGCAACGTCGCCACGCTGATGTGCTCCTGCGGTGCATAGACGATGTGTTCATACACTTCATCCGCGATGACGAACACGTCATGCTCCTGCGCGAGCACGGCAATCTCCAAAAGTTCTGCACGAGTGAACACCTTGCCGCAGGGATTGGAAGGATTGCACAGGATGATGGCCTTGGGCTTTTGCGCGAAGGCAGCGGTGAGTTCGGCTTTCGTGTAATCGAATTGCGGCGGGCGCAAGGGCACGTAGATGGGCGTGGCGCCGCAGAGGATCGCATCGGCCGCATAGTTCTCGTAGAAGGGCGAGAACACGATGACTTTATCGCCGGGATTACACGCGGTCATCATGGCCACCATCATCGCCTCGGTGCTGCCGCAAGTAACGACGAGATGTTTATCCGCCTCAATGGGCAGGCCGCTGAAGTGCCGGATCTTCTTCGCCAACGCCTCACGAAAGCGCGGTGCGCCCCAAGTCACGGCGTATTGATGATACGGGCCATCGGCGGCACGTTTCAGAGCGGCGAGCAATTCAGCAGGCGGCTCGAAATCAGGGAAGCCTTGCGCGAGATTGATGGACCCGTGGCGGTTCGCCAAGCGTGTCATTCCGCGAATGACGGACTCGGTGAAACCGGCAAGACGTGTGGCGGTGGACGGCATATTTAGATTTCGGCGAAGAGTAACGAGGCCGTTCGCGGCTGCAATCTTTCGCGGAAAAAATTATGTTGTCCGCTTAAAACTAATCTTCACGCACCGGATCGCGGTCTGCGAGTTCTCCTTGGTTCAAAGTCCGACCCAGCTGCAAACGGCTTGGACCACCCTGCTTTCTCTTTTGACGAGGCACGTCAGGGATGTCCAAAAGAGATGTCCCGGCATTGGAAGAATTCGTTGAAGCCCGCTGATGCCGCATCTTGAAGCGGCGATCAACTGATTTATTGATCGCACGCTTTTTCGTGTGGGAAGGTTTGCGCGTCGTTTTCATCCGGGAAACTACCATCACTGAGATGGCATCTTAACGGCAGGCTTTTCCCTCAAAAGAAAAGGCAATCACCCCATATCCAGATCGCTTTCTATGTGATTGCTGAAATCTCGGGAGAGCAGCAAAATCTTTTGCAGTTTCCTGTTCGCTTTGTCCGTCCGCGGGAACTTATCAGGCAAGATGGAAGATACAGCTCTACTTCGGGATTATGTGGATAACCGGTCGGAGGCAGCTTTTTCCGCGTTGGTGAAGCGTCATCTGCCACTGGTTTATTCCGTGGCGCTACGCCGCACCAGCAAGCCACATATCGCAGAAGAGATCGCGCAATCCGTATTTTGCCTGCTGGCTGATAAGGCCCGGACGATCCGTTCCGAAGCAGCACTCGCGAGCTGGCTCCACCAAACCGCCTGCCTGATGACGGCCAAGTATTGGCGGACTGAGTATCGCCGTCAGCACCGCGAACTGGAGGCCGCCCAAATGATTCAACCGCAACCCACCGTAGAAACGCCTTGGGACGACATCGCTCCACATCTGGATGAAGCCATGAGCGAACTCCCGGAGCAGGAACGCATCGCGTTGCTCCTGCGGTTCTTTCAGGGAAAATCCTTTGTGCAAGTCGGAATGACGCTGGGTGTCACAGAAGATGCCGCACGTATGCGGGTAAACCGGGCATTGGAAAAACTCAGGTCTTTGCTGGAGGCCAAGAAGGTTGCCTGCACGACGGGCCTTTTGGGTGCTTTCTTGTTGGAGCATTCGGCACAAGCAGTTCCACCCGGCGTTGAAGGATCAGTCCAAGCAGCCGCACTAAAAGCAGCCCATGCTGCAAGCACTGCTTCGCTTTTGGGAGGGTTGCTGACTGGGTTCACTACGGCGAAGCTAAAAACCGTGACCATTGGCATTGCACTGTGCGTTGTGGGGTTAGGCCTTTATTTCGCTGACAGACCATCGCCCAAAAATCATAGGATTGAAACCCGCAACTCGAAGGCAATTATCCGAGAAAACTCTGTTGTAACGAGCAACACTATCAATGCCAAAACTTCCATAAGAAGACCAGCCATATCGGGTAAAAATACAGCACAAGTTACGCCACAATCCACAGAAGCACGGGAACTGTATGATCTTGGCTGGAAACTTCAGCAGGAGAAAAAATATGATGAAGCATTGGACGCCTACGGCAGATCCATCGCCTTGCTCGACCAAGGGATTGGCCGGTGGAATGCCTTCAAGGATGTTTATTTCAGCCGGGCCAGTCTTTACGCAGATTTGAAGGATTACGAGAAGTCGATTGCTGACCATACACGAAGACTGGAACTTGATCCCAAGTATTACAGTTCACGACACAACCGCGCTTTGTATTATTCCTACTTGGGTAAAATGGATGAGGCCATAGCCGACTATTCCGTGATAATCGATGACCGGGATATTGATTATTCAACATATAGTCACCCAAAAGAAGAAGCCATTGCGTTGGCTTACGAATATCGAGGTCGGATTTATGAGGATCGAAAGGAATACGACAAAGCATTGGCCGACTACTCAAACTCCATCCTAAATGACCCCACGGGTGGACATAGTATGCTTGTTTATTGGAGGCGCAGTAAACTCCACCAAAAAATTGGACGCAAAGACTTGGCAATCATCGATCTCGATATTATGTCAGAACGCGCCATGGAATTGGCCGCCACAAGCAAATCCAATTCTCGTTCTAATGAGGAACCACTGATGATTGTCAGCAAGGCTATGGAGGTGCTGAAAGAATCCGAACCCTATCATCTGGAAGCAGCAGCGGCGGTGAATTCGCGTTATGGAAAATATGACTCCGCAATTCGCTACCAAGAGCTTGCGTTGAAACGCGCGGTGAACATTTCAAACGAAGAGCGCGCAGTCATGGAAGCCAGACTGGCACTCTACCGTTCCCAAACACCGCTAATCAGCGATCCGAGTAATAATCGGCGTGCTTCAGGTAGCAGATGAACCTCAGTTATCCCGCTTCAGCAGATAGCTCGCGATGCTTTCGAGCGCTACAGCTTTGCCCTTGAACGGCTTCAATGCAGCGAAGGCTTTGTCGGTGAGTTGCTTCGCGATCTTTTGGGATTTCTCCAGGCCGACGATGGAGGGATAGGTGGCTTTTTGCGCGGCGGTGTCTTTGCCGGCGGTCTTGCCGAGCTTCTCGCTTGTCTGGGTAACGTCGAGGATGTCGTCGATGACTTGGAAGGCGAGGCCGACGTTGTAACCGAAATCGGTGAGGGCTTGGAGTTGAGCAGGCGTGCAATTCGCGCTCATGCCGCCGAGGCGCACGGAGCAGCAAAGGAGCGCGGAGGTCTTGCGCTCATGGATGTAGCGCAGCTCGGGCACGGAGAGCTTCTTCCCCTCGCCTTCCAGATCCGCAGCCTGACCAGCGATGAGTTGCAGGGAGCCGGAGGCTTTCGCGATCTCCAGCACCAAGTCCTTATGCGAGTAGCGCGGCCAACCTTTGCTCAAAGCGGCGATCTCGAATGCTTGGGTCAACAGAGCGTCACCGGCGAGGATGGCCATGCCTTCGCCATACACCTTATGGTTCGTCAGTTTGCCGCGACGGTAATCGTCGTTATCCATCGCGGGGAGATCATCATGGATCAGCGAGTAGGTGTGGATGCATTCCACGGCGCATGCGAGCGGCAAGGCAGGTTCGATCTCGCCACCACAGGCTTCCGCGGCCGCGATGCACACGGCCGGGCGGATGCGCTTGCCACCGGCGAAGATGGAGTAGCGCATGGATTCATGCAGCACGGCGGGTTTGGTCTTCGCTTTGGGCAGAAATTTATCCATCGCGTCATTCACTTGCGCGGTGCGCTCGGTGAGATAGGCGCTCAGATCAAAAGTCACGTTTTTGCTCGCGGACTTGGCGGAATTGGTCGGCATGGGGAGGTTTTCTACGGAAACCTGCCCCTCCGCGCAAGCGAATGAATGAATTTTCCTGTTGCTTCCAGCCATTAGCACAGTAAGTTTCCCCGCTCTCGAAGACAGAGACTATGAACGCTGAAATCACTCGCAAAGCCCTGGATAAGGTTGGAAACCCGAATGTTTTGATCAACGTGGTGTCACGCCGTGTGCGCCAGTTGAACTCGGGTGGCGGCAGCGGTCGTCCGTTGATCCAAGACGCAGCCGGTCTCGGTGCAGCAGATATCGCCATGCGCGAACTGGCCGAAGACAAGCTGGCCTACGAGCAGACGATGGACATCACGGATTTCGAATAAGCAAAGAGCAAGAGGGGTTGAACCCCGGCAATTTCACGGCAGCCAGGAGGTTCACTCTTCCTGGCTGTTTTATTTTCTCATGGCGGATATATTGACCAATTCCAAAGCCCGGCGCGATTATACCATCCTCGAGACCTACGAGGCGGGCATCGTGCTGCATGGCACTGAAGTGAAGGCCTTGCGCGCCGGCAAGGGCCAGATCAGCGATTCCTTTGCCCGGGTGGAGAAAGAACAGGTCTATCTCTACAACGCCCATATCGACGAATACACGCAGGGCAACCGCTTCAATCACCAGCCCAAGGCCCCCCGCAAGCTGCTGCTGAACAAGAACGAGATCCGCAAGTTGTATGAGCTGGCCTCAATCAAGGGCAATACGCTCGTGCCGTTGAGCTTTTACTGGAAAAACAACAAGGTGAAGGTCCAGCTCGGCGTGGGTCAAGGCAAGGAAAAGAGCGATAAGCGTGAGGATTTCAAGAAGCGCGATGATGAGCGCGAGATGAAACGGGTGACGATGAAGTATATGAAGGGGCGGTGAGCGGGAGGAATGCGCTTTTCAAGGCATTGGAAGCATCGTTTATTCCACTTCACTGCTTCAGATCGGAGAACAATTCAAGATTCAGTCAGGGCTCGAGGGGATTCTCGCCCTGCTGATTTTGATAAAAGAAAAAGGCGGAGAAATTATTCTCCGCCTTTGCAAATTGGTTATGCGAAAATGGCTTAGGCCGCAGCGGGCTTCTTCCAAGTGCGCTTGGCCGGCTTGGTCACGAGACCTTCCTTGATGGCCTTCGCGGTCACGCGGATGTAGCGAACTTCGCCGTCCACCACAGCCTTCACGCGTTGGAGGTTCGGGAGGAAACGGCGCTTGGTGATCGCCGTGACGTGGGTGCCGATACCGCCTTTTTTCTTGGCCTTACCAGAGCGCCAGATGTGACTGCCTTTGATGGGGCGCTTGCCTGTCAGTTCGCAAATTTTCGACATAAACTCTAACTTTTATCTGTTAAAAGAGTGCGAACAGTAATCATCCACCCCTCCCTGTGCAAGCCCGAATTAAAAATTTTTTCAACAGCCTTTCCCAACTCGCCTAACCACCCAACGGGAGCCTTTTTAGGTCCAGCTACCATACATAGTATGACACAGTTCAGAAACCACAACCAACTGGCGGATTGCGAGCCGATCTGAACGGCGTAATCTCTCCCGAAATGGTCATTCATGCACATTTAACATTTTCTCGTAAATGTGTGTTGACTGAAAGAAGCCATTTGATATTGTCCCGGCTCTTTCGAAATCGAAATTGGATGAAAACGTATTTGCCGAAGATTAATCAGGACCAGAAGAAGTGGCACGTGGTGGATGCCGACGGAGCTGTCCTTGGTCGTGTCGCTGTCCAGGTTGCCAACATCCTGCGCGGCAAGAACAAGCCCGTCTTTACCCCTCACATCGACGCTGGTGATTTTGTAGTCGTTATCAACGCGGAAAAGATCGCCGTGACTGGTAAGAAGGAAACGGAAAAGGAATTTATGTCCTACTCCGGCTGGAAAGGCGGCGAGAAGTATAAGACCGTCTCCCAAGTCCGTGAGAGCCATCCTGAGCGCCTCATCATGCATGCCGTGAAAGGCATGCTGCCGAAGAACCGTTTGGGTGCCCGCATGCTGACGAAGCTGAAGGTGTACAAGGGTACTGAACATCCGCACAAGGCGCAGCAACCTGCCGCCCTCGCTCCCGCGAAGTAATTTTAATTTTACCCAGATATGGCTACTACCTCTGAGTTTTTGGGCACAGGCCGTCGCAAGACCTCGGTCGCCCGTGTGCGCCTCGCCTCCGGTTCCGGCAAGATCACCGTGAACGGTCGCGAATTGAACGCTTATTTCATGACAGACACCCAGCGCGCGCTGGTGCTGCAACCCCTGAGCATCACGGATACGGCCAGCAAGCTGGACGTGAATGTGAACGTCAAGGGCGGCGGTCCTGTCGGCCAAGCTGGTGCGGTCCGTCATGGTATCGCCCGCGCTTTGCTCAAGTTTGATGCAAACTTCCGCGCTGCCCTCAAGACTGAAGGCACGCTGACCCGCGATTCCCGTATGAAGGAACGCAAGAAGTACGGTCAGCCGGGTGCGCGCAAACGCTTCCAATTCAGCAAACGCTAATTCTGGAACAAGTTTCACAAAAACCCCGCTGGCCTCCAGCGGGGTTTTTTGTTTTTACCTATGGCCACCATCCCTGCCCCATTCGAGAAGCAAGTCGGCGAGATTCTTATCTCCACTGATAAATCGCGTCTAGACCGTGACTTCATCCATGGCGAACTAAGCCGCACTTACTGGGCTGCAGGCATTCCGCATGAAGTGGTGGAGCGTTCGATCGAAAACTCCCTGTGCTTCGGTGCCTATCTGGCCGGACAGCAAGTGGGATTCGCCCGAGTCGTCACAGACCAAGCTACATTCGCGTGGTTAAGTGACGTCATTGTCGCAGAGCGGGAACGTCAGCATGGCATCGGCAAAGCGCTGGTGAGCACGATCATCACTCATCCTGGTCTGCAAGGCTTGCGGCGGTTCATGCTGGGCACCAAAGATGCGCAGGGGCTCTATAAGAAGTTTGGGTTCCAGATCGTGGAAGACACCGGCTTCTTCATGCAAATCTTCAATCCTAACCCATATGTTGCAAAACTCTGCTTGCCAAAAGAGGCGGCAGGAAATTGATTGTCGCCATGTCGAAAACTGTTCGTGTCGCTATCGTTGGAGCCTCTGGTTATTCCGGTGAAGAACTTGTGCGTCTGCTGCTGCGTCATCCGCACGCCGAATTGACCGCGGTGACCTCCCGCCAATCCGCGGGCAAGAGCATTGCGGAAGTGTTCCCGAAGTTCGCCCATTATCCGAAAGCACGGGATCTGCACTTCTCCGATCCCAATGTGGAGCTGCTCGCCAAGCAAGCAGATGTCGTATTCCTCGCCCTGCCCCATGGCGTCGCAGCGGAGTTCGCTATTCCACTGCTCCAGCTTGGCTGCCGTGTCATCGACCTCAGCGCGGACTTCCGCCTCAAGAGCGCGGAGGTTTACAAAGAATTTTACGCACATGACCACCCGGCTCCCGATCTGCTCACGAAGTCCGTGTACGGCTTGCCGGAAGTGTATCGTAACGAGATCAAGTCTGCGCAGCTCATCGCTTCGCCGGGTTGCTATCCTACGAGCATCTTGTTGCCGATCATCCCGTTGTTGAAAGCGGGATTGATCAAGCACACCGGCATCATCGCCAATTCGATGAGCGGCGTGAGCGGCGCGGGTCGCAAGGCGGAGATTGATTACCTCTTCGTAGAGTGCAATGAGAGTGTGCGTTCCTATGGCCTCCCGAAGCATCGTCACCTCTCTGAGATCGAGCAGGAATTGTCGAAGGCAGCCGGAGCACCTGTCACCATCCAGTTCACACCGCATCTCATCCCGGTGAACCGTGGTATTCACAGCACTTTGTATCTCGCGCCAGAAAAGCATTTCAGCACGGAGACAGAAGCGGCGGAGCTGAATGCGAAGATCAAAGCGTGCTACCAGCAGGCTTATGCGAACGAGCCGTTCGTGCGCGTGCTGGAAGGCAAGGCATTGCCGGACACCAAGAATGTCGTAGGAACCAACATGGTGGAACTCGCGTGGCGTCTGGATGTGCGCACTGGCCGTCTGATCGTTCTCAGCGCGGAAGACAACATCGTGAAAGGCGCGAGCGGACAGGCGGTGCAGAGCTTCAATATCCTCGGCGGATTCCCGGAGATGTCAGGACTAATCTGACCCATGTAGCTGCCGAGGTAACGAGGCAGAACTAACCAACTCGCTAAAACAGTTGAATCGTTAAAATGGGTTTCAGCCCGTTTTAACGATTCACTTTTTTACGATTTAACGCCGTTCAGATATGACGCAGTGCCAAGGCCACTACCGTCAGGATGCACATCATGCCTGACGGCATGAACTTCTTGTTCTTGGCGAACTTCATCCCGAAGAAAACCAGCAGAAAAGCCAACACCACATCCGCCGCGTAAGGCCAAGAGATAACGCCTAGGGCGCAGATGGCCAGAATCGCCGCAAAGATGCTTGAGGCGATGAGCGAAGCCTTGCTACCAGCCTTGACCAAGCCCATCACTCCGCCGATGACGAGCAACACGATGTAAATCCACAAAACAGTATTCGGTGACATAAAAATTTAAAACAACGGGCAGGACTTTCAATCAATCGGCGCTCACATCCAAGCTCAGAATCTCGCCGCCGGAACATTCCACATGCACGCTAAACGGGCGGCAGCAGACTTCACAATCCGTGGTGAAAGTCTGACTACGCACGGTAGCATCCAGCACAAGGGTGCTTTCACCGCCGCAATAAGGGCACGAGACTGAAGCATCATCTTCCATGAATCAAAGAAGCCGTAGTTGGCCTAAAAAGCAACTGCAGCGATTTACTCGCCAGCAGTCTCATCCAAGAAATAGTCAGCGGGTTTCACTGGAGGGATGATACGATCGAGCTGTTCGGCCAGCGTATCCAAATCGCCTTCGTTCCAGATGACGTAATTGGCACGGTTCATCTTTTTTTCCAAAGGCAGTTGAGATGAAATACGCTGGTTGATGTCCACATCTGACCAGCCGCGCTGATACAAGCGCTGCCTCTGCGTTTGCTCAGAACAGCCCAGGCAAATGACGGCATCAAAGCTGGTTTGGGCATTCGTCTCGAAGAGCAACGGAATCACCACGACACCCACCGGACAACCTTGCTGACGCCATTGTTGCGTTTCCGTTTCCCACGCCTGACGGATGCGAGGATGCAAAATCCCTTCAAGATCTTTGCGGGCAGCTTCGTCCCCGAACGCGATACGGGCGAGGGCGCGCCGGTCCAGATGCTCGCCTTGCAGCACGCCATTACCGAAACGGGCGACGATCTCCACTAAAGCAGGCTGGCCTGGCTCGACCAGTTGACGGGCGAGATGATCCGTATCCGTGACCATCACGCCGCGGTTGCGCAATATCTCCGCAGCTGCGCTTTTGCCCGCACCGATCCCGCCCGTTAATCCGTAAAGCTTCATGAGAGTTCATGTACACACCAATACGGACAGGGAAAGCAAGCAAGCCTCAAATTCACTCCGGCAGCAGGGAAGCCGGGGTGCAGGGAATGGTCAGCGTAAAGATCGCGCCATGGCCATAATGGCTCTCCACTCGTAGCAAGGCTTGCGTCTCAGAGATGAGATGGCGCACGACGGAAAGGCCTAGGCCGGTGCCCTGGCCCGCCTCGCGTACGGAGAAATACGGCTGGAAAATACGGCCTAATACGGCTTCTGGTATACCTACGCCATTGTCACGCACTTCGATGACAACAAACGGACCTTTGTTCAGAAACCGCTCCTCATTCACCACTTTGGCACCATGGCTGGATTCGAGTTTGTCGGCAGACAAGTTTTCATTCTCCATGCGCGCATGAACCCACACATGATGATGACGGGCCGTGCAAGTAAGTGCGTTATGGATGAGATTGATGAGCACCTGCTCCAGATCGAGGGCGTTCACCGGTAGCATCACATTGCCTGCACTGTTCACGATCTCCAGTTCGTGCTTCTTGACGGCCGGATGGAACGAAAGAAGTTCATCAACATTCTTCAGCACTGAGCCGAGGTAGGCTTCCTTCTCGCTGTGGGCACGCTGGCGGAAGAGATCCATGTAACGGCGGGAGATTTCCAAGCAACGTTCCACATGCTTTGAAAGCTGGGCCACATCCTTCCGCATGGCTGCCAGCTGTTCGCCGTTCACGAAGGTCACCCCGCTCAGCCGTTCCCCCATCATCTCGGCCATGCCTGAAACGACAGTCAACGGACTGTTAAGATCATGAATGATGCCGGCGTAGAGTTCGCCTTTCATCTGCGAGGAACGAACGGTCTTTCGCTGGCCCTCGATCTCTTCCTGCAGGGAATTGAGGAGGCGGGCTGTTTCTTTGATACGACCGGCGGCGTTACGATGCTCCATCGCGGCGGAGACGACCTTGCGAATCTCATCCACACCGAATGGTTTCACGAGGTAATCCCGCGCACCTAGGCGCAAGGCCTGCCGCGCAGTTTCCAGCGTCTGATAAGCGGTAAGGATGATGACCTCGATGGCCATATCCATCTGCTTCAACCCCGCCAGAACATCAATACCAGAAACGCCCGGCATACGGATGTCCACGATGGCGGTGTCCACCACATGATTGCGTGCCAGTTCCAGAGCTCGTTCCCCATTTTCCGCGATGAGCAGCTCATAATCATCTCCGAACACCATGCAGAGGGCTTGTCGGGGGCTCTCATCATCGTCCACGATCAACAACGTACGACGGTGCTTGGCTCCGCCTGCCATATCCGCCTGTGCTTCATGCGTCACAGGCCTCTCTGCGTTATTGTTCGTGCTCTTCATGATCGGTGCGTTTGAGCCGGTTTATTCGCCAGACAGTAGCTTCTCCCACAAGGCGTCGTTCAAAAGCACCTTGTTGATGAAATCGCGATCATCATTCCCCACAGGCACGGAAGATTTTTCCAACGGGAATGTGAGCGTGAACTTGGCCCCCTTGGGCGAGCGGGATTCCGCGCGAACGCGACCACCCAAGTGATAAGCCAAGAAATAAAACGCCATCAGGTTGATGCCGAAATCTTCCGGATGACCGCTGCGGGCAAAAAACGGATCGAACACCCGACGCAAGGCTTCGGCAGGCAAGCCGGGACCATCATCCTCGACGACGAGCTTCACGCCATTTTCCTGAGACTCCGCGGACAAGGTAATGTGACCGCCAGCCGAGAGCTGGGCGATCGTCTCCTGCATCAGCAACTGGAGCATGCGCGTCAGTTGCGGACGCTCGGTGTTCATCGCCGGCAGATTCACCGGCACGTTGTTCGTCACGGCGATCTTGCGGCTCGTCAGAACAGGCTCCAACGTCTTGAGCGCTTCGATGACCACCTCAGACAGGTTCACGCTTTGGAGCGCGCCGCTGTTGGCGTTGAGCAGGCCGAGATTGTCGAGCTGGGCGGAGATGCGCTCCACCTGCACGCGGACGTGATCGTAGAAATCACGCCAGAAGTTCGGGTTGCGCAGTTCATCCATCGCCATCTTCTCCTCCTGCAACTTGGCCGGAGCCAGATCGAGGAAGGTGCGCACGGCCACCAGCGGATTGCGCAGATGATGGCTCAAGCCCGCTGCCATCACGCCGAGGCTGACGACGCGGTCCGTGATCATCATGTTGTGCAGCACGGAAAGTTTCTCGCGCATCAACTGGTCACGCTCGTGCTGGACGATGAAGAATTCGATACCACGCTTCAAAGTCGTTTCGAGCTGTGGGATGTCCCACGGTTTGGTGACGTATTTGTAGATGGCACCGGTATTCACAGCGTCGATGGCGGCATCGAGATCGGAATAAGCGGTGGCCAGAATACGGATCACACGCGGGCTGATCGCACGGGCCTTCTCCAGAAGCTGCACACCTTTTTCACCGGGCATGCGCTGATCCGTCATCAACACGGCGATGGAGTCGCGGTTCGCCTCAAAGATCTGCAGACCTTCTGCTGCATTAGGGGCTGTCAAAATGCGAAATTCATCGGCGAAGGCGCGGGAGAAATACTTCAGGGACTTCTCCTCGTCGTCTACATAAAGGACCGCGTATTTTTTGTAGTCGTACAGATTCTGCATATATGTAAATCAGGATACGGCCTCTAGGGCTTCTTTCTTAACAGCTTTCAATGGGAATTCGAGTATAAATTCGGTGAACTTGCCGGTTTCAGTATTCACCTGTATGCGGCCTTCATGTTGCTGCATGATGCGATAGCAGATGCTCAGGCCGAGGCCCATGCCCTGCCCGACGTCTTTCGTAGTGAAAAACGGGTCGAAAATCTTGTCGATGACGTGGCTTGGGATGCCGGGGCCATTGTCCCGCAGGATGAGATGGTAATGGTATTCGGTGACCTTTTCCTCGATCCAGATGGCGGGCTTGTCCCCCCGTTCGCCCCGGCCCTTGAGAGCGTCGAGCGAATTCTGCAGCAGGTTCATGAGCAACTGCAGCAAGGTGCTTTCATTGCCCATGACGATCTGCTGGGCGTTGAAGCTCTGATGCAGTTCCACATGATCTTTCAGCTCGCCCGAAAGAAAACGCAAGGCAGCGGCTACCGGTTTGCCGATCTCCACTTCATCCAGCTTGTCTTCACGCGGATGGGTGAAGGTCCTGAGGTCGGAGACGATGTCCTTCACGCGATTGACACCGTCTTCAACGTCCTTGAGCACCTCGTTGAAATCTTCCAGTTCTTTTTCCGGAACGTACTTCGATTTTTTGCGCAGCGTGAACAGGCCGGTTTTGGCGTAGTTCAGCGGGTTGTTGATCTCGTGGATGATGCCCGCGCTCATACGGCCGAGGGAGGCCATCTTCTCCGTCTGCACGAGCTGCGTCTCAGTCTCTTTCAACTGCTCCAGCGTGGCCTCAAGCACCTGATTTTGACGGGCGAGCTTGCGCTGCATCTGATAAGCACCGACGAGGTTGCGCAGGCGCACATGCAATTCGGTCACGGAAAACGGCTTGGTGAGGAAATCACTCGCACCGTGGGAGAGCGCATTCAGTTTCGTATCTTCATCCGCGCGGGCGGTGAGCAGCAAGACGGGGATGTTCTGCGTGGTGCTCTTGGTGCGGAGTTCCTTGCAGACCTGCACGCCATCCATCTCCGGCATCATCATGTCGCACAGAATGATGTCCGGCTGGAACTGGGCGGCGAGTGCGATGGCCTGGCGGCCGTCGGCGGCTTCCAGGACTTCGTACTCGGCGACCAGTTCGGACTTCAGGTAGCGCAGCATGTCGGGCTCATCATCCGCGATGAGCACCTTGGCCCGTTGGCCGTTCACGCCGATGGGTTGCAAGGGACGGATGCTGTCCTTGAGCGCGGTGAGCGAGGGGAAAAGTTCCGCACGACGATACAGACCTTGGAGCCATTCGCCTTGGGGCGAAGGATCAGGCGGCTGTGCGTCTTGGGACACGACAGGTTCTGGTGTAATGACAGGCATCTGTGGAGACACAGGTACAGTTTTTTCCTCCCTGCCCACAGCTGCCGGGAGACGCACCGCCATGGTGGTACCCACGCCTTCCTTACTGGCAACGGCAACTGATCCGCCCTGAACTTCAACTAATTCTTTCACCAAAGCAAGACCGATACCGGTTCCCTGATACTTTCTTTGTGCTGAGGTATCCGCCTGCCAGAAACGGGTGAACAGGTAAGGAATATTGGCTTCGGCAATACCAACACCGGTATCCACCACCTCTATCTGGGTAAATTCTCCGTCTTTCCTTGCTTTTATGATGACCTGCCCTTTGGCCGGAGTGAACTTGATGGCATTGAAAACCAAGTTGAGGAGAATTTTTTCCAGCTTGTCCCGATCCGTCACAATCGCGGTGACCGAGGGATCCACTTGGGCGGAGATATGGACGCGCTTATCATCCGCCATTTTCTGAACGGAGCTGCGCAGGCCTTTAAGAAAGTCTTCCAAATTCACTGAGTCCCGCCGCACATCCATGTGACCGGACTCGAGCTTCACGAGGTCCAAAAGGTCATTGATGAGTTTCAGAAGGCGCAGACCGTTGGCTTCCATCGTAGACAGCCATTCACGAGTTTGTTCATCGAAGTTATGCGCCTTCTGGCGGCGCATGGTTTCGATGGGAGCCAAAAGCAATGTCAGCGGTGTACGCAGTTCGTGGCTGATATTGGCGAAGAAACGGGTCTTCACCTCATCCAGCTCCTTCAGCTTTTTGTTCGCATCCTCCAAGACCTGTTTATTGCGGTCCAGTTCGAAGCGCAGGGCGAATTCACGGTAACGAGTATCCCCGGTGTAATAGCTGGAAACGACGACGATGAGGCCGGTCAGGATGAGGAAGTAGAGGTTATTAAACACCAGTGGGAAATCATGCGTAGTGCCGATCATGAGCACCGCCACCGCATACATGGCCGTCACCAAAAGCCAGGCGAGGAGATTTTCAAAATAGGTCCAAGGGAGGAACAATCCGGCACCGATCAACACGATGTTTAAACCCGCGTAATAAGGCGAAGTGACATCATCTGAGGCGTAAATCATACCCGCGATGAAAAACGCCGGGAGCATGTACCAAATCATCCCCAACACGCGGTAGTTTCGATCACCGAACTCCGTATTGAAGGCGGAACGGACGATGCCGACGTAGATGGAGCACAGTATGCGCAGCCACAGGAACTCCCAGACCAGTTGCGGATAGACCAGATAATCGAGCGTGAAGCCAGCCGGCATCAGGATCATCGCCCAAACAGCTCCGAGGCGCGAATTGCTGATCCGCACCTTCTTGTCGTATTCGGCAAAGGCTGTTTTGACGTCCTGCTGGTTCACGATCAGAGAGGCTTGCGGACTTCCACGAAAATATTGGCACCGGTGTGATCAGCCTTCACAGAATACATCCCTTGAGTGCTTTCATCGGGGATCAGCGTGCCGAGCTGCTTGTCATCGCGATACACCAAGTGCCATTCAAAGATGTACTCCATGATGTTCTTGATCGGATTGCATGAATCCACATTCGTGGCCACCACCAAACCACCGGGCGCAAGCTGTTCGTAGAAGATCGTCATGAGACGCTTGCAGATACGGTCGCTGAGGTAATCGAACAACCCGGCGCAATAGATGAAGTCATATTGCTGGCCCAGAGACATCGGCTTGCCGCCCTCTTTCAGGATCTGATGCACCGATTTCTTGGTGAACTGGAGGCCGGTGAAGCGGCGATAACGCGCCTTCACCTCGTTCAGCTTCTGGCCGGTGGATTCGAGTGTTTCATCATTGAAATCCAGCAGCGTCAACTGCGCGCGGTCACAGATGTCATCCTGTTGCAGGAAATCGTGGATCTCCTTGGCCGGACCGCAGCCAAGATTCAGCACCCGGCAAGGACGGCCCAAGCGCGTGACGCGGCGGGTTTCTTCAGCAAGACGTTGGGTGAGGTATTTGACGCGGTTGCGATGCGCTTCGGCAGGAGCCTGATTCAGGATGTAGACATTCAGGATCTTGGCGAAGAGCGAGCTGCCTTCATGCGGGTCGCGCAGAATCATGTTCACCATCTCGTAATCACCAGCATAACCCAAAGGCTTCTGGTAAATACGATACATGAACGGCGAGCACAGCAGCAACGGGTGCAACTGCCGTTTCACATAAGTGCGGTGAATTGGTTGCAGCTCGGTGTCGATCTTCTGGGCGATGTCCTCGAACCGCACAAAGAGATCATTCACCACGGGTAACATGGGGCTGCTCAGCTCGGCGATGACTTCGCGCTCGCGTTGCTGGCGGTCTGCACCGGGATCGGAGCGGATGCTCAGCTCCACCTGCTCCAGCCAGCGTCGCAGATCGGCCAACAAGGTCTGCATATCCGCGACGACGACCTTGAAATCCGGCGTGACGCGCTGGTTTTTGCTCCATTCGGTGATGAAATCCTTGAATTCATCACGCAACCGGTTGGGTTGAGTGCTGGAAACAAGGAAATCGACGTCCACCCACGCTTCATCAAGCGTGGTTTCACAAACGAGCACGATGCCCGTGTTCACCAGATTGCTGACGACAGCACGGCCCGAGTACACAAGCCGGTCCCGGATAATGATCCGGAAATCAGAAAGCACCTCGGACAGCTGGAGGATGCTGTAAGGGTTATAGACTTCGAAAACAACCAGATAGCGAGTCAGGCGCAGGAGGGTCGCACGCACTTCTGCGCCTTGGCTGTTTCGGCAGACTATAAAGCTATCCCGATCTCGGGAAGGCGATGTTATGACATTTTCGTTTTCCATTTGATACGTCCGCCACGGTTAGCCCGTTGATATAAAAAAGCACACCAATCCTCCCCCTCAAGAATAGGTAAATGGATACCAGAACCATTCGGCCCCGGACAATGTTTTTTCTTCTCCAAGACAAGAACTTGCAAATTATTTTGACCAACCTTTTTTTTGACTGAAAGAAATTTCCGCACAAACAGGTACAAAGACAAAGGAGTTGATGACCAAGTGTTTCATTAACTGAAAACATAGGAACTTATCGTCAAATTTTGCTCTATGGTGAACAGAATGATGATAATAAGATTTTTTGCTTTCATACAAGAGCGACATCGGTCTACTAGAAAACTATCATGCGGACCCCAACTCCAACCAACACACGCCCGCTCTGTTTGCTGACATTGGCCGCAACCAGCCTGTTAGCAGTACAAAACACCCAGGCGATCGGTTTTCGGATCGTCAACCAGGATGCAGCGGCCATTGCCCGTGGCAATGCGTTCACCGCCACCGCAGATACACCGGCAGCGATGTATTACAACCCTGCCGGCATCACCCAGATTGAAGGCACTCAAGCCCAACTGGGATTCTACATCACCTCCGTCAATTCAACATACCACTCACCCGCAGGCGGCAAAGCCCACTCTCTCTTCGAGGTGCAACCGGTGCCGCAAATGTATTTGGTGCACTCTCCAAAAGAGAGCGATCTCTCATTCGGCTTGGGAACATATGCACCTTATGGATTAGGCATCGAATGGCCGGAAGACAGCGGTTTTCGCACGCTCGCGCTGGAAGGTCGCCTGATGTATACCACCGTGAATCCAGTGGTGGCATGGCAGGCACTTCCCTCGCTATCGATCGCAGCCGGACCGACCTTGAATTATGGCCGCGTGGAATTGCGCCAAGGCATCTTCCTGCCAACGGCGGGTGATGAGTTCAAATTCAAAGGCACAGATTTCGCCTATGGGTACACGGTTTCCGCCCGTTGGCAGCCCACTGAGAAGCTGGCGTTCGGTATAAACTACAAATCCAAGTCGGAGATGACCTTCCGCGGCCATTCCGTGGCGATGCCATACACTGCCGAGGAAACCACTCGGGCGACCATACCCTTCCCACAATACATCATGGGCGGCGTTTCCTATCGCCCCACGCCGGACTGGAATTTTGAATTCAATGTGGATTGGACGGATTGGGACTCACTTAACACCGTGACATTTGAAAAATCTTCCGGCAACACTCCGTTCGCCTTCAACTGGCAATCCTCGTTCCTCTACGAGTTCGGCATCACACGCAAGCTGAAGGACGGCTACTTCGCCAGCATCGGCTACTTCTACAGCGGCAACTCCACTTCTGCAGTGAATTTCAACCCGCTGACGCCTGACACCAATCTGCACGTGGGCAGTCTCGGCATAGGACGTCAGTTGGAGAAATGGTCTTGGGCGGTCTCTTATCAGATCATCACCGGGCCAAAGCGTACCATCACCGGAAGCACCCCCTCCATCGGCGGCCAGTCTGCAGACGGTACATACAAATTCTTCAACCACTCACTCAACATCGCGGTGGGTTACGGCTTCTAAGCTAGCTTAAGACAAAACGAAAAGCCGCGCCCTGGATGGACGCGGCTTTTCCAATTACTGGAGCGTTATCTGGCCAAATTGAGATTCTTCACGATGCGCATCGTGGAAGCCGCCTTGTTCAAGGTGTAGAAGTGGATACCGGGAACACCGTTCTTCAACAGTTCCTGGCATTGTTCTGTGGCATATTCGATGCCGTATTCCTTCGCCGCTTCGTCGTTATCGCCGATCTGGTCGAGGCGGTTGACGAGCTTGGAAGGCAATTGCGCACCGCACAGCGCGGTGAAGCGCTTGATCTGCGAACCGCTCATCACCGGAATGATACCGGGGATGATGGGCACTTTCACACCGAGCTTGGTGAGGTGATCGCGGAACTCAAAGAAATCGGCATTATCGAAGAACAACTGGGTGATAACGAAGTCCGCGCCTTTATCGATCTTGTTCTTCAGGCGTTGCCAATCAACCTGTTTGCCTTCCTTGCAAGCGATGTGGCCTTCTGGAAAACCGGCCACGCCGATGCAGAATTCGTTCATCTGCTGGATGAATTCCACGAGTTCGTAGCTGAACTCGAAGCCGCCCTCAGTCTTTACGAAACCGCCCGTGCCGCCCGGAGGATCTCCGCGCAGGGCCAATATGTTTTTAATGCCCAGATCTTTCGCCTGCTTCAACACAGCAGCCAGTTCATCCTTCGTGCTGTTCACGCAGGTGAGGTGGGACATGGCGGTGAGCTTATGCTCGCGCTGGATGCGGTCTACAATCATCAGCGTCTTGTCGCGCGTGCTGCCGCCTGCACCGTAGGTGACGGAGCAGTAATCAGGGCGGAGGGACATGAGTTCGGGAATCGTCTTCTCCAAGAGAGACGCGTCACCTTCCGCCGTTTTCGGTGGGAAGAACTCGAACGATATGGCCGGACGTTGCGCCTGGGCGCACGCCTTATGGATGTCCCGTATCAACTGCATTGTGCTGGTTATTATGCGCTTAACCGGGTTAAGCGCAAGGCCGGTTGCGACGAAGTGATCACTAATGTCCGGAATGTTGCACATCCCGATACCGGTTCGGCCAGCACCTGGATCTGACTACCGTGCCCTACCTAGCTTCCACACAACCCCTTGACGAACGGCCCAAGCTCGTCTTGATTGGCGGTGAAGTAGTATGCCGAAAAAGACCACGACGACCAAGCAACTCTCCCGCGAACAACGGCGTGACCTGGACATCGAAATAGGTTTTCTGGAAGGTGTTGTCCGGCGCGATCCCCAATACGAGGAAGCCCTCCAGATCTTGGGCGATGACTACACCGCCCGCGGCCGTGTGACCGAAGGCCTCCATGTGGACGAACAGCTCGCCCAGTTGCGACCGGAAGATCCATTGGTCTTCTACAACCTCGCCTGCAGTTACGCCCTCATGAAGGATTATGAGAAGGCCATCAAGACCCTCGACCACGCCATGGACCTCGGCTATCGCGACTTCCACTGGCTCTCCCGTGATGAAGACTTGAAAGAACTGCGCAAGCATCCCCTCTTCAAGCCCATGCGCGAACGCATCAAGAAACTCAAGGGCGGCAAATCTTCGGGCAAATAATCTGAACGCATGAACGTACGCACGGGCCGCAAGGTGCAGCACTACCGGACGGTAGGCTTCGATGAATCAAAGAACTCCGTGGTGCTCATCGAGCAACGCCTCCTGCCTCACGAGTTCCAGCTTATTCACACCAGGAACTTTCGCGACACCGCCGTCGCCATTCGCGACATGATCGTGCGCGGTGCTGGAGCCATCGGAGCCACCGCCGCCTACGGCCTCGCCCAAGGCGCCCGAGCCTTCAAAGGCAATGACCTCGCCAAGTTCCAAAAGCACGTGGACGAAGTCTTCACCGTCCTCAAAGAAGCGCGCCCCACCGCGGTCGATCCCGTGAACGCCATGCTCGATGTCCGCGCGCAAATGGCCGCTGGCACCACTGTGGCCGAGCAACAGACCCGTGCCCTGCACGCCGCCCATCACTTCGCCGATGACGATGTGGAGCATTGCCACGCCATCGGGAAACTCGGTGCGCCCTTGATCAAAGAAGGCATGCGCGTGCTCACCCATTGTAACGCCGGCTGGCTCGCCTTCGTAGACATCGGCTCCGCCACCGCCCCCATGTATGAAGCGCAGGCACAGGGTAAAAAGTTTCACGTCTTCTGCGATGAAACGCGTCCCCGTTGCCAAGGCGCCTCGCTTACCGCGTGGGAACTTTCGCAACAAGGCATCAGCCACTCCGTCATCGCGGATAACGCCGCCGGTCACCTCATGCAACGCGGCGAGATCGACATGGTCATCGTGGGCAGCGACCGCACCCTCGGCCGCACCGGTGAAGTCGCCAACAAGATCGGCACATACACGAAAGCCGTCCTGGCCAAGCGTCACAAAATCCCCTTCTACGTTGCCATTCCACTTTCCACCATTGATTGGGACATGCGCTCTGGTTTCGACATCCCTATCGAAGAACGTCACGAAAGCGAAGTTCTTGGCGCATGGGGCATCGCTCAAAGTGCAAAGGGCAAAGTGCGCGGCGCGAAACAGGTTGGTGAGAGGACTTACGTCCGCATCGGCAACCCCGACAGCCATGCCCGCAACCCCGGCTTCGACGTGACACCTCCCGACCTCATCACCGGCATCATCACCCCCGCAGGCATTTTCAAGCCCAAGGAGTTATGGAAACGCCGGAAAGAACTGGGCCATCAAGACGATTCGTAGTTGATAAATTGAACGGCAACTAGTGCCGCCGTAGTTCATTGGGAGCTTGTCATTCGGCTTCATCCAGATTTGGTCTGGTGCATTTTTCCTTTGCTCTCCCCTACTTCACCATGGTCGAATCAATCCCATGCTCCGTTTCAACTCCTTGGCCACCGCTGTCGTCTTGAGCCTCACCGGCCTGACCCTTTCCCTTTCCGCTGCCGATAACAAACCCGCGACCGTTAATACAAACTTGGTCGCCGCCGATATCCTCCCGCTCGCTCTCGAATCCGTCCCCACGAACGTCAATCCCGGCCCTGAATACTCCGCCGCACAACTCGACTACGCCATGGTCATCGGCATGGACCGCACGCCGAAAGGCCGTATCTGGGCTGCGTGGGTCGCGGGTGGCGATAGCCACAAAGGCCTCTTCGTCGCCGCTTCCAGCGATGATGACGGCAAGACATGGTCCGCCACGCGCTTGGTCATTGATCCCACCGATTCTCCCACAGGCATCCCTCGCCGCGCCCTCGTCGGCAATTTCTGGACCGATCCCACCGGCAAGCTCTGGCTTTTCTACGATCAATCCATGGGCTACTTCGATGGCCGCGCCGGTGCTTGGGCTATCACCTGCGATAATCCCGATGCCGATAAACCCGTCTGGTCCGCTCCGTTCCGCATCTGGCACGGTGCCACCCTGAATAAACCCATCGTAATGAAAAACGGTGAATGGCTCATGCCCATCTCTCTCTGGGGTCGCAATCATATCGGTCCTGCCCTCTTCAAAAACGAATTCCCTGAACTCGACGATCTCCGCATGGCGAATGTCTTCGTCTCGAACGATCAAGGCAAAACCTGGACCCGCCGTGGCGGTGTGAAAGTCCCGCAAAGCCAGTTCGATGAACACATGTTTGTGGAATTGAAAGACGGCCGCCTCTGGCTCCTGGCCCGCACCACCTACGGCCTCGCCGAAAGTTTCTCTTCCGATCAAGGCCGCACGTGGACCGATGCCCAGCCCTCAAAGATCAAACACATCAACGCCCGCTTCCACCTGCGCCGCCTCGCCTCCGGCAAACTGCTCTTAGTGAAGCACGGCGAGATTGATGAACGCACCGCCAAGCGCTCTCACATCCGCGCTTTCCTCTCTGATGACGAAGGCCAGACCTGGAAAGGCGGCCTCCTGCTCGATGAACGCACTGGCGTCTCCTACCCCGATGGCTTCCAAGCTCCCGATGGCACCATCAACATCATTTACGATCATAACCGCGCCAAAGATCGCGAACTTTTCATGGCCAAATTCACCGAAGAAGACATCCTCGCGAGCAAAATCGTCTCCAACAAAGGCCAGCTAAAGATGATAGTCCACAAAGCATTGGGCAACCCAAGCCGCACAACCGAGTAATCACGCGCCCTAGATTTGGTGTTTGATGTGCCTCTGGTGTTGGGAGCTTTGGATTTGGGATTTATCTTTGCATAAGAAATTTTCTCCCGAAACCTCCTCGCCTCTGCTACCGTCTTTCCACTCATGAAAGCGACCTCCACTCGTTGGTGTTTCCTGCTGTCTCTGTTCATCCTCACCTTGGCGCACACCCATGCCGCCGAGAAATACAATGTCCTCTTTATCTCCGTGGACGACATGAACAACACCCTCGGTTGTTACGGCGATCCGCTTATCAAAACCCCGAACCTCGACAAACTCGCCGCCCGAGGCGTCCGCTTTGACCGCGCCTATTGCCAATTCCCCTTGTGCAGCCCCAGCCGCAGTTCCTTGATGACCGGCCTGCGTCCCGACACCACCCAAGTCTTCGATCTGCAAAAACATTTCCGCAGCGTCGTGCCCGATGCCGTCACGCTCTCACAACATTTCCAGAATAACGGCTACTACGCCGCGCGCGTCGGCAAGATCTACCACTATGGCAACCCCGGCCAGATCGGCACCGATGGACTGGATGACGCCCCTTCATGGAATCATAAGATAAACCCCAGTGGTCGCGACAAGGTCGAGGAAGCCAAGATCACCAACCTCACGCCCAAGCGCGGCCTCGGCAGTTCGCTCAGTTTCATGGCCTCCGAAGGCACCGATGAAGAACAGACCGATGGCATGGTCGCCACTGAGGTCATCAAGCTCATGGAGACGAACAAGGACAAGCCCTTCTTCCTCGCCGCTGGATTCTATCGTCCTCACTGCCCTTACGTTGCGCCCAAGAAATATTTCGACATGTATCCATTGGAAAAGATCACCCTGCCGCCCATTTCTGAAAGTGAGTTCAAAGATGTCCCCGCCGCTGCGCTCGCTTCCACCAGTCCACGGCCCTATTTCGGCGTAACGGCTGACGAAGCGCGTAAGGCCAAACAAGCCTACTTCGCCACCATCACCTTCGTAGATGCCCAAGTCGGTCGTCTGCTCGCAGCTTTGGACCGCTTAAAGATCGCGGACAAGACCGTCATCGTCTTCTGGAGCGATCACGGTTATCACTGGGGTGAGCACGGCCTGATGATGAAGCAGAGCAACTTCGAAGAATCCGCGCGCGTCCCCTTGCTCATCGCCGGTCCCGGTGTGAAAGCCGCACCAAAAGGCTGCCAACGCACTGTCGAATTGCTCGATCTCTACCCCACGCTCTCAGATCTCTGCAATCTACCCAAACCCACCAAGGTCCAAGGTGTAAGCCTCCAGCCCCTCCTGCAAGACGCCACCGCCAAGTGGGATCGCCCTGCCTACACGCAAGTCGCCCGTGGCGGCACACCCGGTCACTCCGTCCGCACTGAACGCTGGCGCTACACCGAATGGGACAATGGTAAGGTCGGTGCCCAGCTCTACGATCATCAGAACGATCCCAAAGAACTGAACAACCTCATCAACGACCCGAAACATGCGGGTGTCGTCGCCGAGATGAAATCCCTCGTCCAAAAGAACTGGCCCGCCAACTCCTTCTCCAATCAAGCGCCCGCCAACGACGGCAAGAAAAAAACAAGAAGAAGAACGCGTAAGGCTCAGTTACAAACTTATTGTGGCACAAGCAACCGCCTACCAAGCGATTACTTGCATCCCAGACGCGGCAAATGTTAACCCCCTCTCCCCAAGGGAGAGGGCCGGGGTGAGGGGAAAGGCGACTTTCCTGAGTAAAGGCCGCGTTCGTTACTGTTTCCATCATTCAAAGCACACTAATAGCCGCCTGAAAACTTGCCTTCCTCACATTCTTAGACTACTAATCTCCCCGTTGTAATTAACAACAAGGAAGCCGTAACCAGGTTCCACACAATATGAACGAACACGCATTTTCTGCTCCGTATATGGCCTCGGAAGCGCCCGCTGAACAGCGCGCGCAATTCATCCGTCGCACTTATCTGCATCTCGCCGCCGCCATCCTGTTCTTCACAGCACTTGAAGTGTCGTTGTTCAAGAGCGGCATGGCTGATTCCATCCTGAAGATGATGGTGGGCGGCAAATACACCCCATTGATCGTGTTAGCCCTTTTCATCGGCGCTTCCTTTCTGGCCAATTGGTGGGCCAGGTCAGATAGCTCGCCCGCACTGCAATACGCTGGCCTTACGCTCTATGTCATCGCAGATGCCATCATCTTCGTGCCGATCCTCTGGTATGCGCAGAAATTTAGCGGCCCTACCGTGCTGCCCATGGCGGCATTTTTCACGCTCCTCCTTTTCGCCGGCCTGACTTTGTCTGCCTTTATCACCCGGAAGAACTTCTCATTCCTCGGTCCAATCGTGACCATTGCCAGTTTGATCGCCTTGGGCGTGGCGGTCGCGAGCATGATCTTCGGCTTCAATCTCGGCATCTTGTTCTCCGCAGTGATGGTTCTGATTGCTGGTGCATCGATTCTTCACACCACTTCGAACATCATCCATGAGTACCGTCCAGACCAGCACGTGGCTGCTTCCCTGGCTTTGTTCGCTGCCGTAGCGATGCTCTTTTACTATATCCTGCGCATCCTCATCGAGCTCACGGGCCGCCGATAATCACTGGATAAAGTTTTCACCAAACGCCGGACGTCACAACGTCCGGCGTTTTTTCTTTTTCACTTACTGAATAAATCACGCTACCATCGCTTCCATACTTAAGCATGAAGAACCTCATCGCACTCACCTTGCTTTGCGTCGCCACTCTTGCTGCCACCGCACAAGAAGCCATACTGCTGGAGACCACGAAGATCTGGGATAAGGGAAATCATAACGCCTTTACCGATCTCATCCGTTTCAAAGGCCGCTGGTATTGCACCTTCCGCGAAGGCGAAGCACACGTCTCGCCCAAGGCAGACCTGCGCATCCTCACCTCGAAGAACGGCCGGGAGTGGCTCTCGGCCAGCGTCATCGAGATGAAAGGCCACGATCTGCGCGACCCCAAGCTCAGCGTCAGTCCCGATGGCAAATGGCTCGAAGTCCTCGGCGGCGATGTCATCCGTGAAGGCAACAAAGCCGCCACCTCCACCCGCAACTTCATCGCCCGATCCAAGGATGGCATCACCTGGAACCGCTTCGATTATGTCGGTCCCGATCAGGAATGGCTCTGGCGGGTCACTTGGAATAAAGGAAAGGCATACGGTGTGGCCTATGATGTCCGTCCCGATACCCGTGCTTCCGGCAAATTCTCCTCCAAACTTTATGTCTCGGAAGACGGCGTGCGTTTCGATCCCCTTGCCGATCCGCTTTGTGAAGAAGTTGGCGCGAATGAAGCCACCATCCGCTTCGCCAAAGATGGCACGGCGTATGTTCTGCAACGTCGCGATGGCAAAGCCGGGGCCAATAGCGCCTTCCTCGGCATCAGCAAAGTGCCTTACAAAGAGTGGGAATGGAAAGACCTCGGCGTCTTCTTCGGCGGACCGAACTTCATCCAGATACCCGATGGCCGCTGGATCGCCGTCGGTCGTATGCTCCGTCCGGATGACAAAGGCAAGATCGTCGCCCGCACTACCGTCTGTGAATTGGATGTGAAAGAAGCCAAACTCCGCCCGCTCCTCGATCTCCCCAGCGGAGGCGATACCAGCTATGCCGGCCTGCAATACTACGGCGATCTCTGGATCAGTTACTACTCCTCGCACGAAGGCAAAACGAGCATCTACATGTCCAAGGTGAAACTTCCCAAGGTGAAGAAATGATCCGAGAGCAAGCCAGCATGACCCGCCGCCGATGGTTCCTTGCCACCAGCGGTTTGGCTTTGTCCAGCTATTTTGGTGTCGCGGCCGAAGCGAACGCACCAAAACTCCTCTCCGTCCAAAAGATTTGGGACTCTGCTCCGCACAACGCCTTCACCGACCTGCTCCACCATAAAGGCGAATGGTTCTGCGTCTTCCGTGAAGGAGCCAAGCACGCCTCACCCGATGGCAAACTCCGCGTCATCACTTCCCACGATGGCGAGAGATGGGAATCCGCTGCTCTGGTGGAATCTCCACTCGGTGATGCCCGCGATGCCAAGCTCTGCGTCACACCAGATGGTCGCCTCATGCTGAACGGCGCCATCGCCCTGAAAGATCAATCCCAGCACCGCCACCAATCCGTCGCGTGGTTCAGCGATGATGGCCGCAAATGGTCCGAGCCTTCACTGATCGGTGATCCCGATTTCTGGCTCTGGCGTGTGACGTGGCACGAAGGCAAAGCCTACACCATCGGCTACAACACGAACAAAGACCGCACCAAACGCTTCCTCCGCCTCTACCGCAGCGATGATGGCAAGAAGTTCGAAGTGCTGAATGAACGCTTGTTCGATCAGTCTTCTCCCGGTGAAAACACGATCCGTTTCTTGAAAGATGGCACAGCCCTCTGTCTCGTTCGCCGCGATCTCGAACCTTTTACTTCCCTGCCCGGCACCGCCAAACCACCTTACAAAGAATGGACATGGCGCGAGGGTCTGCCGCGCATCGGCGGCCCGAATTTCATCCAGCTTCCCGATGGCCGCTTGCTCGCTGCGGGCCGCAATCACGATGGCTCCATCCGAACCTCCTTGTTTTGGCTGGATGCCGAAAAAGCTACCTTGACCGAGTGCCTGAAACTTCCCTCCAAAGGTGACTCCAGTTACCCCGGATTAGTCTGGCACGAGGGCCAGCTTTGGGTTAGCTACTACTCCTCACACGAATCCAAGACCGCGATCTATTTGGCCAAAGTATCTTTATGAATCAGCCGCTGTATCCCTTGCTCTCGCCCAAGGCAATGAACCGCCGCTCCTTCCTGTTCACCACCACCTCGATCGCTGCCGCCGCATTGTGGTCTGGTCATGCGCTGGGTGCGGTCACCAAGAACCCCAAATTCTCCGCCTATCCTTTCCAACTCGGTGTCGCCTCGGGCGATCCCGATGATAAAAGCGTGATCCTCTGGACGCGCCTCGCACCAAAGCCGCTCGAAGAAGATTTTGGCATGACGCCGGACTCCATTGAGGTCTCCTGGCAGATCGCCGAAGATGAAGCCATGGCCAAGGTCGTGAAGAAAGGCACCGTCATTGCTTCACCGGATTGGGGCCATTCCGTACACGTGGAAGCGGATGGACTGAAGCCGGACCGCTGGTACTGGTATCAATTCAAAGCCGGCAGCGAGTTCAGCCCGAAAGGCCGAACACGCACTATGCCCCCGAAGAACAGCACACCTGAGCGCCTGCGCTTCACTTTCGCCTCCTGCCAGCATTACGAGACCGGCCTCTTCACTGCCTACGAGCACATGCTCAAGGAAGACCTCGATCTTGTGCTTCACCTCGGTGACTATATCTACGAATACGCGGGTATCGATAAACGGGTGCGCAAACACGTCGGCCCGGAATGCAAAACCTTGAACGGTTATCGCTCGCGTTACGCCCAGTATAAGGCGGACCCCGCCTTGCAAAACATGCACGCTGCCGCACCCTGGATCGTCACTTGGGATGACCATGAGTTCGACAACAACTGCGCGAACGACATCTCTGAGGAGAAAGGTGTTCTCCCCGCAGACTTCCTCATCCGCCGCGCCGCGTCGTATCAAGCTTACTACGAGAACATGCCCCTGCGGCGCTCTGCCTTGCCGAAAGGCCCGGACATGACGCTCTATCGCAAGCTGAACTTCGGCAAACTCGCTGAATTCCAAGTGCTCGATACGCGCCAATACCGCTCCGACCAGCCTTGTGGTGACGGCAACAAACCGCAATGCGATGAAGCGCTCGACCCAAGCCGCACCTTGCTCGGCGTCAAGCAACGCGACTGGCTTTTCAACAACCTCGGCAAATCCGCTTCCACTTGGAACATCCTCGCCCAGCAGATCATGATCGCCCGCGTGGACCGCAAGGCCGGTGCCGAAGTCGGCTACAGCATGGATCAGTGGCCCGGCTACGAAGGCGATCGCCGCAAGCTCCTGAAGTTCCTGCACGACCGTAAGATTTCCAATCCCGTCGCCCTCGCCGGTGACATCCACACGAATTGGGCAAACGAACTCATCGCAGACTTCGACAACCTCGACTCCAAGAGCGTCGCCACTGAATTCGTCGGCACCTCCATCTCCTCCAGCGGCGATGGCCTGAACATTCCGAAGAATCTCGACGCGCTCTATTCCGAAAACCCCTTCGTGAAATTCCACAACGCCGAGCGCGGCTACGTCCGCTGCGAAGTCACGCCCAAGCAATGGCGCACCGACTACAAGACCGTGGAATACGTCACCCGCCCCGGCTCACCAATGAACACGCGCCGCTCGTTCGTTGTAGAAAGCGGCCAGCCGAAATTGCAGAAGGCGTGATCCGCTTGCAAAAGCAAAGCGTATCGCTTAAACTGGTTAAAGACTGGTTAATTTAAAGCTATGGCAACTATAACTGCATTTGACGCCAAGACGCGCTTTGGCGAATTGCTGGACCGCGTTGCGACCGGCGAAGAGATTGTCATCACCCGGCACGACAAACCGGTTGCACGAATTGTGCCTGAAAACCGCAACAGCCTCGCTGACGTACAGGACGCTGTAAATGGCCTCAATGAATTAAGGCAGCAAATCGCCGCCCGCAAGCGAAGCGGCCGCAAGCTGACCGATCAAGATGTCCGTTCTGCGTTGGAGGAAGGAAGGAAGTGACAGATCCATTCGTAGTCGATAGCTCCATCGCTATTGGCTGGGTCCATCCCGATCAATCAACGGATTTGTCCGTCCGCTTGCTAGTCGATGTCAAGCAGGGCGCGAAACTTCATGTCCCCTCCCTATGGTTCATAGAAATGGCCAATGTGCTAGCCGTGCTGGTTCGCCGTAAAAAACTGACTGAAGCCGATTGCTCCACCGCATTAGCTCGACTGGAACGCTTGAACTTACAAGTTGACCACGAATCAACCGTAATCGCTTTTACACGTTTGTACACCTTGGCAGAACAGCATGGATTGACCGTCTATGATGCAGTTTATCTCGAATTAGCCATCCGCAAATCACTGCCACTGGCCACTAAGGATGCCCAATTGCAATTCGCCGCCAGAAAATGCGGTATCAAAGTGCTGTGACAGTCAGTGATGAGATAGTTCTGTCGAGTGAATCAGGTGAGATACCGCTGAAAATCCACCACAACCGCAAAGCTCGCCGTTACCTCCTGCGCATCCGCCCGGACGGCAGCTTGCGCGTGACCATCCCGCGTTATGGCAATCGTGAAGAAGCCATGCGCTTTGTCGCCCGTCAAAATGAGTGGATCATCCAGCATCGCGCCAAGGTTTTAGCCCGCAAACAAATCGCGCAACCTGTCATGCACGGTTCGCTCATCCGGTTTCGCGGAGAGAAAATCCCACTGCAAGTTCATACTCACGATTCCATCCACACTCTACATTTCTGTGATCAGATGATCAGCAGCAACGTCGCCAAAGACGACTGGCGACCGCTCATTGAACTGCACTTGCGAACGCTTGCGGAAGAAGAATTTCCCAAACTAGTCCAAACCTTGGCCAGACAACATGGATCGGAAGTAAAACACGTTTCGATCCGCGATCAGAAATCCCGCTGGGGTTCTTGCTCTGCGCGCAAGACCATCTCGCTGAACTGGCGACTCATTCAAGCACCTCTCTTCGTGTTGGAATACGTCATCGTGCATGAGCTTATGCACTTGCGGGAGATGAACCATTCCGCCCGTTTCTGGCAGCACGTCGCCAGCGCTTTTCCTCGACATAAAGAAGCGGAACAATGGTTGAAAGATTTCGGCAAAGAATTGCGCTGATATTTCTCTCGCCGTGCAACACTGACAAGCTACCGGACGGTAGGATATATTCGTCCGTATACGTCCTATTTTCTTTTCACACTAAAGCGAAACAGGTATCTAAGTCCGCACAATGAGTCTCCACGAGGAATTTATCGACATGGCCGGTTCATCGCTGTCCCGCACGGCGATTTTTTGGGGTGATGACAAGATTACTTATGCCCGCTTGCTCGCGCAGGTCCGCGCCCTGAGCCAGCGTTTGATCAATGAATTCGGTTTGAAACCTGGTGACCGCGTGGCCGTGTGGGTGAAGAATTGCCCGGAATTTCCCGTCGCCATCTTCGGCTCCTGGCATGCTGGCGGAGTGGTGGTGATGGTGAACAATTTCCTCAAGCCGGATGAAGTCGCCTTTATCCTTAATGATTCTGGGGCGAAGATCGTTATCACGGACCAGAGCCTTACCGAACATCAGGCCAAGGTGAAGACTCTCGTGCCTGATATCCGTTATATCTTCGTGGAGCAATTCACCACCACGGAAGACGACTCCATCGAACCCGTCCGCCGCTATAAGAACGAGCTGGCTGCCCTGCTCTACACCTCAGGCACCACAGGTCGTCCGAAAGGCGCGATGCTCACGCACGGCAATTTCCTCGCGAACGTGAAGAGTTGCGTTCAAGCACTGGAGATGACAGCGGATGACCGCATCGTGGTCATGCTCCCGCAGTTCCACAGCTTCATGTTCACCGTGGGCTCATTGCTGCCGCTCATCGGTGGCGCGAGCATTTTGCTCGTGAAATCGCTGCATCCGATGAAGCACGTGCTCGAAGAAATCATCCGCCATCGCGGCACAGTTCTTCCTGCCGTTCCGCAAATTCATCGTGCACTCGCTTCCCTGCCGCAAGGCATTGAATTGAATCTCCGCCTTTGCGTTAGCGGTGGCGCTCCGTTGCCGATGGAAGTCTTGCATCAATTCCAACAACGCTTCCCCAAGATCAAATTCCTCGAAGGCTACGGTCCCACGGAGAGCAGCCCGGTCGCCTCGGTGAATCCCATCAATGGACCGCAAAAGCCCGGTTCCGTTGGTGTCGCTATTCCCGATGTTGAACTTAGCATCCGCGATGAATCGGGCAATGCCCAACCACACGACGTGACCGGCGAGATATGCATCAAAGGCCCGAACGTGATGCAAGGCTACTGGAAGCAACCGGAGGAAAGCGCCCTCGTCTTGCGCGGCGGCTGGCTCTACACCGGCGATGTCGGCCATCGCGATGCGGACCATTTCTTCTATATCACCGATCGTAAGAAAGACATGTTGCTGGTGAACGGCATCAACGTCTATCCGCGCGAGATCGAGGAAGTCATCTATAAATTCCCCGGCATCAAGGAAACCGCCGTTATCGGCAAACCGGATGCGCGCCGTGGTGAACAAGCCGTTGCTTTCGTGGCATTGAACGAAGGTGTGACGCTGGATGAAAAAGCCCTGCTCGCCTTCATCCGCGAGAAGATGGCCGACTACAAAGTTCCGCGCAAAGTCATCGTCGTGCCTGCCCTGCCGCGCAATGCGACAGGTAAGATTCTTAAGACGGAGTTGCGCAAAGTGGAGATCGATTGAAAGGTCTAATCTCGACAAAACCCGCATCCATCTCCAACCTCCCGCGCCGTGAAACAACAGACGATTGTCACCTTGGATTTGGAAGGCGTTTTGGTGCCTGAGATTTGGATCGCCGTCGCCGAAAAGACGAAGATTCCCGAACTGCGCCGCACCACGCGTGATGAGCCGGATTATGACAAGCTCATGCGCGGTCGTCTGGAGATTCTCGACCGCCATGGCCTGAAACTCTCCGACATCCAAGAAGTCATCGGCACACTCAGCCCCTTGGCTGGCGGCAAGGAATTCCTCGATGAACTGCGTTCCTTGACGCAAGTGATCATCCTTTCGGACACCTTCGAAGAGTTCGCCCAACCGCTCATGCGCCAGCTCGGTTGGCCCACCATCCTTTGCCACAAGCTCGAGGTGAAGGAAGATCGCATCGTGAACTACAAGCTGCGTCAGGATAACCAGAAGCAGAAGGCTGTAGCTGCGCTGAAGATCCTAAATTACAAGATCATCGCCGCCGGGGACTCTTTCAATGATACGACGATGCTAGGTGAGGCGCATGTGGGCTTCCTCTTCCACTCACCCGAGGCTATCAAGAAGCAGTTCCCGCAGTTCCGCGCAGTGGATGAATATTCCGATCTGCTAGGTCTGATGAAGGCAGAGCTGTGACCGTTTTGACCTTCAAAACGTCACCAGTTTTTCCGGGACAATTCTTTACATAAATTGGCTTACCCCGTAGCCTTTCGAGGTCACGGGGTATCGCCATGAACCAGCAGGAAACCATTCCGTCGGGCTTTGCGGGATTGAAGCCAAAGCCGCTTCCCAGCTTTGAAAACAGTGGTGACGTTTTCTGGCATAAACTCGGTCGCGCAAGCATCGACTTCGCTGCGCTGAAAGATTCCCGGGACGATCACCGCACCCGTATACATCTCAAGGCTCCAAACAAGCCGTGGTATCACTCCCTTGCCTCTGATCTGCGTTTTTCCGATATCCAATGGTTCATGGACCCGACCGGACGGATGCTGCCGCCCAATCGCCACGGTCACCCTGACTTCGCCCAAGTATTCCCCGGTTACCCGGAGATTCCCGTGGAAGGCCAAGGCGATGAGCTCGGCGAAATCTTCACAGAAGCAGCGGACACCGTTGTGCTGCGTCGCGGTGAAAAGGGCATCGAAGTTCTCCTGACCCAACGTGCTTCCGGTTACTTTGCGTTACCCGGCGGCATTCGCGCTCAGAATGGTGAGGGACAGTTGTACGAGATCAATGACGCGGGTGTTTACCGGCAATTGCCCGAAGGCCGCGAGACATCTGCAGAAACGGCGCGCCGGGCGTTGAGGGAAAAGGCGGGCATCGACCTTCCAGCAGAAGCTTTCAATCGCGTCGTTTACAGCGGCATCGTGGATGATGTGCGCAATTCCAGCGGCGCGGCCATCTACAGCACCGTTTACTCGTATGTGGATGAAAGCAACTCCATCAAGACCACTGCGCAAATCTTGAGCGGCATCATCGCTCCGTTCATACCACTACAGGAGCTGTTGCACAATCACAGCGAGCCGACGCTCGGGGGACTATGGGGCAGCCACTCTTACTTTCTGAAGCAGGCTTTGTGGAATGAATTCGTAGTCCAGCCGAAACGCTTCAAGGAGCTTACCGAAGAAGAGCGCAATGCACTGCGCGAAGTCCTCGCTTACGATCCATTGGATGGCCTCTTGGATGATGAGGTGGCTTATGCCGCGCAGAACCAGTGGGCCAGTGTGCAATGGAATCATCGCCTGCCCTGGCCGGTGCGCGGTCCCCTCATGACTCCCTTGGATGGCGGCTATCTGCTTCCGGGCATGGAAAAGCTGCAAGGGCATCTCGGCTTGGTCCCGGCGTGGATCATGAAGAAGGCCCGACGTCTGCCGGAATACAACATCGATGAATTGATCTCCGATCTGGAACTGCATCGCGATAACCACTCGGACATCCCGGAGTATATCAATTTCCGCTACCTTGAATCGCTCAAGCATGAAACACCCGAGCGTATCAAGAAGTGGATGCAATATCTGGGCAAGGAAGCCATTGAAGCGAACCGCATCTGGGTGCGCAGCGCCATGGCGGTGCTGAAGCGCTTGGGCATTGATAAAAAGCAGCTTGGCTCGTTCCGCCCGGGATCACCGACTTTGGAAAGCCTGCTGGAATTGAAACGGCAGATGATGGCCGTTGAATGCGCCCGTTCCATTCCCGAGATCGTGCAGATGTTGGCGGAGAATGATCAGGCGAATGATTTCATGGTGGTCTCGCACACCTCGTGGCGTGAGAATACTTACAGCAAAACAATCCAACCTGGCCAGATCACCACGAATCCCTATCGCCCCGGTGAACGCAGCGTGGTCATCCGTGGCATGGTGCATGATCTCATCGCGAATGTGCGCCAGGATTTGGCGGAACTGGAAAAGCAGACTTCCCCCAGCGATAGCGATCTGGCAGTGAAAATTTCCAAAGCTATCGGCGCACGCGTCAGCAAGCTTCGTCAGGAGTTGGAGGCGAATCCTACCGTCTCAGGAGCCCAATCGTTTGCGCTCATGTTGCAGATCGGTCGCGCGCTGGAAGATCTCGCCCGGGACCGCGCGTTGCCACAGCTCTTCCGCACACAAGCCACCAATCAGATCAACGATCTCGTCTATGTGGTGAAGATGGACGCGAATTCTGCGGTGATCTCAGGCATCCTCAATGCCGCCCGTAAACAAGGCGCACGCCTGAAATACAAGATCGAGCCGGAACACTAAGCGGCTTAATCCTCCGCCTTGTAATCACGCGAGAGCAAGTCTTCCACGGCTTTACCCGGGTTCTTGCCCTCGTAGAGCATGGCGTAGATCTCATTGATGAGCGGTGCCTCGATCCCCTTCTTCTGCGCAAGCTGATGCGCTGAACAGGCCGTGGGATAACCTTCAGCCACATGCACACCAGTGAAGAGGATTTGGGAGATCTCTTCACCTTTGCCCAGACGTTCACCGAAAGTGCGATTACGGCTGTGCTTCGAGAAGCACGTCACCGTCAAATCTCCCAAACCGCTCAAACCCGCGAATGTCTCCGCTTGAGCACCACAGGCCACACCCAATCGGCTGATTTCCACAATGGAGCGAGTGATGAGCGCGGCCTTGGAGTTATCACCAAAGCCCAAGCCATCGCACACACCCGCTGCGATCGCGATGACATTCTTCAACGCACCGCCGAGTTCCACACCGAGCATATCGTTGCTGCTGTAAACGCGGAAGTAAGGACGATGGAAAAGCTGCTGCACCTTTTTGGCAGCCTTCTTATCCGGGCTGGCGACGACTACCGCTGATGGAATATTACGCGCCACTTCATGCGCGATGGACGGACCGGAAAGCGTCACATGCACGCCTTTGGGCATCGTCTGCTCCAAGATGCCGCACATCGTCAGACCAGTATCATACTCGATGCCCTTGGTGACGCTGACCACCAGACCGGAATAATCGGCCAAGCGTTTCGTCACCGTACGAAATGCCTTGGATGGCAATGCGACCACGAGGCATTCGCTGCCTTTGACCGCTTTAGCGAGATCGGTTTCCAGCTTAAGACCCGTGGGCAATTTCACGCCCGGCAGATAGCGCGTATTGATGCGCGTGGTCTTGAGGTCTTGCAAGTGCTGGGGATTGTGGCCCCACAGGGTCACGTCCGCACCTTCCGCCTGATGTAACAGGCGGGCCAAGGCGGTGCCCCACGCACCCGCTCCAAGAACAGTGATCTTCATGCCGGAGGTTTGGTCTTGTTGCCACCGATACGATTTTCCGTCCCGGCGCGCAAGCGCTGGATATTGGCGCGATGCTTATAGATGGCAAGCACGGACATCACGGTGGTGATGACGATCAAAGAAGTCCGTCCATGTAATTGCCATGTGGCAAACGGCAGCACAACCGCCGCCAAGATCGAAGCCAGAGAAACATACTTGCTCGCAAAGAAAACGATGAGCCATGTGGCCAACGCCACGAGGAACGCATATGGCACCAAACCAATCAACACGCCCGCCGAAGTTGCGATCCCTTTTCCACCTTTGAACTTCAGCCAGCAGGTGTAGTTATGCCCCAAGACGGCGCAGATACCGGCCACGATTTTCAGATGATGGCGGATATCGTTTCCACCTGCCGCTTGATCGCCCAAGAATTGCCACACCAGATTTGCCACTAACCCCACCGCCAAGAAGCCTTTCAGCGCATCCACGGAAAGAACGAAGATGCCCGGCCCCTTGCCCAAGATGCGAAAAACATTCGTGGCCCCGATATTACCGCTGCCTACAGAGCGGATATCGATGCCTTTGGCCTTCGCCACAAGATACCCCGTGGGGATAGATCCCAAAAAGTACGCGACGATAGCGGTCACCAGATAGACCATTGTTTCCACGCGCGAAATGTAGGCAGTTCAACGGACCGGACAAGGCTCAAATTTTTGGCGTGTCAGGGTGCCACCTCACAGGCAGACTGCTGCCACATGGAATCGGGCAAGTCAAATCAACGTGTGCGGGTCGGCGTCATCGGAACCGGCTCGCTGGGCAAAGAGCATGCGCGCCTCTATGCCGAGCTGGCAACGGCGGGGCAATGCGAGTTCGTAGGCATCTACGACTCTTTTGCCGATAATGCCCAACGTGTGGCCGACAAGCTGGGTGTCAAAATCTTCCCGACCATCCAGGGTCTCGCTGAAGCCGCCGACGCCTTTAGCGTAGTGACCCCCACCATCACCCACCATGCCATCGCCAAGGATTTGCTCTCCCAAGGCAAACATGTGCTGGTGGAAAAACCGATGACCGAGCGCGCCGATCAGGCCGCTGAACTGGTACATTTGTCCCAGCAAAATAAACTGATCCTCCAGGTGGGTCATGTAGAGCGGTTCAATCCGGTTTTCGATTATCTGCAAAAAGCCGCCACGCAACCCAAGTTCATCGAAGCACACCGGCTCTCCCCCTACCCTGCCCGCAGCATCGATATCGGTGTGGTATTGGATCTGATGATCCATGATCTCGATGTGGTTCTGGCGTTCGTCAATTCGCGCGTCGTGAGTGTGGATGCCGTAGGTATTCCCGTGCTAAGTACCACGGAAGACATCGCGAATGTTCGCCTACGCTTCGAAAATGGTTGCGTGGCGAATCTCACCGCCAGCCGTATCAGCCCGGAGCGCATGCGCAAGATCCGCGTGTTCAGCGGCGGCACGACGAGCAGCAGCTACATCTCGCTGGATTACCGCGCGCAACAAGGCTTCCTCTATCGATTGGCCCGTTCTGATGAACAGGAGTCATCTTTGCTCAAGAAATTGCTGAGCGCGAATGACTCCACGATCGTGAGCGAGTTCGCTGGCAAGAAGATCGTGCGTGAACCGGTGCCGATCGTGAAAGACGAACCGCTCAAACTGGAACTGCAGCATTTCGTATCTTGCGTTCGCGAACGCCAGCAGCCGCGTGTCAGCGGTGAATCCGCCAAACAGGCTCTCGACCTCGCCTTGGAGATCACCGAACAGATCACGCGCCAAGGCGCGAAGATTCCTGCGGGCTCATGAGCAAGCGTTTCATGGTGGTGGCTGGAGAAACCAGCGGCGACACGCTGGCGGCAGAACTTGTCCGTGCCATCCGCCAGCAACCTCAGTTCAGCCGCGAACCTTTTCCGCCCACATTCTTTGGCGCGGGTGGAAATAAAATGGCGGAAGCGGGTGTGGAACTGTCCTTTGATCTGACCAAGCACGCGGTGTTCGGATTCTTCGACGTTTTCAAAAAATATCTCGAATTTCAGCGGCTCTTCAACCAGCTCGTAAAACTGGCGGAAGACCGGCTGCCGGATGTTTTCATCGGCGTGGATTACTCCGGTTTTAACCGTCGGCTGGCTCATGCCTTGAAAGAACGCGCCCGCGCCCAACAAGGCCCGTTCACCAATTGGCGGCCGAAGTTCGTCCAGTTCGTCTCTCCGCAAGTCTGGGCTTCACGCCCCGGACGTGCTTATCAACTGGAAGAAGATCTCGATCTGTTGCTGAGCATCGTGCCGTTTGAAAAAGAGTGGTACGCCAAGAAGACCCCGAAACTTCAGGTGGAATATGTCGGGCATCCTGTGGTGGACCGGCTCAAGGCATTTCGTGAGAAACGGCGGGTCATGGGACCAAAGACAGAGAAACCCGTGGTGCTGCTTTTGCCTGGCAGCCGGCGCAAGGAAGTCTCACGACATCTCGAAGTGATGCTCGCTGCTGCGGCACAGATACGCACGCAAGTGCCCGCCGAATTCCGGATCATCCTGCCCAACGAAAACTTGGTGGAACTGGCGCGACCGATGATCACCGATTCCTCCATCAAGGTGCAAATCGGGGGATTGTCTGAAGCTTTGTGCGAAGCCACCATGGCGATCGCCTCTTCCGGCACGGTCACCACAGAGTGCGCCTACATGGAAGTACCGACCGTAGTCCTATACAAACTGTCCACTCCCGAATACTGGATCGGGAAACAGATCGTGACGGTGGAATATATCGCACTGGTAAACCTCATCGCCGGGAGGGGCATTTTTCCAGAGTTCATCCAGCAGGCAGCTACCGTAGAGAACCTCACGCAGGCATCACTGCACTGGTTGAAAAGTCATGAACTCAGACAAAGTATTGTCACCCAGTTGCAGCCGATCTTGGAAACTTTTGGGGAGGGCGGCGCCCCCTGTCGGGCCGCTGCGTTGATCGCAGACCTGAAACAAAGCCGTTTTCAATCCTGATTGGCTGGTCCCTGACGTTTCAAGTCTTTCTCATATTTCGCAAACTGCAGCGAGGAAGCGATCTGTTTCAACGCATAGAAGGCAAAATCTTTTTGAGATCCGTAAGCAGTAGCACCCAAGATGATGATTCCTGAATCGCTCTGGACAACCTGAATTTGAGAGTGGCGTGTATTGCTGTCGGCCCCTGATTGAACTGTATAAACCAAATACTTTCTGCCATCGGCAAAGACAGTAGAGAAAACCGGCACACCTTTGCCGAGGTCATCTGAAATCAAGGGCAGAACACCTTCATGGGTGAAGTCCACCTGTTTGACATCCTTGAACTCGGCTCTGACCCATCCCTGGCGGCTAGAATCAAGATAAGCTGTGATTTCACGACCACTTTCAGAAGCTGAAAACTGAAACCGTGCCGGAACGGTCAGGCCGATGATGCTCCTGCCATTACTGACACTGACAAGCGTCGAATAGAGCTGGCTGCCGTTGTAAATCTTGGTCGCCTTGAGTTTTAGTGCGGGTGATGAATTTGTCCCGCCAGGATTCGCATCAGCTTGAGCCAATTGTGTTTTTTGGGCTGTGGTTTCTTGGGCAAAGCCAGTCTCTGAGTTCAAGAAAACGGCCACCACGGCGGCGAGGATGAATGGTCTCATAGATTAGATCTCAGTAACCAGCATATGTGGTCGAATTGGGCGGTGGTGTCGTCCATTTCAAACGTTCCAGCACCCGCACTGCAGGTGTTCCCGGCGGCAATTTGTTTGGATTCAGAAAGTTCTTGTCGAACGACCAGTTACGGGTCGGAGGATTATAATAAGTATCCGTCTGGCCCGTAGTGACGAACTGCCCATTGGCTTGCTGACTCTCAAACAGGCAGACCAAGGAACCGTTGATGGTGCATGTCCTGTTCGACCAATCCTCAAGGAATCGGGGCAGGTTGTGTGCACCACCACTCGGAGGATCATCGCCGTTTGTGCCGCCCGCTTTTACATTACCCGTCAATATGGCAGCATTCACAGTAGTATCCGAAGCATCACGGTCTGTGTAGCTTGCAGAACCCTGACTGTCCTTCCAATTCGAAGAAAGAATGGTCAACGCATCACAGACGAGCGAGGCAGGCTTAACATCCGAGGTATTGGTTGTGCCCAAGTGCGCCGCAGTGGGGCAGTTGTAGCTGCCCGCCACGTACAAACCGTTGGGAGTGGAGACGGTCAGGCCATTTGAAGGCAAGGAAATGCCGTTGGTGAGCCGCACGGCACCCATACCTCCATCATTTACTGTAGTGACTACATTCGTGATTCTCGTGGTGAGAGTGTAATTACTGACAAGTTTATACCTGTAACGGGCACTACTTTGGCCTGCGGTGCCAGAGTACAGCCAATTCGTCGCAGCATTGCCGGGGATATCAGAAAGTCTCACGCCACCGCTGTTCGGCTGTGTAGAACCCAGGTTTGTAGTGATGGTAAGTTTGGGCGCCACTATAGGACCAGGCCACGAAGTGGAGGTGGTGTTTGTGTTATAAATGTTCGTCGTGTAGTTCGTAGAGTAACCGCCACGACTGTCATCAACGTAAAGCAAGGAAGGAACTGTAGATCCCAATGTACTGGCGATCACTGTGTTCGTGGCTATGAACGTCTTGAACTTCGCAACATCGATTTCCGTGATAAGCTGGGTGCGGTCCTGACGCTGGTCATACATTGACTTGTTGGTCGTCACGAACGTCAAAACATGGTTTGTGGGAATGGCGTTTGAGGTGGTCGAGAACGGGGTCTTCACGCTCATGGAAACCACGTTATTGCTCACCAAGAGCAAAATCTCCGATTTATTGTAATAACGCTCCTTGCCCATCGCCGAGTTCGGAGCCTCACCGCTGTCCGGACGCTCGATCACCTTATGCACGGCAGCAGAGGAGTTGTTCGTGCCGATGGGCAGAGACATCGGAACACCGTTTGTCGTCTTTTCCTGGTTGAATGTGATGACACCAGATGAATTGACCGTATCAACACCATTCCACAATCCCGGCTTGATGATCACACCTACAGCAGTGACATCTTCAAAAAATGTCACCGGCGAAGATCCGCCAACATAGATGGAACCGTTACTGTGAACGCGCCCACGGATGTTCATGGTGGCGGCTTTCACGAATTCAAGCAGATCATTGTAGAAAATGGCGTACTGGAAAATCGGGATGGTAGTGAAAGCCACTTCTTGCTGCACCGCATTGGTCATGGTGAAACGGCCGTTCACCATGCGAGCATTGGAGACAATCTTGTAAGGGATGCGCGTGCCGCCCAGACCTGAAAAACTGGACCCTAGATCGCTCGAAAAATAAGACGACCCATTCTCACCAACGTAAGTCTTGTTCGTATTGCCCTGCGCATCTGAAAACTGGAATGAAGACCAATATGTGTTCTCCGCATAGGTCGGCACCATCGCCCGGTAATTGTTCATGTTGTTGGCGATGCCCGGCTGGCCGTACGTCTTAAAGTCCATGATCATGTTGCCGACCACTTTCTCAGTGGCCGCCTCGGCTGCCAGCATGGTGGAATTGTACTGGTTGTTTCGCTCGTTCAACTGGGCGGAGTTGGAGGTATAACTCAGCGAGGCAGTCATCAACAGCAGGCCGATGCTGATAAATACCAGCACCAACAACAGGGCAAAGCCCCGGTTTTTACGTGCGAATCTTAGAAGTAGCTTCATACAACACCTTTAATAGACGGAGCGCCGCGCGACACGCGCGGAGATCTGGAAAAACTCGAAAAACTGGTTTGTACCGATTCTGACTTGCGGATACCGCAGTTGATAGAACTGGAACTTCACATCGATCACGGCACTGTTATCGTTCTCGGTCAGCACATTGGTGCCGGTAAAATCGGTGGATGCAAAGACTATCTGGTTCGTGAGGTATTCTGCGATGAGTTGAAGCCCCGCAGCAGGTCCGGGCTTGCGATATAGTGCAGAGGTGGTGCTGTCACGGTAGTAGCGCACCCACGAATTGGAATTCGTTGTCGCATGCCAGTCCGGGCGGTAGATTTGGATGGCGTTGCCTCGCTGGGCGCTGCCTGCGGTAGCCTGGGTGAAACTGCTGCTGGAGCCAGTGCCCACTTGTATCTTTTGCGCCGCACGGACTTCCGAGATGAGCAATCCCAAACTGATACGCGCCGACTCGCTTGCCCCAAGTTTGGCCCGCGTAATCTCATAAAAACGCAGGCCGTTGATATGGGAATAGATGATGCCGCCTGAAACGATGACAAACAGGGCCATCGCGACCATCAGCTCAGTCATCGTGAACGCCAGCCTGGTCCGACTGAGCCGTTGGGAGCTGGAAATGTTTATTTTCATATCAAACTCCAGGCGAGCGGTAGGTCACCACAGTGTTGGTGTAGATGCGACCGTTCATGAACGGCCACTCGCAGTCCACTCGGATCATTTTGATGTGGGGACTGGTGCTGATGGTGTAGATATTGATCTTATTGATACCGTACACCATGTTGGTTCCTGTGATCGGGATATCCATCAAGACACGTTCTTCTGGAAAATTGGCCGTTGTCAGCATATCGACCACCGGATCACGGCTCGGATCCCACTTGGCCGCCTTGGTTCGCTCCAAAACCTGAAGCGCAGCCGCATGGGCCGCCAAAGAATAACCAGACCACTCCGCCCTCCTGGCAGAAATGATGTATCCGTAAATGATGCCTCCGATGGCGATGGCGGAAATAGCCACAGAGATAACCACTTCAGGCAGGGTAAATGCCCTGCGCCTCTTAGCTTTGCCACCTGACCAATATTTCGTGAGATTCATGTTGAAAATCAGCTAATTTAGAGCCATTTAGATTTCACGCTAGATTCTTTACACCCTACGTCAAGGGTATTATGGCCCTATTAAAACGCCAGCAAAATCCCGCAGTTCATTCTATCGCAAGGGTTTCTGTTTTCGGAACCTCAGTTTAAGTTAGTTTGAAAATATTTCTCACTGTCAGCAAATTTTTCCATTTCAAACTATTGACAACATCGCTTACTTCAATATCCTGCCGGTCCCATTTGGGGCCTCGGTAGCTCAATGGTAGAGCAGTTGACTCTTAATCAATTGGTTTTAGGTTCAAGTCCTAACCGGGGCACCACTTTCGACCTTTTCACCCTTTCATCCCATTGACAAAAGGGGCTGCATGGCATCCCATTAACGTTTTCAATAGCACCTTACGTACCAATATCACCAGTGCATAAAGCCCTACCGTAAGTTATTTCAGCCCTATTTCTATACATGCAAAATTTGTTGCACAGGCAGGAAGACAATGAAGCATCGCAAATCCGTTGAATCCCCTTCGAACACAGGGGTTTCTGGTTTATTTCTCCTCAATAACCGCGTTTCCCACCACTTTGGGACGCAACACAAAATACAAAGCCGCGATTACTGCGATGATGAAGCCGGCGATGAGGGGAGCTTTTTTATCCGCTCCAGCCGCAGTCAATCTGGCAAATATGAGACAGAGGCAGACGATGACACCCAAGACCGGCACAATCCTGGGTATTTCCATACTGCCCTTGGGTTCATCGGGACGGCTCTGAAGTATAAACAACGCCCCGTTCACCAAGCAAAAGCACGTCAACAACAACAGGCTGGTGGCCGAGGCCAACTGGCTAATATTCGCCGAAAGGGCTAGCACGACCACAATCACAGTCAGAGCCAAAGTGGCGATGTGTGGTGTGCGAAAACGCGGGTGAACTGCTCCCAACCGCTCCGGCAACAGACCCTGCCGTGCCATACCGTAGAGCAAGCGTGACCCCATCACACAGTTCAGCAATGCCGTGTTCGCCACCGCGAAGAGCGTGATAAAGGTATAAACTTCCTTGGGCATCCAAGGGGCCGCTTTTTCCACTATTTGCGCCAGCGGTGCTCCCAGCTTGGAATCTCCCAGATTCTTGGCCTCCACCACAGATACGGCGGTGATGCTCACCAACATATAAACTACCGTCGCCACCAGCACGGCGATAATGATGCCCTTGGGCAGTGTCTTCTGCGGGTCTTTTACCTCTTCCCCCACATTCAGCATGTCCTCAAATCCCACAAAGGCATAGAACGTCAACACCGCTCCGGATAGCAGCATGGACATTCCCAATGTGCTCCCTTGCGGCACCTCCAGGTAATTCACCTTGCCCCAATACTTCGCACCCACGAAGATGACGAATAACAACCCACCGATCTCCACTGCCGTACATACGAGATTCGCCGTCATCGATTCTTTGATGCCGATGAAATTGACGGCGGCGATCAACAGCAGGAAAGCCACGAGGATCACCTTCACGGGTATTGCGGGAAACATGCCGCCCAAGGTCGTGGCGAACACATTGCTGCCAGCCGCCATGGAGGTCAGACCAGACGCCGTCACCGCCAGCCCGACCACGTAGGATAGAAATTTGAAACCATATGCCCGCTCCGTGACATAGGCCGCTCCACCGGCACGGGGATAGCGTGAACCAAGTGAGGCATAGCATAGGCCCGTCAACAACGCCGCGATCATGGAGACACCGAAAGCCAGCCACACCGCGTTGCCCATCATGCCCGCCGCCACGCCGATCGTGCCGTAGATGCCCGCCCCCACCATGTCCCCCACACCATACACCACGAGGGAAAACAACCCGATATGACGTGCCAGTTCCGGTCCGGATTTTTGCGATTTTCCCTCAGCCATAAAACCACCTTAAGAAATGACCGTGCACGAAACGAGGGAAAACCTCCTCCTCGTGAACCTTTTCACCTCACAACGACCGGTACAACTCCGCGACCTTGTCCAGGTCCACCCCCTTCGGTTCATTGTCCAGTAACCACCGCAAATCTCCCCGGCTCCCCTGCGTATCCCCCATCTGCAAGCGCATCCCAGCGCGGCGCAACCGCATCCCTGCATCTTCCGGCATCAGCGCCACCATCGTGTCCAGATAACGGACCGATTCCGCCGGTGTGTCTTTATCCAGGCTGCTGTTCAGCAAGTTCGACAACATCCGCACGACGATCTGCCGTTTCGTCATCGGCTCGAACGCCTCCTCCTGCGAACGCCCGCGCTCATTGAAGCGCACGATCAATTCCGCTTCGAGCTGGCTCATCGGCTTCCCGCCCTCGAACACATCGATGAACTGCGCCTGCCCTTCCTTCGGCCGGTGTTGCACCACGAAATGCGTCGGCAACCCGATGCCCACCATGTCCTCCACCCCGATGCGTTTCGCCAGCTCCAGATACAGCACCGAGAGCGTGATGGGAATCCCCTCCCGATCATCGATCACATTGCTCAGGTAACTGTTCGCCTTGTTCTCGTAATCACTCCGGCTCCCGCGAAACCCATTCTCCGCGAAGAGATAATCATTCAGCAACTTGATCCGTTCCTTCGCCGTCGCCTTCTCCGTCAGGCGCTCGCGCATCTCCCGCGCCATGCGGTCCAGTTGCTTGCGATACGGTGTCACCTCCAGCTCTTCATTATCCAGCTTCGCCACCAGCATCGCCGCCTCGAAAAGATCCGCCTTCGCCTCGCCATCCGCGAACAGCTTCGTGAGTTGCTCCTGCACATTCCGCTCGTGCACCGCGGCGGCCAGGCGTTTCAATTGCTCCGCCTCCTTCTTCACCGTCTCCGCGCGCTCCGTCAAAATCTTCCGCCCCTCTTCGCCGTGTAATTGCAACGCCTCCACCAGCTTGCTGTCCGGCAGAGTTGAAGCTTTCATCCCCTTCAACTGCTCCTCCACCTTCGCCAACGTCGCCTCCGAGGCCACCCCCGCAGGCAACTCCTGTCCCACCTGGAATTGTTTGAACTCTCCCACCGTCTGCCGGAACTTCGCCAAACCCACCTTCCCCGTCACTGGAGCTTCCCAAGGCACCGTAGTAAAAGGCTGGCCGTTCACAAAGCACTTGATGACCTTCCCCTCCACCTTCACGCGCAATTCATTCCAGTCACCCGCCACATAATATTGCGAGGGCAGATCCCTCAACACCTGCCACGAATACACGCTCGGCCCGTTGAACCGCGTCAGTCGCAAGCGCCCATTCGAGGGATAAAATCCGAAATGTTCGTTCTCATTCTCCCCGCCGAAGATCAAACCCGCCGCACCGGATTCATCATCCATCTTCACCTTCACCGCCACCTCGAATTTCTCCTCCGGCACCGCCGCCTTCGAGAGCAGGATGGATCGCCCGCCAAATCCCGCCCCCGCTCCCTCCACGGAAAGCAGCCCGCCCTTCTGCACCCAACGCGCACCAAAGAACGGCTCCCACTCCTCTGTATTCACCGTCGCGATCGTCAGCCAGCGCCCCAGCGGCACCGGATTCGGCCGCTCCAGCAACGGCTTCAACGCATTCACCGGCATCGCGAAACCCAAGTTCCTCGTCACCGCATGCTTGAGTGTCAGCACCCCATGCACATTGCCGAACATATCCAGCAACGGCCCCCCGCTATTCCCCGGCTCCAGCGGAATCGCCAACTGGATCATCTCGCTATATTCAAATTCCCTCCGACCCGACACCACCCCTTGCACCACGCTGTATTCGAGCCCCTGCGGATTCCCCAGCGCCACCACACTCGCCCCCTGCTTCAGCGCATCCGAATCCCCCAGCGGCAACGGCGTCAATCCCTCCGCCTCCACCTTCAAGATCGCCAAGTCCATCTTGCGATCCCACGCATACACCTCCGTGACCGTGCGCTGTTTGCCATCGGGAAACGCCACCTTGATCGGCCGCGCCTCGCCGATCACATGAAAACTCGTCGCGATCAACCCCTTCGCATCGATCACAAACCCGGAGCCCACCCCATCCACCTTCCCATCCCGCCCGTAATGCGAGATCACCACCAGCGATTTCTTCGCCCGCTCCGTCAACTCCTCCACCGACATCGCCCCCGATTCCACCCGCGAATCCGTGGTTTTCTTATCACCCGTTTTGCTCTCCGCCTTCGCGGGCGCAGTCGCCTTAACCGGTGCCTTTTTCGCAGTATCCTTGCGCGGCACAACCCGTTGCTGCGCCTCAACATGGGAAGAAAAACCGGCGAACGCCATCAACCCGATGGCCAACCAGATGCGAACGGTACGATTTTGCCTGCGCATGCTGCTTTCTTGGACGCCGACCTCCGGCATCCCCATCAATAGAACTGCCATTTTGCTCCTTTGGCAAAAACAATGTGCTACCCCACTTCAAACTTTCCGCCCTTCCGCAAAGTCGTTCCCTAACGTCCCAACAAAATCATCCTAAACCCATTCCCCTCCGCCAACGCCTCCCCCTTCTCCCGTCCCACCACCACCATCGCCGTCGCCCACCCATCCGCCTGCGCGCATGACGTATGGATCACCGTCGCCGATGCCACCTTCGCCTCACTCGGCCAGCCCGTATGCGGATCGATGATGTGATGATACCGCTTCCCATTGATCGTCCGAAAATTCCGATCATCCCCCGAAGTCGCCAGACACTCATCCCGCAACACCACCACGCGCTGAATCTTCTTACCTTCAGTCCCCGGCTCTTCAATCCCCACCGACCAACCCTTCCCCTCCGGTCCTTCACCCCGCGCAACGAACTCTCCTCCCATATCCACCAGATGATTCGTGCTGCCTAATTGCCTCAACCTCTCTCCCACCCGATCCGCCGCAAACCCCATCGCCACCGCACTCACATCCATCGCCACCTCCTCTTTCAACTTCCGTACTGCCGGTGGATTCAACCGCACTTGCAAATTCGTATACCCCACCCGCGCCCTCGCCACCGCGATCGCCTTCACCGTCGGCAATTGACCTAATCTCCGCTCCGGCCCAAATCCCCACACCTGCACCAGCGGAAACACCGTCGGGTCCAGCGCTCCATCCGTCTTCCGCGCGATGTCCAAGCTCACCTCCACCACCCGCGCCAGATTCGTCGAAACCGGAAACCAATTCGTCTCCGCAAAAGCATTGAACCGCGAAATCTCCGAATCATTTCTATACGTGGACATCTGCCCCTCAATCTCCGCCAGCAAACCCTTCGTCTCCTTCTCCACCACCGAGCGCTCCAACGCCCCAATCCACTTCACCGCCCACGTCATCCCCATCGCTGAACCGGTGACGTGATGCACACTCGCAGCCGGAGCGCCGGTCTCCGACCCGGCGAGAGTTGAAACCGTCTGCGCGTGAACCTGACTGAAACCGAACAGCCAACCGAAAGCGACCAACACATAGCAAACCAACAAGCCCACCTTCACGCCGAGTCGGAGACCGGCGCTCCGCCAGTGGAGCGCGGGACTGTGTCCCGCAGGACCTAGCTCATACCAGTAACCCATAAGAATATTTCAACCTCGCATACTGCACATCACAAATACCATTTCTCACATCGGCCCCAATATCCACTGCTGCAGCGCATAATACTTCCAATAAATCACCACCGCCACCACCAGCAACACACCCGCATATGCATCCCGCGCCGTGAACTTATCCTGCAGCCCGCGCGAACGCACGAACTCCAACACCGCCCCCGTGGGACACCCGAACTTGCAATACGCCTGCGGCACAAAAAACGCCGCGATCAATCCACCAAGCGCGATCAACAACGTCGCGATCCCCGCCACGCCTATGATGTAAGCATCAAACGGCTCCACACTCGCCAGATCGATCGGCAATCCCAACATCACAATGGCGATCACCATGAAGAGCAACACCCCCGGCAGATACCGCAATCGCTTTGCCACATCATCCGGCACGGACACGCGCCACTTCTTCGGCGTCAATCGCCCCACCAATTCCTGCGCCGCTCCATGCGGACACAGATGCAGGCAATACACCGGCTTCCGCGTGGCCCACGGCACCACCAGCGCGACTACGCCCAGCAACACGATTCCCGGCGCCATCCGCCACGGCAGACCCGACTTCGCCCACCCCATCAATAACGATTGTGCCACCAGATCCCCACTGATCAACCCCACATACGCAATCACGATCACCTGAAACACCCGCCGCACCCACTTCCGTTTCTCCACATTGGAAAACGTCATCACCAGCGCCGCAATGACAACCACTGCCAATCCAATATCTCCCGTCGAAGCCCGAAACGCCGGTTGTTCACTCGTCTCATTCCCTGACCGCCGAAACCGCAGCGCGATCCCCTCCGCCATCGCCAGACTCGTCATCGAGGAACCCGCCACCCCTTCCATCCGCAACGCCTTCGGTGTCATCTCCCCTACCTCTTCCCATTTCTTTCCGTTCCACACCTTCATGAACTGCCGGTCGATCGCCACATCCTCCACATGCTTCCGCGTGTCCTCACTGCTGCGGATTTTGATACCGAGCACCTTCAAATCTTTGTCCAAGGCTACCAACGTATCCGTCCGCCCCACATAGCCCGTGATATGATCCGCATCCGGCGACGTCCGCACCACATACCCAATCTTCTCTCCCGCTGCATTCAGCACTTCCAATCCACGAAACTCCGAATGATCCGGCCGCAACTCCTTCGCCTCCGGTAAAAACTTTGTGACCTCATCCGCCGTGATCGGCGTATCCCCTTGGATGCGCAACCGGTAATGATGATCCCGCACCACCCACGCGATAAGCAAGATAACCGCCAGACGATAAACCTTCATCGCGATGGGCACCCATCGTGAAGCAGATTTCTGAACTGGCTTTTGCTCGCTCACAAGTATGGCTGTTCTAAACGAACTGTTCTTAACTTACGATGATTTCATTATCACCAGACACAGGTTCCGAATTACCAACGGATAATAAAAGCACCGTAACGCTCCACCACCCTCTACCCTCGGAGGGGAGAGGGCCGGGGTGAGGGGTGCCCGTCTTCTCTCTACCACACAAAAAAACAAAACCGCCTGCCATGAACACACATGACAGGCGGTCTGAATTCCCCACTAAACTATTTCGCCGGCAGCACCTGGATGGCATCCGCATGGACATTCCCATCCACCTTGTCCGTGCCGATCTCCACCACGCCCTTCTTCGAGGCATCGAAAGTGTAGGTGCCAACCGAGACGAACCCGTTCGTCAACGGTGCTTGTAGCTTTTGATTGATACGGACGGTCTGAGAACCAGCCGAGTCCGTCACCGTGACCGGCACATTCGTCGCCCGATTCTCATGCATGCCATAAGCCACGCGCACCTCGTACTTGCCCGTCTGCGGCACGGAGAACTCATAGCGCACCGATGCACCCGCTTCACGGCCATACAGATAATGCTCGCCCACGAATCCCTTCAGGCCCTCACCCGCCGTCCACTTGCCCTTCTTCACCGCCTTGTCGTCATCCACCACGATGCCCGGCAGCTTCTTTGGATCGAGACCTGTCTCGAACACTTGCGGTGCAGGCAGCTCCGTCGTTCCTTCCTTCTTGTAGAACTGAGCGTTCACCGTATCACGACGCATGAAGTGATCCAAGTTCATCAACTCCTTCAATTGTTCCAGATAGGAGTGATACACATCACGCGGCAGGCAGTTCTGCTTGATGCAGATGGAGGCCGCCTTGCCCACCACTTCACCCATCATGCCGCCCGTCTTCATCACGCGCACCGTGCCCAGCGCCTCATGCGTCACACTCACATTGCGACCTGCCATGAACAAGTTCTCGATATTGCGCGAATAGAAGCTGCGGTAAGGCACCGGATAACCGTGATTGCGGTCCACCGCCTTGTCGAACACCGCCTTCGAGATGAACGGATCCTGCGGGAACTTCTTCATATACTGCTCGCGCGGATAATGCAGATCGATGTCCCACGTCGTCGGCACACAACCATCTGGGAACATCTTCTTGCTCGTGATATCTTCGCGCGTGAGGATCACATCGCCCAGCAATTGGCGGGATTCACGCGTGCCGCCCACATACGCCACCCACGTCATCTTCGCGTTCGGATGCTCTTTCGCGCCGTCCTTGTTCTTCATCGCGTTGAAAGCACCGTAGATCGCGCGGAAATTCCAGTCGCGCGTGTATTCCAGATCATGCAGCGGATGCTTGTCGAAGCCCGATTCCCAGAACCACTCCGCATGGCCCTTCTTCGGATACGGGAAATCATCCATCACCAGGTCCAGCGCCCAAGGTGTCTCTGGGAACTTCGTCGGTTCCTTGCCCTCTTCCCAGCGCCACATGTTGCTCATGCCCAGATGGCCTTCCTCCTGGATCGTGCTATCCGCCCCGGCCAATGCGCCCACCATCGCATGACCCGTGCTGTCCACGAAGAGCTTGCCCGCGAACCGCGTCACCTTCGTCGTGCGCGTGTCCAAGCCATGTACCGCCACGATCTTGTTCCCGTTCGTCTCCACCGCGAATACGTGGTTGTTCAGGAACAACGTGATGTTCTTTTCCGCGCGAACGAGTTCCTCTTTCTTCGCATCACCGAATTCTTCAAAGGTACCGGGTGAAGACTTCGCCTTGTCCATGAATTCTTCCACGATGCCGCCCAGCTTCGGATACAAGCCCCGACGCGTGCCACCCATCGCCCACACGCGGATCTCCGAGCTGCCATTGCCGCCCAACACCGGACGATTCTGGATCAGCGCCACTTTGATACCCATGCGCGCTGCCGAAATAGCCGCACCCATGCCACCGTAACCGCCACCGATCACCACCAGATCATACGGACCGGACTCAACTGGATTCGCCGGGAGCCCGAGCAATTCACGACGCCACTTCGGCAACGTCTCCTTGGTCTCCGGCGGATTGTAGGTCGGATCTTTCGTAAAGATGATCGCATCGCAACGTCCTTCAAAGCCGGTCAAATCACGGAGCGACACCTGCACCTCAGGCTTCTTGATCTCGACCGTCCCGCCGTCATGCCAGAACCAGTCCTCACCCTTCGTACCGAAAGTTTCCTTCACCGCTTCGCCATCGATCAGCACCTGAAACTTGCCCGGATTGCCCTGCGCCTTCCAGCGCGCCACCCAATCCTTCGTGCGCACCAGCACGCGATACTTGCCCATGCTCGGAAATTTCACCGTCGTCACTGCATCCTTCACCGGCGTCCCCATGCCATGCGCCAGCAGATAAGGCGAACCCATGATCTCGATGAACTGGGTATCCAGCATCCAGCCGCCCTGCTCTTGGAAGCTCTCCGCCTCCACCAGCACTGTATCCGCCGCCTGGGCCGTCCCGACCGCCGCCAAGGCCACCAGACCGGCGAACAAGCTCTTCAGTTTCAATGTCAGCTTTTTCGTATCGCGCATAAAATTAAGCCGCAGGCAGCGACGACCAAAGCAAATCGCCAACGCCAAAACGGGTTGTGGCCTATTATAGTTCCATTTCCCCCTAAACTGGACAGGAAAATTTTGCCTTTAAGCGTTTAAGCCTTTTGCCCGGTCCGACGAAACCCGCAGCCACGTGCTGCCGGATTCCAGCCGGCAGTTCATGTGTGGCCGACGTAGCACTATAGTGGTAGGGCCCGCTGTCCTCAGCGGGCCGCCGCCGAAGCATCTGCCCTCTCAAAAATCAACAGCGCCTTATGCGCTCATCACCTCCAATCGCTCTCCCACAACCCCTGCTTGACGCCTTCCCGCGTCCAGATACCGTCTCCGACCGTCGAAACGGGTCTTTTTCCGTCTCGATCAAGTTAAACCTAACCGTTTACGCATATTAGTACGCCCGCTGAAAATAGTCCGGTGACCGACGCCAACGCGCTGCCTGAAAAGCTCCGCGCCGTTGCCGATTTGCTCGAAGCCGTTGCCGCCAACCGCGCCCTCCTCGCTGGCATGTCCGCCAAGGACCGCGCCCGCCTCGTGCAAGCCGCCGGTCTCGTCTATTGCCCGGATGTCAAAGAACGCCGCCGCCTCACGAAAGCCAGCCAGCGCCAGCGCAAAGCCGATAAGCGCGATAAAGATCAGGCCGTCCTGCACGAAACCGGCATCCGCGAACTGCGCCGCAAACCCGTTTTCACCACGCCGAACTATCTGCCTCCCGCCAGTGATGAGCAGCAAACCGTGGAAGAGCCTGAATTCCGCGAAGTCGTTGAACCGCAGAACTGCTACATCTGCAAACAGGATTACTCGCAGATCCATCACTTTTACGACCAGCTCTGCCCCAAGTGCGCGGAACTGAACTACCGCAAGCGCAGCGAACTTGCCGACCTCACCGGTCGCGTGGCTTTGCTCACGGGTGGGCGCGTGAAAATCGGTTACCAAGCGGGTATCAAACTCCTTCGTGCCGGTGCGCATCTCATCGTCACCACCCGCTTCCCACGCGATTCCGCCATGCGCTATTCGCAGGAGCCGGATTTCCATTTATGGAAGGACCGCTTGGAAATCTTCGGTCTCGATCTGCGCCACACGCCGTCTGTCGAAGCCTTCTGCCGCCATCTGCTCGCCACGCGTAATCGTTTGGACTTCATCATCAGCAATGCGTGCCAGACCGTGCGTCGTCCGCCAGATTTCTACAGTCACATGATGGCGCAAGAAACCGGTCCCCTGCAGGACATGCCTGCTCAAGCGCAGAATCTGCTGGGCGCTTACGAAGGCCTGCGCGGTTACTCCATGTTACCGGAGGGCGATGCTTCTGCGGCCGTCGCCGAACGTCGCATCTCCGAAGTCGCCGGTCTGACTCACGCCGCCGCTCTTTCGCAAGTCCCCTTGCTCCCAGACGAACTGCACGCACAGAAAGACCTATTTCCCGAAGGACGCTTGGACCAAGACCTGCAACAGATCGATCTACGCGACCGCAATTCCTGGCGTCTCACCCTCGCAGAAGTGCCCTCCGTGGAATTGCTCGAAACGCAATTGGTGAACGCCATCGCACCGTTCATCCTGAACGCGCGCCTAAAACCCTTGATGCTGCGCACGCCCAACCGTGACAAGCACATCGTCAATGTCAGCGCCGTGGAAGGTCAGTTCTACCGCAAGTATAAGACCACGCGCCATCCGCACACGAACATGGCCAAGGCCGCGCTCAATATGATGACGCGCACCTCCGCTGCGGATTACTACGTGGACGGCATCCACATGAACAGCGTGGACACCGGCTGGGTATCCGATGAAGACCCCGCCGCCATCGCCGCCCGCAAGGCGAAGGACCACCGCTTCAATCCCCCGCTGGACATCGTGGACGGCGCCGCCCGCATCGTCGATCCCATCATCGACGGCATCAACACCGGCAAACACATGTACGGCCAGTTCCTGAAAGATTACGTACCGACGGAATGGTAGGGCTGGCTGTCCTCAGCCGGCCGCCGCCGAAGCCAAGCGGATACGATAGCCTATGGATTTTTGACGCCAAGTAGCGTCATTAATTACGTATCCACCTACTTCTCCAACATCCCCGTCCACGCCGCCACCGCGATGGGGATGAGCGCCCAGCCCAGCACCGTGTGGATGCGCCCCCAGAACCGCGCATAACGCGCCTCCGCCTTCGGCATCCACAGCTCCGCATCGTGTAATTTGATCAGAGGCAGGAACATATCCATGCTGTACCAGAACGGGCTGAACGGTCCCGTCTTGATATCCTTCGAGCGCGGCTCCATCCGCTTCGGACGGAACACACTCACTCCATAAGTGACAATGAGGATGCTCCAGAAGAGTGCCCTCAAAGGACTGCGCCCATAACCGACGAACACATCTAGGAACAAGCTCCAGCACCATTCCGTGCCGTGCAGCACTTCCTCCCGTTCACGCTTTTTCTGAGCAAAGAAAAATTCATTCGCCACACCGGGATATCCCTCCCGCTTATAGAACTCCTGCAAGCCAGTATAGATATCGATGCTGTAAGCCGTCCCACGCGCTGAACGATCCAGCAAGTGCATCAGGTTACTCCACGAATCTTTTTCCGAGCCCGCCGAGATGCGTTGATAGGACATGCCATTGAACCAGAGCCATTCCCCCGTCGCATGTTCCGGCCACTTCACTCCGGTCAAGTTCAAGGCATTGAACTTCGCGTCTTTGAAAGAAACGTAACCAGTAAAATCCGCTTTCTCCCAAGTAGCCGAGCCATCCACCTTCGTCGCCTCGAAACTCGCCAATGCCAGATGATTCGTCCAGCGCGCCCCATCGAACCGAAGATTGTCCGTGATATGCCCGTACTGCATCTGCAAGGCACCGGCAAAAACCGTCTTGGAAAAGATGACATTTCCACCCGCCTTCAAGGTGTTGAAATTCACCGGCGCAGACGTGCTGAGGAATGACGCCTCCTCCGCGAACAACACACCCTCCACTTGCAACTGCTCGAAGCTGACCGGCCCGTTGAACACCGACTTCAGCAGCGAAAGATCACGCGCCACCTTGATGCCATTGCCATTCATCGTCGTGGCAAACGTGCAACGCTCCAGCAAGAATCCATCCGCGAAATCTGCCTGCGCGAAGATCACCTCGCCGTTGAATTGGCATTTGATGAGGCGAACGTCATTCTTGATCTGGGCGTTTCGAAGATCGACCGTATCATGGATGATCGCTCCCTCGATCTGCACACCATTGCGATGGATGGAACAATCCTTACGCACACCCGTCAGCAGTTCTTCCAGAAAAACTCCCCGTATCACTCGCCGTTCATCATTCGGAAATGCGGAAGAAAGGTTCGCCACATTCCCGAGGATGACCTGATCCATCACATACTTCTCTGTCGCCGTCGGAGCGCCCGCAGAAGGACGAGCACTCGCCGCATGAAGTTTCGCCATGGGGAAGAGAACCAACCACCCCATCACCACCCACCGCCACCCCAATCCCGCAATTTGCATACATACGGATAACACAGGTTTTCAACTGCTCAAAAACCTGCACTCCGCTTACTATTAGCCACACCCAAACTAACGTATGCGATTGAATCACAATACTTTGAATTGAAATCCAAGCTGCATAGTCGAACCTCACGCTGTTGCTTGACGCATCAGCATCGCTGCTTACGCTCTAAATTATGACGCCTGACAACACATCCTCCCGTCGTGACTTCATCAAGACTGCTGCCGTCACTACTGCCATGGCTTCCTCGCTCTCCTTTCCGAGTGTGATGCGCGGTGCGACTGGCGACAAACTCAAGATCGGCCTCATCGGTTGCGGCGGGCGCGGCAATGGCGCAGCGAATCAGGCTCTGACAGCGGACAGCAACTGTGAACTTCATGCCATGGGCGATGTGTTCGCAGATAAACTTCAAATCGGCCTCCAGTCGCTGAAGAAACTGCAGCCAGAGAAAGTGAATGTGCCTGCTGAGCGCCAGTTCGTCGGCTTGGATGCTTACCAGAAAGTTATCGAGACATGCGACGTGGTCCTGCTCACCACCCCGCCCGGCTTCCGCCCGATGCATCTGAAAGCTGCGATTGAAGCGGGCAAACACGTCTTCGCCGAAAAGCCTGTCGCGACGGATGCCCCCGGCGTCCGTTCCGTGATCGAATCCGCTGCGCTCGCCAAGAAGAAGAACCTCGCCATCGTTTCCGGCTTCGACTGGCGCTACAATTACTCCCGCCGCGAGTTCGTGAAACGCCTGCATGAAGGCGCCATCGGCGACATCCGCTCTATGTATGTCACCTGCATGGTCGGCGCGATCAAGCCCATGCCCGATGCCAGCACGCGCCCCGCAGGCATGACCGATGTGGAATGGCAGTTGCGCAACTGGTATAACTTCGTGTGGACTTGTGGCGATTGCATCGTGGAGAACTGCATCCATAGCGTGGATCGCCTGCTCTGGATGATGAAAGATGAACCGCCCATCAAATGCGTCGCTGTCGGCGGACGCAACGTTCCCAATCCCGGCGGCAATATCTACGATCATTTCGAGGCGAACTATTGGTGGTCCAATGGTGCCCGCGCTTACGCCGTCGCCCGTCATCAGGACCGCACCTATTTCGAAGTGGCCGATGAGATCCTTGGCAGCAAAGGCCGCGCCTTTTCACGCGCTGACAACCGCCAGAAACCCGTCACCGAGATCCACACGGAAGGTTCCGAAGTCTGGAAGTATCCCGGCCCGTGGAATCTCAGCTACCAGACGGAACACGACGAACTCTTCGCCTCCATCCGCGCGGGAAATCCGATCAACAACGGCCATCGCATGGCCATCAGCACCATGGCCGGCATCATGGGCCGCATGGCCGCCTACACCGGCCAGGAAATCACCTGGGAGATGGCGATGAACTCGAAGGAAAAACTCGTCCCCGATAATCTCGACTGGAAACAACCTCTCCCCGCCGCCCCGATGGCCATGCCCGGCTATACGAAATTTAGCTAAGCTATAGCCGCCGAGGTGACGAGGCGGACCTCAAAAAGTAGCAGCCGACGTAAGGAGGCTCTGACTAACTGATTGACGATTAACCTCTTCACGCCTGAACGCTTGACCAGGCATGAGTTCATCCTTGTCACCACTGATAAAACAGCGTCGGAGACCTTTCCAAAGCTTTGATATCTCTTTGGATTTCGCTGTAGTCACCGCCTAGCCGGGAATACTCCACTTTAATTTTTCCCTGCACCTGCGGCATCAGCAAGATCAACTTCGCCAAGGCGCTTTTAGCAGGTCCTCGGCAATTATGATTCCCCGTCAACGCCAGCGTGACGATGTGCTGGATTGCCTCGGCCTCCCGCACTGAAACCAGCATGCTCGCCAGTCGGGCTGGCATCCACAGGTCATCTTCCTTCAAGTAAGGTAACAGCACGGCTCTTTCCGAGGGTGGCACCAACCGTGCGAGCGCATAGATGAGGAATCGCCTTTCCTCTTCCCCTTTGGAACTCGCGAGCATGTTACGGCATTGCTCGTAAACCGCCCGGTCGGTCTCGGTATATTTCTCCGCTTCACTCGGGTAATCCACCGGGAAGGCATGCCAGTTCACCGTATCGATTGACTCATAGTAGCGATAATGCGTGAACGGCTTGACCTTCTCTTTCAGTTCCTCCATCTCGATTTCACCCTCTTCGCAAGCATAGACGAACTGATTTCTCGCCACCGCCTCAGTGAGACATGCTTGGAATGATTCCACTGACCGGAACAGCGGGGATAGATCTCCCGAATAATACCCATCATGATCCAGGAAAAACACCCGTCCTTCAAAGATTCCTGAACAGAAAACGCCAGCATAATTGGAGCTATCATCCGTCCAGAAACAGATCATCCCATGGCGGCGCACCATTTCACCCAGCCCGGTCTGCTGAAAATTCTCATGCGTTTCAGCCGCTTCCTGCAAGGGCATCAGCCGTAAGATATTGAAGGTCCGGGCGTGTTCTGGCTGCACGCCATCACTCAGGCAGTACAGTGCCGCCATAGCTGGCGGTAGTTTGACTTCTGTTTTCTTCTCAAAGGCTGATATCTCGGCAGGACTGGCCGGAGGATTTACTGGCGATGGCGGCACCGGTGTCTCGTCTCCTCCAAAAAATGTTTTTGAACCAAGACATATATTAGCCAGACATATTTATTTCACAGTTCGGAAGCTGAGGCAAAACCCTTCAGCTGCGGTGCGAAATCCACATGTCAGACGCTACGCCGTCCGCCGCACCAGAAACACCGGGATCGCCCCATACTTCTTGGCGAGCTGCTTCGTGCCGACGTAATCGCAAGTGAACGCAGAAACCCCTTCGGACGCAGACAACGCAGCGAATGCCTCCGAAGCGTAGATCTGACCTTCCTCAGCGATCGGTTCAATGCGTGCCGTGCGATTCACATGTGAGCCGTTATACGTCAGCTTGCGCAACACCGGATCATAACATGTGAACACCGGTCCGGCGTTCAGCGCGATGCGGATGTTCAATTCCGGCAGATCGTAATGGCTCCAGTCTGTGCCGCGCACCAGATCGCGCATGTTCAATGCAAAACTTCCCGCGTCTTCCACCCGATCAAACACCGCGCACACCGCATCACCCCAAGTGTTCTGATGGATGGGCGGACGCTCCATGCGCTCCATCAATTCTGCGACCTTGCCGAGGAAGTTGTGCACGAATCCGGGAATCTGAACTTCCGTGAGCTTCGTGTAACCTACGATATCCGTGAAGATCATCGCCTTGATCTCCTGTCCCGTCGCCATCACGTTCTTGCTGGCAGCCGATGCCGGCACAGGCAGAGCTGGATACTTCGTCACTCTGCTTTCATCACCTGTTCCCCCGCTCGGGGTCAGAGGTTCTTTGGGCAGATAATCCGCCAAGGCCACGATTTCCACGTTCGCCTTCTGCTTGTTCTGCCAATAATCTACAAACGTCTGCGTGCCACCACGGCCATCACCCATCTTGCCGTCCCACACCACGATCGGCACCACGTCCATGCCGAGGAACCGGCTCTTCAAGATCGCCAGTCCGCTCAGGGCCTGGTTGCAAAAATCATATGCCGCACCGTCATTCGCATCACCCAGTTCGCTGAGCACAGTCACTGTCGCCGCGTTCTCTATGATCCGGTCGAAGCGTTTGCCCCAGTCCGTGCCCTCCATGATGTCCACGCTCGCCTTCTTGAAGTCCTCCTTCTTGAACGGCAGCACGATGTTCACCTCACCACCGCGATGTAGCAGAGCCTCGGCAAAGATGATGTCACCGCCACAGGCCAAAGACGAGTATCCCACCTGCGCCTTCACCTGCTCCAGACGTTTCACGATGTCAAACCGGACTTGCGGTTCGATAGTATGTGGGAAACGCGGATTCTTCCGACCTGGCCGGTCAAACATGTGCCCGGAGAACACTGCGATACGCGGCAATGAAAAACAATGATCCATCAGGTGCGTATCACCTGCGATGTATTCCGAGAGCAGACGCGCCTGCGAACGTGTGCGACTGAGCACCACGGAACTAACACCGCCCGTGCTGCCACGCTTGTAGTACTGCTCCGCCTGGGTCATATCGCCCAAGATCAGATACGCCTCCGCCAAAGTCGCCTCAAGCCAGTACGCTTCATCCGAATCCGGCCCCAACGCAGCGAGCTTGCTCAAGCACATCTCGACTACTGCGCGGGCGATCTCCTGAGCCGCTTCACGCTCGCCATAGATCAGACCCATCGAGGCCGCATTGATGCCGGTGTAGTAGCCCGTGTTCCGGCGATAACCTTCCAGATAAAGCTCGTAACTGGTCTTGAGATGCTTGCGCTTTTCCTCGGGATCAGCCGCGAGCTGCCAGAAATCTTTGTGTGTGCGGGCGAGGATGCCCAATGTCTCCTCATCCTTGTGACCAGAGAGACGGAGCTGCTCGAGAATCGCATTCGCCCGACGTGTCGCACCCGTGCGTGCCAACGCCAGTGCCTGCAACTGTATCAAACGCAAGTCACCCGGAAACGCCTGCAAACCTTCCTCCGTGATGTCGAAGGCCAAAAATGCTTCACCCAGTTTCAGGGCGTTATCCACCGCGCGCCGGTAAACCTGCACATTCTGAAACCAGACGAGCTGCAAACGCTCTTCCCAAAAGCGACGTAATTCAGCGATCGTCAGCTTCGGATTCTTCATCTTATCGATGACCTCGTTCGCCCGCTGCTTCAGATCATCACTCGCCACCAAAGTTTCACGACCTGCCTTGTCCTTCTTGTAACCCAGCGAGATCAATGTCTTGACGGTCTCAAGCGCCGTCTTGCGATCATACTCCTTCTCGCTCTCCGGAAGCTGCTCGTAGGGAATGAGCGAAGGATGCTCTTTCTTTTCATCGTCCCGGTTAGGACCAAAAACCCAGCCCTCCAGCACACGTTGCTGCGCCCAGACATCGTGCGCATTGGCTGCAAAAAGTTCGGTGAGACGGATGATCTCGTCCGTGAGCTGGACCTTGCTCGTATCGAGCGGCTTAGGAATGTAAGACTCGCCTGCCATGGTAAATATGCGCCACCCCGAAGCCCTTATACGAACCCCAGGCTGAACGCGCGACATTGTTGAACCAACCCCCGCACAGAATCAACGGCAAAGGATGGGAAGTGCCGTCTTGCCCTAGGCAGATGGACGTGCCATCTTCCTTTCAAGGATTACCACCATGAGCGATACACCGCCGCCACTTTCACCGCCAGCAGTTACCGGTAATGACCGTCTGTGGGTCATTCTTTCTCACATATCGCTCTTGTTAGGAGCCGGGCTTCTCTTGCCGCTCATCATCTATCTCTGGAAAAAGCCGGAACCTACATCCGTTGCCGAGCATGCCAAGGAAGCCCTGAACTTCCACCTTTCCATTTTCATCTATTCGCTGGCTTGCATCCCCTTGGCGTTCATCTTCATCGGTTTCATATTACTGATCGGGATCGGTATCTTCGGCTTCATCCTGAGCATCATCGGCACGATCAAGGCATCCGATAACATACTCTACCGTTACCCGCTCACCATCCGGCTCATTTAGGTCCGTCATCCATAAATGGACGACAACCGCCAAAACCCCGTGAGCACAGGCAGCCTCAATTTTCTCGACCACGATTCCTCAGCCAATCTTCTCCCCGCTGATGGCATTGTGAATTACTACGGTCCAATCTTGCCTGCCGCCGAAGCCTGGCGCTACCACGATACCTTGCTCCAAACCATCTCTTGGAAGAACGACGAAACCATCCTCTTCGGCAAGCGCATCGTCACTGCACGCAAAGTCGCTTGGTATGGTGATCGTGATTATTCCTACACCTACTCCGGCACCACCAAGCACGCGCTCCATTGGACTAATGAATTGCGTGAACTCAAATCCCTCGTGGAAAAACTTTCCGGTGACACCTACAACTCCTGCCTCCTCAATCTCTACCACACTGGAGAAGAAGGCATGGGCTGGCACAGCGATGACGAAAAGATGATCGGCAAGGATACCGCAATCGCTTCAATGAGCTTCGGTGCCGAAAGAAAGTTCAGCTTCAAACACAAACGCACCGGCGAAACTGTTTCTGTGATGCTCGAACATGGCAGCCTGCTCCTCATGAAAGGCACTTGCCAAACCTACTGGCTCCATCGCCTGCCGCCCACGAAGAAACTCACTACCCCGCGCATCAACCTCACCTTCCGCACGATCATCCTCTCGTAGCCGTCCCACATGCGGGATAACGAGGCTGCATTGACCTTTTCAATCGTCGTCGTCCTTCTTCCTAGCCTTGCCACTTAGCCTGTTTCGCGTTTAACACCCGCTTGCTCTTTCCCCCTCAAACCGCTTTCCTTTCTCCATCACCATGAAAGCCGCCCAATCCCAGACTCGCCGCCGTTTTCTGCAAACGGCAGCTACCACTGCTGCGATCACCTCCACCCAATCCCTTTCCGCCGCGACTATGTCTTCCGGCAAAGCGAAAGCCTCACGCACCATCAAAACCGATGTCCTCGTCTGCGGTGGTGGTTGTGCCGGGACCGCAGCCGCCTTGGCCGCAGCCCGTGCCGGTGCAAAAGTTCTGCTCGTGGAAAAAGCTCCCTTCGCAGGCGGCATCATCACGAGTGTGGGTCTGCCCTATTTCGATGGTATTGCCCACATCTCCACAAACCGTGTCGTCGTTCGCGGAATCGCCTTGGAACTGCTCTCCAAAACTGGTGTCTGTGCACCTGATGCCAAAACCGTTTCACGCCACAACCCCACCATCCCGAACACGTTCGAGTTCAAGCTGCTCCTCGACCGCCTCTTTCAGCAACAATCCGCCAATCTCAGCGTTCTCTACAACTCTTTCGTCTGTGATGTCCGCACCAGTGGCGGCCGCATCGACACTGTGATGCTCGCCAATAAGGACGGCCTCGTGACGGTGAAGCCCAAGACGGTCATTGATTGCACGGGCGATGCCGATGTCGCCGCATGGGCTGGTGCGCCTTTTGAACAAAACGCCGAAGTGCAACCACTCACGCTCCACTTCCGCATCGGCAACGTGCAGAACGTTCCCGGCCTCAGCTCCCAATGCCGCACGGCCTTGGCGGCTGCGCAAAAACGTGGTGAACTCCCTTACTACTACGGCCCCGGCGTAATGTTCCTCTTCGGCAAAAATGAGATCTACGTGCACGGTGTCCGTGTTCCCGCTGATCCCACCAATGCTGCCGATCTCTCCCGCGCCGAGATGCAAGGCCGCGCCGATGCCCACGCCATGTTCCGCGCCTGGAAGCAAGATGTGCACGCCTTTGCCGACTCCTACTTTCAAGAGGCCTACCCGTGGATCGGTGTCCGTGAATCCCGCCGCATCATCGGCCAGCATGTCTTGAGCGAGGATGATTTGATGAAATCCCGCCGTTTCGATGACGCCATCGCCACCGGATGCTGGTATCTCGACCTCCATCCGAACAAAACCGTCATCGGCAGCGCCAATGATTTCGATCCCAAGAAAGTCCAACCCGAGCCTTACGATATCCCCTACCGCTCACTCGTCCCGAAAAAGGTCGAAAACCTTCTCGTTGCCGGTCGCTGCCACTCTGCGACGCGCGGTGCCCACGCCTCTTCACGGGTGACCGTCACCGCCATGGCCCTCGGCGAAGCCGCCGGTTGCGCCGCCGCGATGTCACTGAAAGGCAAATCCTCCGTCGCCACTCTGAGTGGCGTAAAAGTCCGCGAAAAATTATCCGCTCAAAACGCCGGCCCCTTCACCGACGCCTAAAGGCTTTCATGCCAGCAGTCCCTTCACCACGTGCCCATGCACATCCGTCAACCGAAACTCCCTCCCCTGATACTTGAACGTCAGCCGCTCATGATCCATCCCCAGCAGATGCAGCACCGTCGCGTTCAGGTCATGCACATGCACCGGATTCTTCGCCACGTTGAACCCATATTCATCCGTCTCCCCATAGCTGACCCCGCCCTTGATGCCCCCGCCCGCCAGCCACATCGTGTAAGCGTCCTTATGATGATCTCGCCCCGGTGACGTCTTCGCCCCATCACCATTGATGCCTTGGCCCACCGGCGTACGACCGAACTCCGCGCCCCAGATCACCAGCGTATCATCCAGTAATCCGCGTTGCTTCAAGTCAGTGATGAGTGCAGCCATCCCCTGATCCACATCCTTACATTTCGCCCGCAAACGATTCTCCAAGTTGGAATGATGATCCCAATCCGAATCATACAACTCGATCAACCGCACGCCCCGCTCCACCAATCGCCGCGCCAGCAGACAGTTATTCGCAAAGGACGCCGCGCCCGGCTTCGCTCCGTAGAGCTTCAATGTATCCGGCGATTCCTTCGAGATGTCCATCAACTCCGGCACCGAGGTCTGCATGCGATACGCCATCTCATACTGGCTGATGCGCGTCGCGATCTCCGGATCGCCCACATCCGCCAGTTGCGCCTGGTTCAACTGGTTCACCGCATCCAGCACCTGCCGCCGCTGCTCCTGGTTGTGCCCCTTCGGATTCGAAAGAAATAACACCGCATCCCCGCTCGAACGGAACTGGATGCCTTGATACACGCTCGGTAAAAACCCGCTCGACCACAAGCTCGTCCCCGCCCCACCCGGCGGGCCTGACAACATCACCACGTATGAGGGCAGATCCCGGTTCTCCGAGCCCAATCCATAAGACACCCACGAACCAAAACTCGGCCGCCCACCGCGCCCAAACCCCGTGTGCAAAAACATCTGCGCCGGCGCGTGATTGATCTCATCCGTATGCAACGATCTTACCACCGCGATATCATCCGCCACCTTGCCCAGAAAGGGCAGCAACTCCGAAATGCTCTGCCCGCTCTTTCCATGCTGCGAAAATTTGAACTTCGTCCCCGACAATTTAAGATTGTCCCCGATGAACGCAAAGCGCTTCCCCTTCGTCAGCGACTCCGGACAAGCCTCCCCATCCAGCTTCTGCAACGTCGGCTTATAATCGAACAGGTCCAACTGGGACGGCGCCCCGATCATGTGCAGATAAATCACATGCTTCACCCTCGGCGCAAAATGCGGCTGATGCAACCCCAGCGGATTCACCGCCCCCAACGCCTCCCCCCGCAGCAACGACGAAAGCGCCATGGCCCCAAACCCAAGGCTGGTCCGCCGAAAAAACTCCCGCCGGGGAATCACGTGACTGATGTCGCTATGGTTGTTCATGGCTAATCTCAAAATTCAAAACTCAAAGCTCAAAATAAGCTCCAAGCCTAAATTACTAATGATGTCTCATACTTCCGAAAACGCGAAGCAGCTCGTGTGCTTCTTTATACAGTGTTCTGGCTTCTTCAGCTAACGCGGCTTCGGAGGCCGCTATCATCCTCAAGAAAAACTTGGTTTCCTTGGCCTCTTTCATGCAACGGCTGATCATAAACCGGAAATCCTTCTTGGAGACCGCTTCGTTGGCTTCACAATAATTTGCTCCAACGCTCGTTCCAGCGCCTACCACCTGGCTTATCAAACGCGTATTGGCAGGATGCAAAGGAACTTTCCTGGCGAATCTGACAATGGCTTCCCCGAACTGCGCCGTTCTCTCCAGCAAATCTCTAGGCTTTCCGTTTGGCAGAACTGTTTCATCCTTCAGAATCAGGGTTAAATCGGCCGACTCCAGCCAGGCATCATACAAAAATTCATCGCCCGCCTCCCATTGGCCATTTCCAACTGGAGCTTTTTTTGAGCTTTGAGTTTTGAGCTTTGAGCTTCTGTAATCCATAGCCTCTCAATTCTTCGTGATCGTCTCATCCAGATTCAACATCGCCGTCGCCACGCCGTACCACGCCGCAAACTCCGCTGCCTCCACACCTTTCGGCGCCTCAAAATTTCCTAGCAACTCCTTCGCCGCCTTCGCATCCGCACGATACGCCGCCAGTTGTTTCGCGTACAATTCCGCCAACACCTTCGCCTCCTCCGCCTTCGGCACGCGTGCCAGACAGATCGTGAACGCCCTCTCGATCCGTGCCCCCACATCCGCCTGCGGCACCTCGCGCATCAACCGCTGCGCCAGCCCGAACGCCGCCTCCACATACACCGGATCATTCAGCAGCGTCAGCGCCTGCAACGGCGTGTTCGAGCGCGACCGCTTCACCGTGCAGGCCATGCGTCCGCTCGCATCGAACGTCGTGAAGCTCGGATACGGCGCACCGCGTTTCCACACCACATACACGCCGCGCCGATACTTCTCCTCACCCGGACTCACCACGTAATCATACTTCTGCCCGCCCACTTTCAGCCACAAACCATCCGGCTGATACGGTTTGATCGGCGGCCCGCCCTGTTCGAGACTGATAAGACCCGCCATCGCCAGCGCATTGTCCCGGATCATCTCCGCATCCATGCGGAAGCGCGGTCCGCGCGCATACAATTTATTCTGATCATCCAGCGCCAGCAACTCCGTGCTCACCCGCGACGCCTGACGGTAAGTCGCCGACATCACCATCGTCTTCAGTGTCTGCTTCATCGACCACCCCTTGTCCATGAACTCCACCGCGAGCCAATCGAGCAACTCCGGATGCGTCGGGGTTTCGCCCTTGATGCCAAAATCCTCCGCCGTCGCCACCAGTCCGTGTCCGAACAACTCCATCCACCACCGGTTCACCGTCACCCGCGCCACCAACGGATTCTCGCGGTCCACCAGCCACTTCGCCAAATCCAGCCGTGTCGGGTAGGGCTGGCTGTCCTCAGCCGGCCGCAACGCGTCCGCTTTGTTTGCGGTCTTTGAACTAAAATTGAATTTATGCAACACCCCCGGCACACCCGGCGCAATCTTCTCCCCCGGACTCCGAAAATCTCCGCGCCCGAAAACCGTGCTCATCCGCGGCTGCTCCACCTCCTGCATCACCAGTGTGGATTGCCCCTTCGCCGCTTTCAGTTTGCGATCCAGATCCAGCTTCTTCAGCCGCAACTTCCGCAACTCCTCATCCTGCGCCAGGCAAAACTCCGTGATCGCCTTCTTCTGCTTCGCATTGCGTTTCGCCTCCGCCACCTTCAGCGCCGCCACCACCTCCGCCGGCATCGCTTCCGCCTCCGGATTTCCTGTTAATGCCGACAGCCGCATCCGGCCGATCAACCGTCCACCGCCAAACTCCTGCACCAGCGTGAACGTCAGTTTCGTTCCACCGTCAAACCCCACCGGCTCCGCCGTCTCAAACGTCGCCCAATGCGGCTTGCCGAACTGCGGGTTGATCGCCCACGCCGACTTCGCGTCTTCATCGATCGCTCTTTCCGGATCAAAACCCTTCTGCGCGAAATCCGCCTTCGCCTTCGCCAGCTTCACCGGCTTCGTCTCACTGCTGTTCTGCTTCGCCGCGCTCACCGCGAACGTGTTCAGCACAAAGTTCGGCCGCTTGTCATCCCCACGACCCGGCCCATTCCCCGGCAATGACGCATCCGTCAGCGTCTCCAGCTTGAACCCCGTGATGTCCTTCAACGTCGTATTCACCGTCACGATATACGTGTCCTTGTCCGGCGCCTCGTCATTGATCAGCACCGACTTGTCCGGCAGCACTTGCCCCGCCGAACCTTCCTTCGTCTCGAACTGCGCGATCTCCAGCACATGCTCCTGCAATACTTTCCCCACCTTCGCCGCCAGCGCCTTCTCCATCTCCGCCACCTGGCCGCTTAGCGCTTTCTCCCGCTCGGCGATTTTCTCATCCATGCTGCTCATCTCCGCCGTGAACTTCTCGCGCGCCGCCTTCGTCTCCGCATCCTCCACCGTCAGGAACGGTCCCTTGAACTGGATGGAGCCCGGCACCTTCGGATTCGTCCGGTCCGCCTCCAGCGCCGTGTTGTTGAAGAACGCGAACAACCCGTAGTAATCCTTCATCGTGATCGGATCATACTTGTGATTATGACACTGCGCGCACTCCAGCGTCGTCCCCAACCACACCGCACCCAGCGTGTTCACGCGGTCCAGCACCTGGTTCACCCGCGTCTCCTCCGGATCACTGCCCGCCTCCACATTCGTCGGCGCGGACCGGTTGAATCCCGTCGCCACCCTCTGCGCATCCGTCGCGTTCGGCAACAGATCGCCCGCCAGTTGCTCGATGGTGAATTGCGTGAACGGCATGTCCGCGTTCAACGCATTGATCACCCAATCCCGATACGGCCACAAGTCCCGCAGATCATCCCGCTGAAACCCGTGCGAATCCGCATACCGCGCCAGGTCCAGCCACGGCCTCGCCCAACGCACCCCGTATTGCGGCGATGCCAGCAAGCGATCCACCAGCTTCTCATAAGCATTCGCGCTCTTGTCCGCGAGAAACGCCTGCACTTCCTCCGGCTTCGGCGGCAGCCCCGTCAGGTCCAGCGTCACGCGCCGGATGAGCGCCGCCTTGTCTGCTTCCGGCGATGGCTTCAAACCCTCCTGCTCCAACTGCGCGAGCACGAAGTGATCCACCGCATTCTTCGGCCACGCCTTCTGCTTCACCGCTGGCAGCGCCGCTTGCTTCGGCACTTCATACGCCCAGTGCTTCCCGCCCGTGAAATTCTCCGGCCACTTCGCTCCCGCATCGATCCATGCCCGGATCTTCCCCACCTCCGCCTTGCTCAATGGCTCCCCGCGATTCGGCATCGCCTCCTCATGCCCCTTCGGCAACGTGATGCGCCGGTACAACTCGCTCTCCGAAGCCTTCCCCGGCACGATCACTTTTCCCGCGAGCAACGCCTCCCGCGAATCCACCCGCAACTTCCCCTTCTGCAATTCTGCCGCATGACACTCAAAGCAAGCGCGCTGCAACACCGGATACACATCCTTGGCAAAATCCACCTCCGCCCCGTGCGCTTGAAATCCAGTCCACGCGATCCCCGCCCACAGCAGCAACCACTTCCGTTGACGACCCAAAATCATAGCGATAAAGAACCAGACGCGCTGGCTCAGCAAACGGGTTACACGGCGAATGTCCGCACCATATCCCTTTTGCCCGCCTCCAACCATAAAGAAATCCACCGCCCCAATGTAAAATCCTGCCCCCGACTCCACCGGAGCCGCCGCCTTCCCCCCGCCATTTTCATTCCCTGTCTCAATCTTCATGCCCGCTACCATAACGGCGCAGGTATGACATCCGCTGTCATAGGGCCATTTTCTTGAAAATATTTTCAAACAGCGCAACCAACTTATCACGAGCATCTTACGCATAAAAACCCGCTCAAAACCGGAAAATCCCGAAAAATAATTCCCGCCATTTAGCTAAATTCGCGTCCGCCAAACCATGCACTGGTAAGGATCGGTTCCACCCGGTCCCAAACCAAGGCCTTCACTGCCGCCTGTCCATCATTTTGCCACCTTCCGAATCACCGACACATCCCCCTGTGTGATTAAAATTGGGTGAGCTTTGGCGAGCCGCGACGAAACCCGCGACCCGTGCTGCCGGATTCCAGCCGGCAGTCCGCGACGTCCGCCGTAGCCAACCAAGTCCATCCCACCCACTATTCATCACGCCCCATCCCCCTCCCCCCATTCCGCACCTCGGCACTTATCTACAAGTGCCGAGGTTTCCTACCGATTCCCCATAAACCCTCCCCCGCTGATCCCCCTCGTCCTCGTCCTGGACCCCGTGTCCCGCATGCGGGATCGGGGCGTCGTCGTCCTCGACCCGCTCCCCCCGGAGCGCCGATCTCCGATCCGGCGCTCCTCAGAACGTAGCAGTCCCGCGTGCGGGATAACGAGGCTCTAACACATCCCAGAAAATCCCGGCTGCCCACCTTTGGAGTGGGGAGGCTTGCCTCCGCTTTTTACCCCGTACCATGCGGCGTCTTGGTCAGGGTCCGCCCCACGCGGCCAGCCCCGGCTTCAGTCGGGGCTTGACGCATCGTCTCCCTGCCCCGTCCCCCGGAGCGCGGGTTGTCTCAACCCGCAGCAACTCACCTCAGCAACGCCAGCCCACCCTCGCCGAAAACCACACGCCCAGAATCTTCCCACCCCCTCGTTCGCGTATTCCGCGTGGTTCGCGGTAATCTCTCCCCCTTTGAAATCTGAAATCCTCAAATTTGGAATCCCCGCTCGCCCGCCATCCACCCCGCTCCCTTGGCCCAACGGGCCAAAAGACTCCAGCCCAGGGCAGTTCGCCTGCCCTGGGCACACCGCGTCTCCCCCCACGCGGCCTGAAAGGCCGCCAGACCTTCCCCCTCACCGGCACGAACAAATTTACCAGCGGCGTTACGGCGTGGGCTCAAACCGTATGCTTACCTCCGGGAAGTCCTCACCCGCCTGCCGCACCTGTCCAATCACGAGATCACGGACATCACTCCCGCTGCGATGGCTGCTGCAAACAACCAGGCACTTCTGCCAGCCGCTTCGAAAACGTCGGAGCAGAACGCTAAGATACTTCTGATAACTGCCGTTCGTTCGTCAAGAGGTGCTACGGACGACGTTTACGGCTTAGGGCCAAAGGCCCGCTTCAAGCCAGCCTGGGCCATCGGCCCAGGTTCTCGCCCCATTAAAGCAAAAGGGCTGAAAGCCCGCCTCATATTACGCGCGATCGTTTATGTGTGCTTAGTACACCATCAACCTTCCATTGGGCCAAACTCCCCGAAAGTAGTCTGACATTTTCTCTCCATCCCAGCCGCACAAAAAATGTCCCTCCTCATAAACTGGTAATGCCCTTGGCAAGAAAAACATCGGCTCCGCGACATCTTGAAATTCAGTTTCCATGCAGGCACTGAACAAATCCCACATGACTGTGTCCCTAAAGCTGCTGGGCAATTTGTTAGCATTTGCGGTCAAATCCACGAAAGGCCCTAGCTGTGCATTCAATTCCGCTTTAACCTCTCGAAGTATCGGGTTCCAAGAATCAAACCGGGTAAAGTGGTTCGTATTCAGCAGGAATTTTGTGTAGTTGGTAACCTGCAGTTGAACGGCCTCCCAATTTTCCGATTGAGAACTCTTCATGGCCAGCTTCCAGGAACCAACCTGCAGCAAACTCTTATTCTCTATTGGCTTCCCAACATTCTGAAACCACGGCACAAGTTTCATTCCTTGGATCAAATCGAATGTTTCTTTTCGCATAGGTCAATTTCCTGGCTGAGAAGTGTCAACAGCAAGCACTGGGTTTTCATATTCAATTTCGGCTCCAACCATCCCTTGGCAAAGAGGCTCACCAACAGACTTATGCTTTCCGTTTTTTCTTCGCGACGCTGGCGTGCTTCCCTCCCTGTCCAACTGCCTTTTCCCTTCTTAGCACCTCACAAATCTGACGTTGATTCTTGTGTTCATTCCGTTCCGCCCAATAAAACACATCCTGCCCGTACTCATCCTTCACGGAAACACTGGCCCCCTGGTTCAGCAGCCATTTCACCGTCTCCTCCTCACCGCTCCTTGCCGCCGCCATCAGCGCCGTGATCTTTTCCGCTTCCTCATTTTCATCCTCAAAAAAGACCGTCCCTCGCGCATCGATGGATGTCCCTTGCTCCAATATCACCGGCAGCACGGCGTTCTGTCCTTTCATCGCCGCATACACCAGCACATCTGCTCCCACCGCCCCCTTCACTTCCCGGGCAATCCCTTTCCGTATCAGCAAGATCGCGATATCGACACCCCCACGCTCCAACGCCGCCTTGATGGCCCGGTCCCTCTCAGTCGGTGATTTTAATCTCGCTCCCTTCTCGATCAGCTTCGCCACCATCCCCGCAAAACCTTCCTGCGCTGCGATCTCCAACGCTGAAACATCCAGCTCCGGCCAGCGCGCATCCGGGTTCATCCCCGCCTCCAGCAACCGCTCGATCACCGGCAGACAATTCTTCTCACCCGTTTGCAGCAACATGGCGACCAGATGCCCGCATTCCTTGTCATCAATCTTGGCCCCCGCCGCGAGCAGCAGATCCACCGTTTCCACCGATCTGGAACACACCGCCATCGTGAGCGCAGATTCACCGCCCAACTCCATGTGCTCAAAAAGTCCGCCCGATTTTTTGGATTTCTTCAGGATCGCATTCACCTCCGCTCCTGCTCCCAGCAACGCCTTGACGACTCCGGCATGTCCATCGCGAGCCGCACACATCAGTGCCGTCGCCCCCCGGTCATCCCGTGCATCCACTGCCACCCCTTCCTTGATCAGATACGCCACCGTTTTAAGGTCTCCCTTCTGCGCCGCCTCGATAAAGTCTCCCACCAGATTGGGTTTGGCTTTCTTCTTCTGTTGCAACAGCGCGAGCACCTCTTTGTGTCCGCAGCTTTTGGCCACATCCAACGCGGTGTCGCCGAACTGGTCCTTCTCATAAGGATCGCATCCCGCTTTGAGCAAGGCTTCACAGATTTTCACACTGCCTTTGCCCGCCGCCCGGACCAGCGGCTTCTCAGTATGCTTCCCCGTAACATCCACCACCGCCTCGATCAGGATCAACGCCGTCTCCTCATGCTCTCCCCGGATCGCCCGGTCCAAGGCCACCGCTCCGGCTTTTCCTTTGATCGGAGCACGGGCCGCTATGAGCACCTTCAGCACTTCCCCATGTCCCATCATCGCCGCAAGAGTCAGGGTATCGAACTGATAAAACCCGCTGCGCTTCACATCGGCTCCCGCCTGTAGCAGCGCTTTCACCACATCCAAGTGACCTCCCTTGGCCGCGTAAGCCAGAGTATCAGCCCCCTCCCCGTCACGCAGGTTCGGATTCGCACCCGCCTCCAGCAGACATCTCACCGCCTCCAGATAACCCCGCGCTCCTGCCAAAATAAGCGCCGTGCATTTGGCTTTGCTCAGGGCATCCACATTCACGCCCGCCTTCAGCAATTCTTGCAAACGTTCCGTATTTCCCTCGATCGCTGCAGCATGAAATTCCTGTTCCCGGTATCCCGCTTCATCGCCCCCGGAACCTTTCAAGATCTGGACGGCTGCCTCCTGCTTCTTCTCCGCCGCCAGCATCAGTGCGGTTTTGCCATCCCGGCTTTTGACATCCAGCTTGGCCTTGGCTTTCACCAGTTCCCGCAGCACCTCCACCTGTCCGCTCACCGCCGCATACATCAAAGCCGTCTTTTTCGCGAGGTCCGCCAGGTTCACATCCGCACCCGCCCGGATCAGTTCCAACGCGCAGGCTGCGTGCCCGTTCTGGGCCGCCAGCACCAAGGGCGTGGCCCCGTCCAGTTTGCTGTCGATCTTCGCCTTTCGGCCGATCAATGCCTTGAGCACTGCGAGTTGGCCGGTCTCCGCCGCCTTCGCGATGACCGGATGCTTCAGGTCATTCATGGCGTTGGGATTTGCCCCGGCCTCGATCAATGTCAGGCTGACTGCTTCGTGCCTCGCCCACACGGGAGCCAGCAGGATATCATTCGGCAACTTCGCCCCGGCCTTCACCAATGCGCGCACCATCTGTTCCGCTCCGGCTTCCGCCGCCAGACCGATGGCGGTGACTCCATCGGTAGTCTCACCGTCCGGCCCGCACCCTGCCGCCAGCAACAATTCCACGATCGTCGCATTCTTGCCCTCCACCGCATACAGCATGGCGGAACAGCGGAAACGGGAGGAATCCTTGTGGTTCACCACCGCCTTCGCATCCGCACCCGCTTTCAGAAGTGCTTCCACCACCGCCAGCCGACCCGCTTCGGCTGCCCTCATCAGGGCGGTGCGACCATGCTCATCCCGGGCATCCGGACTCGTCCCCGCCTGCAGAAATTCCCTGAGAGTGACGATGTTTCCCTTAAATGCCGCTTTGATGAAGGCGTCGTTGCCGCCCTTGATACTTTTTCCACCTTTGCTCATGACTTTCGCTCCCCTTCAATTTTATGAACACCTCACCTTACCTCAACGCTCCGCCCGCCTGTCCCCCACAGCCCGACACATCCTGCTAGCGGATGATTCAAGCATCCGTCTTGCACTTCAGCACCCACGCCTTCTGCTCACCCTCATGCTTTGTCTGGATGATGGAAGAAGTCGCCTGGATGGTCCCGCTCAACACACCGAACAGTTCCGGGCTGAACACGATCTCCCCGCCCTTCGCCCCGTCACAATAACGGGACGCCCGGTTCACCGTATCTCCGATCACCGTGTATTCCAACCGCTCCTCCGCGCCGATGAATCCATGCAACACCTCGCCCGTATGCAGACCGATGCCCAGTTCACAATACGGCAAGCCCGCTTCCTTCCGCCGGGTATTCACCCGCTCCGTCGCCGCCTGCATCCCGATGGCCGCCCGCACGGACTTCATCGCATGCTCAGGATCGGTCTCCGGGCTGCCGAAAACCGCCAGGATCGCATCCCCCATGAACTTATCGACCGTCCCGTCGTATTGGAAGATCACCTCCACCAGCGCGGAGAAATAATCATTGAGCATCTCCACCACCGTCTCCGCCGGCAAACCTGTGCTCACCCGCGTGAACCCGCGCAGGTCCGAAAGCAAAATGGTCACTTGCGATTTCTGCCCGCCCGGCTTCAATTTCCCTGCCTGCGCCTTCGCCAGCAACGTGCTCCGCAGCTTCGGTGAAAAATTCGCCAGCAAATGCTCCATCGTCTTGTTCTTCTGCGCCAGGCTCGCCTGCAAGTGCTGGTTCGCCACCGCCGCCGCCGCGTAATGCGCCACGGAAACCAGAAACTGCAGATCCTCCTTGGAAAACGCCGCGGGCCGTTCGGGATTGTCCACGCACAAAACCCCCATCGGATTTCCCTGCCACAGCAACGGCACATACATGCCCGTGCGCACATTGATGCGCTGGATGCTCTTGCTCAGGTCCTGCTCCCCCTCGTCTGCGCTCCAGATAAAACCATTCCCCTCGCTCACCGCCCGTTTGATCAAGGTGCGGCTGATGGGCGGGTTGTCCGCCGGGATGCTCGCCCGCAAGGCCAGCTTGCCGGAGGCCGGTTCAAAGATCAGCAACGCTCCGCGCAAGGCACCCGGGATGAGATCCACCACCCGGTTCAGGATCAGGCTGTAGAGCGCCTTCTCGCTCCGTTCCGCCGCGAATTGCAGGGGCAGGTCATACAGGAGATTCAGGCGCGCCGTGGCCTCATCCGCCAGGCCGGTGACTTGCAGCATCGCCCGCTGCGCCGCACTCACAGAATCCGTGATCTTGATCGGTCCCGTTTCCGCCGGTGATGAAGAATTGGATTGCATGACATCAATAAGCCCATCCGCACGATACGCCACTGCTATCGTCCGCCCCAGAGTCAGACGGTATGCTAGAAATGAATTCGCCCCCGGTCAATGGAGTCTAATTTCTTTTTTCTGCTCCCTTCTCAGCCTTATGCCATGCGGTTCCATCGCTCGCTTTGTAGTAAGACAGTTTTGAGTTTTTGCCCTGCGACGAAGCACCACGCCCGTGCTGCCGGATTCCAGCCGGCAGTCCGCGACGTCCGCCGTAGCCAACAGACTTGCCCATCCCCTCTCCTTCCTCCAATCTCCCCGCTGCAATCCCTTATGAATCGCCGCGCTTTTTCCATATTACTCTCTGGCACCGCCCTCACCCTGTCCCTCGGCCTGCACGCTGCCACCAGTCCTGCCGATTGGCCCGCCTGGCGCGGTCCGACACGTGATGGCCTCGCCTCTCCGAATCAGAACCCGCCCACCACCTGGAGCGAAACGGAGAATGTCCTGTGGAAAGTCGCCATCCCCGGCCGCGGCCACGGCTCACCCATCGTCGTCGGTGACCGCATCTATCTTCCGACAGCCGACACCACTAAGCGCACTCAATCCATCCTCTGCCTCAATCGCACCGATGGCAAACTCGTCTGGCAGACCGATGTCCACAGCTCCGGCGCCGAATACGGCAAGCAATCTCATTCCTCCGCCGCCTCCGCTTCCGTCACCTACGATGGCAACCAGCTCTTCATCAATTTCCTCAACTCCGGCGCCGTTTACACCAGTGCCCTCGATCTCAGCGGCAAGCTGCTCTGGCAGCAAAAGATCTGCGACTATGTGATCCATCAAGGCTACGCGGCCTCACCGGTCGTCCACGAATCCCTCGTGATTGTTGCGGCGGATCATAAAGGCGGTGGCGTGGTAGCAGGCTTGGATCGCAAGACCGGCAAGGTCGTCTGGAGCCAGCCACGTCCCAAGCATCACAACTACACCACGCCTTCCATCGTGAAAGCCGCTGGCCGCACGCAGATGGTCATGGCCGGTGGCAATGTCCTCGCCAGTTACGATCCGCTGAATGGCAAAGTGATCTGGGAGATCGAAGGCTCCACCGAAGAATGTGTCACCACCATCGTCACCGATGGCGAGCGCGTCTTCGCCAGCGGCGGTTATCCGAAGAACCACGTAGTGGCTGTCCATGCCGATGGCTCCGGCAAAATTGCCTGGCATAACATCGCCCGCGTTTACGTCCCTTCCATGATCGTGAAGGAAGGCCACCTCTACGCCGTCCTCGATTCCGGTATCGCCACCTGCTGGAAATCCGACACCGGCGAAGAACTCTGGAAAGAACGTCTCGGTGGCGAAGTTTACGCCTCACCCGTGATGGTCGGCAACCGCATCTATTCCTCGAACGTCGCCGGTAAAACCTTCGTCTATGAAGCCACGCCCAAGAGCTTCAAACTCCTCGCCCAAAACCAGCTTGGCGACCAAGCCTACGCCTCTCCCGTCATCTGCGGCAGCCGCATCTACCTGCGCGTCGCCACCAAGACCGAACCCCGCCAGGAATACCTCTATTGCATCGGCGAGAAGAAGTGATCATCACCCTTCAGACATAGGCATTCGAACATTCCTTCGCCATTGATGCTTAGACATTCATCATTTCGCCGCTACGCCAGAATCCCCTTCACCACCACACCCTCATCCGTCGGCCCTATCAACCGCTGATTCAATCCCTGATAACGGAAGCTGAATTGATGCGGGTTCATGCCCATCTGATGTAGGATGGTCGATTGCAGATCGCGGATCGTCACCTTGTCGCGCGTGATCATGTAGCCCAGTTCATCCGTCTCACCATGGATGTGCCCGGCCTTGATGCCCCCGCCCGCCATCCAGATGCTGAAGCAGTGTGGATGATGATCGCGCCCCAAGAGCTTCGAGCCGTTTCGTTCCTCATTCATCGGCGTGCGACCGAACTCTCCGCCCCAGATCACCAGCGTATCATCCAGCATCCCGCGCTGTTTCAAATCCGTGATCAGCGCCGCCGCCGCCTGATCCACATCCCGACACTTCTTCGGAAACGCCGTCATCAAATCATCGCCCGCGCCCGTGCCATGGATGTCCCAGCCCCAATCATAAAGCTGCACATACCGCACGCCCTTCTCCACCAGCCGTCGCGCCAGCAAACAATTGTTCGCGAACGACGCCTCGCCCGGCTTCGCGCCATATGCCTCGCGGATATGTTCTGGCTCACGCGCGATATCGAACACTTCCGGCACCGCGATCTGCATGCGATACGCCAGCTCGTATTGCTGGATGCGCGTGAGCGTTTCCGGATCGCCGAACTGCTTCGCCTCGATCTCGTTCAACTTCGCCAACGCATCCAGACTGCGCCGCCGCGATTCCCGGCTCATGCCCTCCGGATTGTTCGAGAACAAGATCGGCTCGCCCTGCGAACGGCATTGCACGCCTTGATAAACCGATGGCAAAAATCCGCTACTCCACAAACTCTTCCCACCTGTCGGATCCGTGCCGCCTGAGAGCAACACCACGAACCCCGGCAAATCCTGGTTCGTGCTGCCCAAGCCATACGTGAGCCATGAACCCATCGAGGCACTGCCCGCGCGCGATGACCCCGTGTAGAGAAACAACTCCGCCGGCGCGTGATTGAACTGGTCCGTGTTCATCGAGCGCACGAGGCACACGTCATCCACGATCTTTGAGAAGTGCGGCAACGTCTCGCTCACCCACATGCCCGCCTGCCCACGCTGCTTGAACTCATACGGCGAGCCCAGCATCTTCGGCACGCCCTTGATGAACGCGAACCGTTGTCCATCCAGCAGCGATTGCGGACACGGCTGCATGTTCAACTCCTTCAACTTCGGCTTGTAATCGAACAGGTCCAGCGACGGCGGCGCCCCCGACATGTGCAGATAAATCACCGACTTCGCCTTCGGCGCAAACATCGGCGCTCGCACCGCCAAAGGATTCCCCCCCGCCACCGCTGGTGCTGCTGAAGACGACGTTCCGCGCAATCCCAGTTGCCCCAACGCCAGCGCGCCGAGCCCCAGACCCGCGCGCCCGAAAAACGTCCGCCGCGTCATCGCCCGCATCGCCGCCAACCGTGGATTTGAAATATCGTCATTCATGTCTGAAAATTCTATCAAGGCTTGGAGGACAACTCATGGTTGCTTCGTTTGGCCACCGAATCACCGTCACATTTCAACTCAAACCCACCATCGGCGGCTCTCTCATAAGTGAAACGTGCAAGACCTTTCGCCAGATGTGCATCTTTAAAAATCAGATCTAATTCCATACCCAGATCATTCATACTATTCGGATACTGCCCTTCGCGCATTTGATAATTATCAAGCGCCATCAAAAGAATCTTAGAAACCGTCACCTTCTGTTGCCATTCCTGATGCGATTTCCTTGCTTTGACATGGTCTAATATGAACGGTGCCAACAGCACCACCGAAACCAAACAGACAATCAGGGTTATCAGTACGAATCTCGATTTTGGCGTCGTTTTCATAGAGGATAAGCCGCCTTTTCGCTGGTGTTGCATCAGAGGCCGTTTTCCCTTACTGTTCGTTTATGAGCGTCACTCTGGAAATCTCGGATGCAGTGGTGGAAGCCATGCGCCTGCCTCCGCCCGAAGTGGAGGCCCGCATGAAGCTCGAACTTGCCATTTCTTTTTACGCGCAAGAAATCTTGGGCTTGGGCAAGGCTGCCGAACTGGCCGGAATTTCCCGTCAAACCATGACGGAAACACTTGCCCGTCGTCACGTCCCCATGCACTACGGCGAAACCGAACTGGCCCAAGACCTCGCTCATGCCCGCGAATTCACCCATCGTCAGTGATTCCTCGGTCATCGTTTTCCTGGCCGCCATCCGGCAATTCGATTTGCTGCGCCAGCTATATTCGCAGCTCCTGATCCCAGACCAAGTTTTCCACGAAGTAGCTGATGCCAACGCAGCCTTAAAAGGAGCTGCTGAACTGCGTGCCGCAGTTTCTGCTGGATGGATCATCATCAAACATCCATCCACCGGTCCGCTCACGCCACTGTTAACCTCAGAGCTGGATGCCGGAGAAGCCGCTGCGATCTTGTTAGCTTTGGAAACCGGTGCCACCACCATTCTGATAGACGATGCCGCTGGACGCCGTGCGGCCGTGCGTTTAGGCCTCAAGCCCGCTGGCACCTTGGGTATTTTGCTCGCCGCCAAAAACGCCGGTAAAATCTCTGCCCTCAAACCACTACTGGACTCCCTGCGCACCGAACACAGTTTCCACATCAGCGAAGCCTTAGCCCAAGCCGCTCTCTCTGCTGCTGGTGAGGCATAAAGCTTCTGGCCATCTGGCTTCCCTGCTTCTTTCCCCCATCTGTGTCTATCTGTGTTCATCTGCGGTTAAAAAAACCTCACCCCTTCGCCAACACCCCATCCAGGTTCAACAACACATTCCCCACCACCGTCCACGCCGCCTGCTCCGCTGTGTCGCCGCTCATCACTTTCCCATCCGCGCCCGTCGCCAATTTTTTCGCCGCTTCTACGTCCGTGCGATAATGCTCCAGCTCGCTTTGATACAATTGCACCAACGCCTTCACCTGCTCCGCTTGCGGTGGTCGTGACAGACACAACGTGAGCGCATATTTCATCCGTTCCTCCACCGTGCTGCCGCCTTCCTTCTGGATGCGCCGTCCCAATGCCTGCGACATCTCCACGAACGCCGGGTCATTCATCGTCACGAACGCTTGCAATGGCGTGTTCGTGGGCAAACGCCGCATCGTGCAATTCTCGCGGCTCGGCGCATCGAATGTTGCCATGCTCGGATACGGCACCGTGCGCCGCCAGAACGTATAGAGCCCGCGCCGATACCGGTCCTCGCCCGTGCTCGTCGTCCAACTCCGTTGACCATTGAACGCCGCACGCCACAACCCATCCGGCTGCGGCGGATACACCGATGGCCCGCCGATCTTGCTGCTCAACAACCCACTCAACGCCAGTGCCTGATCCCGCACGCCCTCCGCATCCAAACGACGCCGTGGATAATGCGACAGCAACTCATTCAACGGATCCTTCGCCCGCGCCTGCTCGCTCACCACGGACGACTGCCGATACGTCGAGGACATCACCAACAGCTTGGTGAACGCCTTCATGTCCCACCCTTTGTCCATGAACTCCACCGCCAGCCAGTCGAGCAATTCTCGATGCGTTGGCATCGTCCCCTGCGTGCCGAAATCTTCTTCCGTCAGCACCAGCCCGCGACCAAACAATTGCGACCACACGCGATTCACCTGCACCCGCGCCGTGAGTGGATTTTCCCGGCTCACCAACCACTCCGCCACCCCGAGGCGATTCCGTGGCACCGAGGCACTCGGCGGCGCGAATTTCGCCATGAACTCCGCTTCCACCTTCGCCCCCGGGTCAAGGAAGTTGCCCTTGTTGAAGATCGTAGAAGTGCGCTTCTTATCCACACCTAACTCCTTCATGATCGGCAGCACCAACGGTTTGATCGCCGCCAAGTCCTTCCGTTTCTGTGCGAGCTGCGTGTTCACCTTCGCCAGCGAAGCCGACATCGGCCGGTAATAATCCAGTAACGCCGCTTGCTGTGCCTCACTCCGTTTTCCGGCCTCGACTGCGAGGATCGCCAGAATGTTCTTCGGTAATTCTCGCACCGGCGTCTTCTGCGTCGTCGCCTGCAAGCGGAACTTCCCGAGCAGATGTTTGCTCCCGTAATTCTGTTCCAGCGTCAGCGTGACAATCGACCCCTCGCCCTCCGTCAATGCACTGCCCAGTTCAAACACCGCCGCATGCGCCTTGCCGACTTCGCCACCGATCGCCCACCCCGTCTTCTTGTCTGCATCGATCGCCTTCGCCACCTCATAATCCTGCTGGCTGTGATCCGCTGACGCATTCTTCAGCGCGATGGCCCGCTCCCCGTTCGTCGCGAACTCCACGCTCGTCTTCGGCGCTTCGCTCACCGTCGTTTCCCACACCGGCTTGCGCGCCGCATCCAACGCGATCACCCGCGCCCCATTCAGCCGATTGCCCACGTTCCCATCTGTGCGATTCCACACCGTCACGCGCTCTACCGTCTGCACTTCGCCGAGGTCCACTTCCCACCACGGATTCTCTTCCGGTCCCGCGTGCGACGTGGATTTCAAATCAAATTTCCCGTCCGTATTCCCATCCACCGCGTAACCCGCCGCGCCATCGTATGTTGTACTCGATTGCTTCGCCGCCTTCCCCTGCGCGATATTCTTCCCGCCGCTGAATACCTGCACCTCCGCCAGCGAAAGCACCTTTTCTTTCCCCGCGATCTCCACGCGCACAAACCGCGCCTGCGGTACCGCCTTCTCGGATGCCTTCACCGTCAGCTTCACATCGCTCAGCACAAAATTCCCACCCGCGCGACCCGGCCCCTGTCCCGGCAAGCTCGCATCCAGCAACGCCTCCAAGCGCACCGCCGTTACGCCCTTTTCATTCAAGCGCCATGTCACCGTGTAAGTATCCGTCTCCGCCTTGCTGTCCTTCGCGAGGATCGATTGATCCGATTGCACCACCAGTTCCATGTTGGATTTCGCCTTCGCCTCCACCGCGTTCAGCGTCGTCCATTTCACACCCGCCTGCTGTGCCTTCTCCCACTGCGCCAATTCCGTGAGCAGTTCCGGCGTCGTCACCGACATCTGTTTCTCCAGCGCTACAATCTCGCTATGTATCTTCTCCGTCTTCGCCGTCTCATCTGCCGTCGGTAACGGCATCGTCGGAAACTCATCCGGCTTGTCCGTGTCCTCCGTCTGGTTGAAGAACGCGAAGAACTGGTAATATTCCTTGTGCGAGATTGGATCGAACTTATGCGTGTGACATTGCGCGCAATTCATCGTCAGGCCCATCCACACCTGCGAGGTCGTCCCTACGCGATCCTTCACCGCCGCCACGCGAAACTCCTCATCATCCGTGCCGCCCTCCGTGTTCGTCATCGTGTTGCGATGAAACGCTGTCGCCACCAATTGTTCCCGTGTCGGCTTTGGCAGCAGATCACCCGCCAGTTGCTCAATGGTGAACTGGTCATACGGCAGATTGCGGTTGAAGGCATTGATCACCCAGTCGCGATACGGCCAGATGTTCAATCGCAATGGATCGGAACCGTAACCCGCTGAATCCGCATAACGCGCCAAGTCCAGCCACATCCGCGCCCACTTCTCCCCGTAATGCGGCGAGGCCAGCAGACGATCCACCAGCTTCTCATACGCATTCGGCGACTTGTCATTCACAAACGCCTCCACCTCCTGCGGTGTCGGCGGCAAACCCACCAGATCCAGCGACAACCGCCGGATCAATGTATAACGATCCGCCTGCGCCGATGGCTTCAACCCCTTCTCTTCCAACTGCTCAAAAATAAAATGATCCACCCCATTCGCCGCCCACCGTTTGGAACTCCGCGTCTCCGGCACCTTAGGTAACGTCGGTTTGCTGAACGCCCAATGATCCTCATACACCGCGCCCTGCTGGATCCACCGCTTCAGCGTCTCGATCTCCTCCGCCGTCAGCGGATGCCCCGTCTTCTTCGGCGGCATGATATCATCCTCATCCGTCGTGATGATGCGCGCATACACCTCACTGTTCTTGATATCACCCGGCTTGATTGCGAACGACCCCTTGCGATCCTTCACCGCCTCCTCCCGGATATCCAAGCGCAACTTCGCTTCGCGCGTCCCCTCATCCGGCCCGTGACAATGGTAACATTTGGCCGAGATGATGGGTCGCACATCGCGCTGATAATCCACCTTGCCCGCCTTCTTCTCCGCCGCCTCGCTTGAAGCGGCCAGCGAAAGCAAAACCAGCAACCAACTCACGCGCTTCACCAGCGCTATTGCATTACAGCTCACCATAGGGATTTCAATGCCTTCACCATACCCATTCGTCCCCGACTCCGCCATGCAAGATTATCGAACCCACATGCACTTTTGGAGCGCAGTTCTCCAAACCAACCTCCTATAACCCCATCGCACTGCATCTCACGTCCTACCCTGCCCGCCTCTCAAAATACCGTTAAGCCTCCGTGCGCTATATGCACAATATGGAGCCAAAACCTTCCCATCTTCTCGCTGGTCGATGTTAGAAGTTCGATGTTCGAAGTTTTCCCCTTCGTCATTCGTACTTCGTCATGAGTCATTCCGGGCAAAACCCCTCGTTTTTTGCCTTTAAAACGTATTTGACTCTTTGCCCGGCTTGCCCTCCTATCTTGCCCTCTATTTATGAGCGATCCGGCACAAGTATTGCGCGATTTTAAGCCCTCGAAAGAATTCTTCGTCGGCATTGATTCTGACGGCTGCATCTTTGACAGCATGGAGATCAAGCACCAGGAGTGCTTTGCCCCCATGTTCATCAAGCATTTCCACCTCCAAGCCGTCAGCAAATACGCCCGTGAAACCTGGGCGTTTGTGAACCTTTACTCCAAGACCCGTGGGGCCAACCGTTTCCCGGCCCTCGTCCGCGCCTTGAACCTCCTGCGTGAACGTCCGCAGGTCAACGCCCGTGGCGTCAAGATCGCTGACACCAAAGCACTCGATGAATGGATCGCCCGTGAAACCAAGCTCGGCAATGCGACCCTCGCCGCCGAAGTGAAGAACGGCAATCGCGGCCTCGACCAGGTCAAAGTCTGGTCGGACGCCGTCAATGACACCGTGCTGGACCTCGTCCATGGTGTGCCCCCCTTCCCGCTCGTCCGCGAATGCCTCGCCAAAATCAACGCTCAGGCGGATGCCATGTGCATCAGCCAGACGCCCGTGGACGCCCTCCAACGCGAGTGGAGCGAGCACGGCATCGAGAAGTTCGTGAAGATCATCGCCGGTCAGGAGATGGGCACGAAGACCGAGCACATCAAATTTGCTGCGAAGGACAAATACGCCCCCACCAAGATCCTCATGATCGGTGACGCCCCGGGCGATTTCAACGCCGCCAAGAAAAACGGCGCGCTGTTCTTCCCCATCAACCCCGGCAAAGAAGAAGCCTCCTGGGAACGCCTGCACAACGAAGCGCTCGACCGCTTCTTCAAGGGCACCTATGCAGGCGAATACGAGACCGCACTGGTTAAGGAATTCGACGCCTGCCTGCCGGAAAACCCCGCGTGGAAGTAGTCCCGGCCAAAGGCCATATTAGTTGTCATGCAGCCGATCAATAACCTGCACGTACAGGAGACCAAACGCTTGCTCTCGCCCAATGCGCTGAAAGCCCAGTTGCCGCTCAGCCAGAAGGCGGAACAGACCGTCGTCAAAGGTCGCGAAGCCGTCCGCGCCATCTTGCGTGGCGAAGACCCGCGCCTGCTGGTCATCCTCGGCCCCTGCTCCATTCACGATCCGTCCGCCGCGCTGGATTACGCCGCCCGCCTCGTGAAACTGCAGCAGGAATTGAGCGACCGCCTGTGCATCGTGATGCGCGTTTACTTCGAGAAACCGCGCACCACCATCGGCTGGAAAGGTCTGATCAACGATCCGCACCTGAACGGCACGTATGACATCGAAGCTGGCCTGAAAGTCGGACGCAAACTGCTCTTGCAGATCAATGAACTCGGCCTGCCTGCCGCGACGGAGTTCCTCGATCCCATCGTGCCGCAATACCTCGCCGAGCTCATCAGTTGGGCCGCGATCGGCGCGCGCACCACGGAATCGCAAACCCATCGCGAGATGGCCAGCGGCCTCTCCATGCCCGTCGGCTTCAAGAACGGCACCGATGGCAGCCTGCAAACCGCCATCGACGCCATGACTGCGGCGCGTAGCGCGCACAGCTTCCTCGGCATCGATCCCGATGGCTTCACCAGCATCATCTCCACCACCGGCAATCCCGATGGCCACGTGGTGCTGCGCGGTGGCCGTGTCCGCACGAACTACGATGCCGAGAGCATCGCCGAGGCCGTGACCGCGCTGAACAAGGCCAAGCTTCCGCCCCGCCTGATGGTAGATTGCAGCCACGCCAACTCCGGCAAGCAACACGCGAAGCAGGAAGAAGTCTGGAATAGCGTCATCGCCCAACGCGCGGAAGGAAATCAATACATCACCGGTGTGATGGTCGAGAGCTTCCTCAGCGAAGGCAGCCAGGCGCTCAAAGCCCCTGCCGATCTGAAATACGGCGTCTCCATCACCGATGCCTGCATCGACTGGACCACCACCGAGCGCATCCTCCGCAAAGGCCACGAAGGCCTCGCGAAACTGACCGCTCAAACCGCCGTGGCCTAAGCCAACTGCTTATCATCGTAAAAACAACCGGCCGCACATCACTGTGCGGCCTTTTTCTTTCCCGACGAAACCCAAAGCCCCGTGCTGCCGCGCTTCTAGCCGGCAGTAAGTTGCCCTCCGACGAATCAAATCCCCCTTCCCCTCCGACCTTCCTCATCTCTCACTTCCGATGTTGAAAGTTGGGCATTCGATGTCTTTCAGTTACGCATTACGCATTACGCATTACGCTCCCCATCCCGTAAATCCTATTAATCCTGTCAAAAATCTTCAACCCCAAGTCGGCCACGGCTTCGTCACCTTGTAAGCCTCCCGCTGAAACTCATCCGCCAGCACCGGATACGCCAGGATCAGACACGTCTTCAAAAAACCTTCCTGATCCAGCTCGAACTGCCACTCCGCCCCTTCCATCTCGTAGAATAGGACGATCTCGTCCTTCCCCTCATCCCGCCAATACTCATCATCAAAAATCGATTCGATCTCCTTCTCCGTTGTATCGCCATCCAGATGCAGCTCTTTGCCCTTGAAGCGGAACACCCCTTGAAACGGTTGAAACCCCTGCCGCAGGTAGTCATTCCACACGAAACTATAGCTGGCGACACTCCCTTGATAAAGGTCCGCACTGAACCCGCGTGAAAGATAGACCAGCGAATCCTCCACCTTGCGCCGCTTCAGCTCCGGCTTGCCGAATACCTCCAGCGCCGTCCACGGCGCATGAAGGCCCACGCCGTTAAGCGTATTCTTGTCGAAATCAAAGACCACCTTCTGCCCGCCCACCACCGGCCATTGCTGTGCCGGGTCTTTGTAGCCGAAGATGGTTTGCAGCAATCCCACGCGTTCCCTTAGTTCGCCGCCGCTTCTTCGAGCTGCGGTTCCACCCACTTGCCATGCTCGCGGATAAGATCCACCAGACGTTCCACGGCTTCCGCCTCGGGAATGTTGAACTTCACCGGCGTCTTGCCTACGTAGAGATTGATCTTGTTCGGTGCCCCGCCCACGTAACCGAAGTCCGCATCCGCCATCTCGCCCGGCCCGTTCACGATGCAACCCATGATCGCGATCTTCACGCCCTTCAGATGTTCCGTGCGCGCCTTGATGCGCGCCGTGACCGTCTGGAGATTGAACAACGTTCGCCCGCAGCTCGGGCACGCCACGTAATCCGTCTTGAACGAACGGCAACCCGCCGCCTGCAAAATATTGTAAGCGAGCCGCAACGATTGTCCCGCGCCCGATTCCCCCCGCACGAGGATCGCATCACCGATGCCATCCGCCAGCAACGCTCCGATGTTCACCGCCGCGCGCAAGAGTGCGATATTCGGGTGCAACGGCACCGGTTCAAACGTCAGGCAATCCTTCAGCAGAATCGGGTTCTTGCGGCCCAGACGCTTCAACTGTGCCACCAGCAGGCGATACGCCGTGATGACGGGCAACTGCACGCCGTCCTTCACCGCCACCAGTTGCGTATCGCAATTGATCGCTTCACTGGAAATCTCCTGCGTCGGATCGAGTTCGAGGATGTTCAGATCCTCATACACCGCTTCCGGTTTCACATCCGCCTTCGGCGAAATCTTCGGCGCGACCTTCTCCCACGTCGCTTTCGTCACCACCACGCGCACGGTCTGTTCACCGCCGCACTTGATCGTTTCGTTCAACTCCGTCTCCGGCGTCAACCGACGCTCGTAGTGGAATGGATCAAACGGGAACTGTGTGTGCCCAATGGTATTGTTCTTCGCCGTCAGCAACGGGATTTGCGCCACCAAGTCATTACACACCGCGATCTCACGCGGAGAATCTTCCGTGAGGGAAACCCGAATTGTATCACCCAAGCCATCGCACAGCAGCGAGCCGATGCCGATGGCGGATTTGATACGACCATCTTCACCCTCACCCGCCTCAGTGACACCGAGGTGGATCGGATAATTCCAGTCCGCACCTTCCTTCGCGAGACGCGCCACCAACAAGCGGTAGCACTCGATCATCACCTTCGGATTGCTCGACTTCATCGAGAACACGAAGTTATGAAAATCATTCTTCCGGCAGATGCGGGCGAACTCCAGCGCACTCTCCACCATGCCCAACGGCGAATCGCCGTAACGGTTCATGATACGGTCGCTGAGCGAGCCGTGGTTCGTGCCGATGCGCATCGCCCGGTTCAGGCGTTTGCATTCCAGCACCAACGGCGTGAATTTCTCTTCGATGCGTTGCAGCTCGGCCAAATACGCCTCGTCCGTATATTCCTTGATTGCGAACTTCTTCGAGTCCGCGTAGTTGCCGGGATTGATACGGATCTTCTCCACCCACTTCACCGCTTCCATCGCCGCATCTGGTTTGAAATGAATGTCCGCCACGATCGGCACGTTGCATCCTTTGGCGCGCAATTCCGCCACCACGTTCTGCAGGTTCGCGGCGTCCTTCACCGTCGGTGCGGTGATGCGCACGATCTGGCAGCCCACGGCCACCAGCTCCAACGTCTGCTGCACGCAGAGCGCCGTGTTCATCGTATCGCACGTGAGCATGGACTGCTTCACCACCGGGTGCTTGCCACCGATGATGACGCCACCGTTCGCCGGATCACCCACCACGACTTCACGGGTCTGACGGCGCTGGAACTGGAATGGAGAGGAACAATATTGCATGACTACTTCGGGGAATTCGTAGACGAACTGGGCTCCGGTGCAAACTTCATTTCTTTCGGCGGAGCCGATTTATCCGGTTTCAGATCCTGCACATCATAGAACGAGACATACATGATATAGCCGATCACCATCACCGCGCATCCCTGATAAACCCAGTTCAATATCTTCGGGCTTACCTCGCGACGACTGATGAGATTGATCAACGCCAGCGTGATATGGCCACCATCCAAGACTGGCACCGGTAACATGTTCATGATGGCGAGATTGATGTTCAACACCACGCTGAACCAGATGGCCAGGCGCCAGCCCTGATCGCTCTCGAAGAGCAGATAGTAGATGCGCATGATGCCCACTGGACCCGAGAGATGCTGCGGCTTGATATCAGATTTCGGGGAGAACAATGCAGCAAACGTGCCCACCATGGAATCGATACCACCCTTTACCTGCTCGATCGGATTCGGATGGATGAGGGACATCTTCCCCGTGGCATCCCATTCGATGCCGATCTTGAATTCGTCCCAATTGATCGGCTTGGCCGGCTTCACTTCCAAAGTCTTTTCCGCACCAGCACGCTTCACGGTGACCATCGAGACATTGTTGCTCGCCAGCGCGAGTTGCTGGGCCACACCTGCCGGGTGATACACTTTCACCCCGTTCACCGCCACGATCTCGTCATTGATCTGCAAGCCCGCCTTCAAGGCCGGTCCATGCTCTACCAATCCCGCGACAACAGGCGTCTGCGAAGGCTCCACACCGATCTGTCGCAATCCCTTGCGCTCATAGCTCTTCGTTTCCGGCAATCTCGGTGCCACCACGAAATTCGTCACCACCTCGCCGCGTTGTATCTTCACATTGATCGTCTCGCCTTCGCTGCTCACGATCCGCCACATGATGCTGTGCTTGCTGACACCCGAGAAGCGGTCCACGGGCGCTCCATCGATCTCCAAGATTTTATCACCAGCCTGGATGCCAGCTTGTGCCGCCGGAAACTCTTTCGGGGCAAAACCCACGATGGTTGTCGTCTCCTTCTCGCTCACCGGACGCCCAATACCCCATACGATCACAGCAAAAGCAAACGCCAGCAGCAAACTGAACAACGGTCCTGCGAACGCCACGATGATCTTGTCGATCGGCGAGATCTCCGGGAGATTCTCCTTCGGGCCTTCAATCTTGCCCTCGATCGCCTCCATCGGTGCCATCTGCGGTAGGGAAACGAAGCCACCCGCCGGGATGCAACCCAAGCAATAGGTCACGCCGCCGATTTTCTTCTCCCAGATCGGCTTGCCGAACCAGATGCCAAACCGGTCCACATGCAGCCCGCGCCACTTGGCCGCTAGGAAATGACCCAGCTCATGCACGATGATCACCAAGTTGAAGAGCACGATCACTTCAAACAGGATGAACAAAAATTTTAAGACACCAGCTATGCTCATATAGGGTTTACACCACGGATACGCCCGTGGTGTGAATGCCACAGGATTGACTATACTGGCGCACCAGCGACTGGCAACCTAGTAAAACCACGGATTTGCCAGCAACCTCGTCAGCCGCGCGCCGCCTCCTGCCGTGCCCAAGCATCGGCTGCAAGTATTTGATCCAGAGTCGGATGCGATACGACATTGTGCGCGTCCATCACCTTCGCAACCAGCCCTGTGATTTGAGGAAAGTTGATTTGGCGATTAACAAAAGCTTCGACCGCCACTTCATTGGCCGCGTTCAATACCGCTGGCAACGTCCCGCCAACCTCCCCTGCCCGACGCGCAAGTTGCACCGCTGGAAAGCGTTCCACATCCGGCTCTTCAAAGGTCAACGTGCCGATTTTCGCAAAGTTCGTCTGCACCCGGTCACTGCCGATCCGCTTCGGATAGCTCAGCGCATATTGAATGGGCAGGCACATGTCCGGCGTGGAAAGCTGGGCGATAATGGACCCGTCCACAAACTCCACCATGGAATGCACGATACTCTGCGGATGCACCACCACCTTCACCCGGGGCATCTCGATATCAAAGAGCCACCGCGCCTCGATCATCTCCAGCCCTTTGTTGAACAAGGTGGCTGAATCGATTGTGATCTTCCGCCCCATCACCCAAGAAGGATGCTTGAGCGCCTTCTCCAGTGTGATCTCCGCAAACTTCTCCTTCGGCCACACCGTCTTATCCCGGAAAGGACCGCCGGAAGCCGTCAACCACAAGGCCCGCACCGAATTGGCTGGTTTATCATCCAAGCATTGGAAAATAGCCGAGTGCTCGCTATCCACCGCCAGGACGCGCACCCCATGCTTCCGGGCCTCGTTCATCACGATCTCGCCCGCCATCACCAAGATTTCCTTGGACGCCACCGCGATGTCCTTGCCCGCCCGAATCGCCGCCAACGCCGGTTGCAATCCCGCCGTGCCGACGATGGCTATGAGCACGATGTCCGCCCCCGGCATCGTCGCCAGCTTCAAGAGACCTTCATTGCCGCTATAAACTTGGCAAGCCGTGCCCAGCAGGTTGGATAGCTCCTTCGCCTTGGCCGGATCGGTGATAGAGATCGCCGCCGGTTTGTGCCGACGCGTCTGCTCCAGCAACAACTCCACGTTGTTACCTGCCGCCAGCCCCACCAGTTGAAATTGATCCGGCAAGTCCTCCGCCACCTTGATCGTGCTGGTGCCGATAGAACCCGTGCTGCCCAATAAAACCACTTTCTTCATGCGCGAAAAACCCGGCGATAATGCGTACTCCACCTCAATGCGTCAAAACATGACGCAGATAAAGATACATGAGCGGTGCGTTGAAAAGGATGCTGTCCAAGAGATCCAGAATGCCACCGATACCCGGAAAGAACGCTCCCGAGTCCTTCACCCCCGACTCCCGTTTGAACAAAGACTCGATCAGATCCCCGATCACCGCCGCGATGCTCAGCATAATGCCCAAGATCACCGCATGCATGAGGTTCATCCCCGGCAGCTTCGCCGCCGCAAAGTGTGCAAACGCCACACTCACCCCCGTCGAGATCACGATCGCCCCGCCAAACCCCTCCCACGTCTTCCCCGGACTGATACGTGGAATCATCTTGTGCTTCCCGATCAATGACCCCGTCACATACGCCCCCAAATCACTGAACTTCGTCACCAGAATGAAATACAGCACATACCAATGCCCATTATCATTGATGCGCGGGAAGTAATTGATCTTCTGCACGAAATTCAACAGCCACGGCACATACATCAGGCCGAACAACGTCGTAGAAATCGCCAAAATGCCCGCTGTATTCGTCTTGGACGTGAACTGCTTCACACACAACCCCAGCACAAAGATGACGATGATGCTGGATTCAAAATCCGCCGGACGCGCCGGATCTTTCGGTCCCAAGAATCCGGAGACATAGAAGAACGTGCTCGTCATCAGCAAAACACCGCCGAACACCCCCCACCCTTTGAAGCAAACCAACCCGCGCTTCTCAACCATCCCGTAAAATTCCAGAAGCCCCGTCACCGCCAGCAACGTCATGATGCCGACAAAGAACCAATCCGAGATGACTTTGTTCCCGGAGAACAAAGCCGTAATCACCACCGTCCACAACATCACCGAGCTGAACAGACGGCGCAAGAACACCTTCCCCTTGCTGGGACCAGGTGCTGGCGCAGGTGCCGATGTAGGGGCAGGCGAACCCGCCGATGTATTCACTTCAGCCATTTGTTTGACCCCAGAAACCTAGCCCGCCCACCAAACCCCTGTCGAGCGGGTTTCACACCCACCCCCGATCGTAATCGTCCTTCGACTTATACCCTGCACCTTTTGGCAAAAACACGCACATCACCGTCCTTGATTTCGCAGCGCGTTAATTGAAAAACGGGGCCCGGCCTCAGCTGGCAAGTTCAGCGAACTCGAAACTTTACTAAAAACTCAAAACAAGAGCTTGCGCTGACGGGAGAGTTCCTTAGATTTCCCGGCACGCGTGATGGCGGGGTAGCCAAGTGGTAAGGCACGGCTCTGCAAAAGCTGCATTCGTCGGTTCGATTCCGACCCTCGCCTCCAATGCGAATTCTAGGCTGTTTCCTAGGGTTTTTCTGGCTTGAGGGGTTAAAAAGCGCCCAACGCATACCAAAACGCACACCTGCGAAGGTCATCCGCGCGAATCCGCGCCGATCGGCCGGT